>CAUJJP010000082.1 GCA_963205525.1 Pseudomonadota bacterium | reverse complement strand
ATGTCTGCGCCGCGCGCCTGCCAGACGCGCTCGGCGTGCGACAGGTAAGCCGATCCGTCCACCCACTGGAAGGCGCGCGGCAGCGGCGCCATGCACTGGCGCGGATCGAAGTCGAAGGCGTGGCGCGCCCGGCCCTGGTTCAGTGCCACCGACAAGTCCTGCAGCTGCGGACAGATGAAATTCCAGTCGTCCAGCAGCTGCTGCATGCGGCTCGCGATGCCGGTCGCGAAATGGGCGCGTGCGAGGTCGTGCGAGACGACGACGAGTTGGCCGTCGCGCGAGCCGTCGCGGTAGGTGGCGAGCTTCATGGTGGCAGTATTGTGCGGTGGCCCCCGAACGCGCCGCCCCGGCGTCCGCCGCCGGACCCCTTGCCGTCGATGCGCCGGCCGCCGAGCCGCGCGCCGTCGCTGTGTCCGGCGTCGACCGGTCCGCCGTCGAGCAAGCCACCGGCGCGTCGCGGCTGCGCCAGGCGGCGGCGCTGCTGGTGCTGGTGGCCGGCGTGCTGGCGCTGCACCTGCTGTTCCTGGGTGGCCTGTGGCCGCGGGCTGGCGCCGGGGCGGGCGAGGCGCTGCGCCCGCCGACGCTGCGGGTGAGCCTGCACAGCGGCGCTGCCGCGGATGTGGCCGCGCTGGCGCCCCCGGCGCCGCGGCGGGCAGCGCCGGCCGCGGTGCGAGCGCTGCCGCCCGCTGCCGCGCGCACGCCGGATGGCACGCAGGTCGCGGACGCGCCTGCCCCCGGCGCGCCCGCGCCGGACACGCCCGATGCACCCGTCACGTCGGACACGCGCGACACGCCCGATGGCTCGGCCAGGGTGTCGGACCCGGTCGCAGCCGGCCCCGAAGCCGTGGCGGCGTCTGGCGGGCCGGCGGCGGACCCGGATGCGGCGGTGACGGCGGACGAAGCCGCGGCCGACGGGCGTGGTGACCAGGTGCTGCCGGTCTACCCCACCCGGCTGCCGGCCGCCACCCGGCTGAGCTACGAGCTGCGCCGTGGCCTGCTGACCGGCAGCGGGCAGCTGAGCTGGCTGCCGGCGGCGGACGGCAGCTATGAAGCCCGGCTGGAGGGCGGCGCCTTCGGCCAGGCCTTGCTCGCGCAGGCGAGCCGCGGCCGCATCGACGCCCACGGCCTGGCGCCCGAGCGCTTCACCGACCGCCGCCGCAGCCGCGGCGAGCAGGCGGCCAACTTCCAGCGCGCGGCCGGGAAGATCAGCTTCTCCGGGCCGAGCGTGGTCTACCCGCTGCCGGCGGGGGCGCAGGACCGGGTGAGCTGGCTGATCCAGCTCGGCGCCGTGCTGGCGGCCGACCCCGCGCTGCAGCGCGCCGGCAGCCGGCTGCAGATGTTCGTCGTCGGCGCGCGCGGCGATGCCGACGTCTGGACCATCGTCGTCCAGGGGCAGGAGGACATCGCCCTGCCCGCGACGGGGAGCGCGGCCATCGCCACGCTGCGCGTGCTGCGCACGCCGCGGCGCCCCTTCGACACCCAGGCCGAGGCCTGGCTGGACCCGGCGCGCGGCTTCCTGCCGGTGCGGCTGCGCCTGTCCACCCCGGACAGCGGCGACGCCACCGAGTTCGTGCTCGCGCCGCAGTGAGCGTGCATGGCGGCGGCGCCGTCTTGAAATGCGTGCGCCCGGCCTCAACTGCCGGCGCAAGGAGGCCTGGTCCGTGCACACGCTCTACCAATCCGACAGCTTCGTCGTCCTGCGCATCGAGGTGCCGGGCAGCGACGCGCCGGGCGGCAAGGGACCGGCGCGCGGCGGCTACGAGATCGTCGACCGCCTGGCGCAGCGCGAGATCTTTCTCGACGGCCTGCTCGCCGAGCGCTTCCAGCAAGCCGCGCTGGCGCTCGCCCAGACCCAGCCCAGCGAGGAGGATTGCGACGCCTTCATCGGCCGCTGGAGCGCGCTCGCGCAGCAGCCGCTGACCCTGCACTGAGCCCGGCCAAGCGGGCCCCAGCGCCGCCACCGGCGCAGCGGCGTTCCTACAATCCGCGCATGCAAGACTTGGCCTACACGCGCGGTGCAGCGCTGCCGGCGCTGCTGCAGCAGCGCATCGTGATCATCGACGGCGCGATGGGCACCATGATCCAGCGCCACACGCTGACCGAGGCCGATTTCCGCGGTGCGCGCTTCGCCGCCCACGGCAAGGACCTCAAGGGCAACAACGACCTGCTGGTGCTGACGCGGCCGGACGTGATACGCGGCATCCACGACGCCTACCTCGCGGCCGGCGCCGACATCGTCGAGACCAACACCTTCGGCGCCACCTCGATCGCGCAGGACGACTACGGCCTGGGCCATCTGGCGCGCGAGATGAACGTCGCCGCGGCAGGCCTGGCGCGCGCGGCGGCCGACCCCCGGGCGGCGCCCGGCGCGCCCCGCGGCGTCGCCCGGGCGCGGGGCCCGACGCCCCGCCCCCCCCGCAACAGCCCCGACGTCAACGACCCCGGCGCGCGCAACATCAGCTTCGAGGAGCTGCGCGCCGCCTACCGGGAGCAGGCCGAA
>CAUJJP010000081.1 GCA_963205525.1 Pseudomonadota bacterium | reverse complement strand
TCGGTGCGCTGGCCGACGTACATCAGCAGCCGCAGCGCATAGTCGGTCATCGTCGTCAGCCGCATCGCCGCCGCCTGTTCATGGCGTCACAAGCTCCCGGTCCTGCTTTTCAGTCCTGCTTGACGCGCGGATCGCGGCGGTCCAGCTCGGCCGCCTTGTGCTTCACGCTCGCCCACTCGTCGGCGTCCGCGAGCGCGGGCTTCTTGCGCGTGATGGTCGGCCATTTGGGTGCCAGCTCGGCGTTCACCGCGGTCCAGCCGAGCTGGTCGGTCGGCACGTCCTCCTCGGCGAAGATGGCGTTCACCGGGCACTCGGGGACGCACACCGCGCAATCGATGCACTCGTCGGGGTCGATGACGAGCATGTTCGGCCCCTCGCGGAAGGCATCGACCGGGCAGACGTCGACGCAGTCGGTGTACTTGCAGCGGACGCAGGATTCGGTGACGACAAAGGTCATGGCGGGACCTCGGGCTGGGATTGCGGGATGGGGGGTTTGAAGTTATATTCTATATGTATCTTTAAACCACGCCGCATCCATGCAGACGCTGATCCAGGATTCCGGGGCCAAGCCCGCTTTGTCGCCCTCGTGGTCCGCCTTCCTGGAGCTGGGGTTCCGGCCGCTGTACCTGGCCGGCACGAGCTGGGCCCTGCTGGCGGTGCTGATCTGGATTTTCGCCCCGCAGGTCCTGGTCGGCCCGCTGGCCGGGCTGGCCTGGCACGCGCACGAGATGCTGTGGGGCTTCGTGGCGACGATCGCGATCGGCTTCCTGCTCACCGCGGGCGCCAACTGGACCGGCATCACCCCGCTGGCGGGTGCGCCGCTGGGCGGGCTGCTGGCGCTGTGGGCCACCGCGCGCGTCGGCTACCTGGTGCCCGCACCGGCGGCCTTCGGCGTTGCCGTGCTCGCCGAGACCCTGTTCTACGTCATCGCCGCCGCCGCCATGGGCCGCTCGGTCTGGAAGTCGCGCAACAAGCGCAACTACGCCGTGCCGCCCATGATGCTGGCGCTCGCGGTCGCCAACGGCCTGTACCTGGCCGCGCTGGACGACTGGCCGCTGGCGCTGCGCGGCTACCACGCCGGGCTGCTGGTGATGGCGCTGATCGCGCTGCTGGTGGCACGCCGGGTGATCCCCTTCTTCGCCATGCGCGGCGTGAACGGCCTGGAGCTGCCGATGCACGAACGCAGCGGCCAGTGGCAGCTCGGCGCCACCGCGCTGGCGGTGCTCGCCACCCTGGCCGGCATCGGATGGCTGCAGGCCGCCGCTCTGGCGCTCACCGGCGCCATCGCGCTGTGGCAGCTCGTGCAGTGGCAGCCGCTGGCCGTGCGCAAGCGCCCCATTCTGTGGATCCTGTACGCGGGCTACTTCGGCCTCGCGCTCGGCCTGCTGGCCACCGCGGCGCAATCCGCCGGCATCGAGATGCGCGCCGCGCTGCCGGTGCACCTGATCGCGATGGCGGGTTTCTCGATGCTGATCATCGGCATGGTCACGCGCACCGCGCTCGGCCACCTGGGCCGCGGCCTGGTGCTGGACCGCAGCATGGTCGTGAGCTACTGGCTGGTGGCCGCCGCCGTCGTGCTGCGGCTGTGCGCGCTGGCGCCGCACGACTTCTCCGACCGCCTGCTGCAGGCGGCGGCGCTGAGCTGGGCGGCGGCCTTCGCGACCTATCTGTGGCGCTTCGTGCCCTGGCTGATCCGGCCGCGGCCCGACCGCCCGCCCGGCGCCTGATCCTCCTGCGCATCCAAACCTGACCCAGGTCAATGGCGCCGGTTCCTGGGGCGCCGCACAATAGATCCATCCAGGATATTTCTTTCAAGGAGTTTCCCATGAGCACGACCGTCGACGTCCGCACCATCGTTCCGCGCGAGCGCCACCCGCTGATCTTCTCAACCTTCGACGGCCTGAAGGCGGGCGAGAGCATGCAGCTCGTGAACGACCACGATCCCAAGCCCCTGCTCTACCAGTTCCAGGCCGAGCGCCACGGCCAGTTCACCTGGAATTACGTCGAAGAAGGCCCCGAGACCTGGCGCGTGGACATCGGCAAGACCGGGCGCGACTGCTGCGGCAGCTGCAGCTGAGAGGGGCCGCGATGAACGCCCCGCACCAGCACCTGTCGCCCGACGCGATCTATCCCTTCGACGCCCGCGGGGTCGCCAAGCGCTTCCGCCATGCCGCCATCTTCGGCGCCCTGGACGCGCTGCAGCCCGGTGAGACCATGCGTTTCGCCAACGACCACGATCCGCTGCCGCTGCTGCAGCAGCTCGCGGCACGCTACGGCGAAGCGGTGGAAGTGACCTACCGCCACCGCGAGCCCGGGATGATCGTGATCGACTTCGCCAAGGTGAGCTGAACCTGGCCGCGGTGACCCGCCCTGCACGGACGCCGCCGGCTCGTCTGCGGCAGCTGGGCTGGCGGGTGCTGGCCCTGGCCTGCGTGGCGCTGGGCGCCACCGGCGCCGTGCTGCCCGGCCTGCCCACCGTGCCCTTCCTGCTGGTGGCGGCCTGGGCCGGCGGGCGCGGCTGGCCGGCGCTGGAGGCGCGGCTGCTCGCCCACCCCAGGTACGGCGCCGACATCCGGCGCTGGCGCGACCATGGCGCCGTGCCCCGGCGCGCCAAATGGGTCGCCAGCCTCATGATGCTGGCCAGCAGTGTCGTGATCGGCTTATCAAAGCTGCCGCTGGCGGCCAAAATCGGGCTGCCTGTCTTCATGGCCGTCGTCGCCCTGTGGCTGTGGCGGCGGCCCGAAGCCTGATTCGGCGCCACCTCTGACTTCGCCGGCACGCGCCGGCCCATCCACCATGAGCCATTCCCAGACCCTGACCGGCGCCCTGCTGAACGCGCTGGCCGCGCGCGGCGCCACCGAGATCTTCGGCATCCCGGGCGACTTCGCGCTGCCGCTGTTCCGCGAGATCGAGCGCGAGCGCCGGTTGCCGCTGTACACCTTCTCGCACGAGCCTGCGGTCGGCTTCGCCGCCGATGCTGCGGCGCGTGCGCGCGGCGGGCTCGGGGTGGCGGCGGTCACCTACGGCGCCGGGGCACTGAACATGGTGAACCCGGTGGCCTCGGCCTACGCCGAGCGGGTGCCGCTGGTCGTGCTGTCGGGCGCCCCGGCGGCGCACGAGCTGTCCAGCGGCTTCGTCCTACACCACCAGGTCAAGACCACCGATTCGCAGTGGCAGGTCTACCGCGAGATCACGGCCGACCGCGCGCGCCTGGACGACGCTGCCGAGGCGCCGGCGCAGATCGCGCGCGTGCTCGACACCGCGCTGCGCCGCTCGCTGCCGGTGTACCTGGAGATCCCGCGCGACATGGCCGCCGTGCCCTGCGCCGACGTACCCTTCACCCCGGCGCCGGTGCCCGACGCCGAGGCCGTGGCCGCCTGCGCCGACGAACTGCTGCAGCGCCTGCACGCGGCGCGCTCGCCGGTGCTGATGGTGGGCGTCGAGGTGCGCCGCTTCACGCTCGAGGCCAAGGTGGCCGAGCTGGCGCGCCGCCTGGGGGTGCCGGTGGTCACCAGCTTCATGGGCCGCGGCCTGCTCGCCGGCGCCGACGTGCCCCTGCACGGCACCTACCTGGGCCTGGCCGGCGACCCGGCGCTGACCTCGCTGGTCGAGGACAGCGACGGCCTGCTGCTGCTGGGCGTCATCATCTCCGACACCAATTTCGCCGTCTCGGCACAGCGCATAGACCTGCGGCGCACCCTGCACGCCTTCGACGACCGGGTGACGATGGGTCACCACACCTACCACGACATCCCGCTGGCGGTGCTGGTGGACGCCCTGCTGGAGCGCCTGCCCAGCGCCGCCAGCCGCCAGCCGGCGCCGGTGCCATCGACCGCAGCGCCGGCAGCCACGGTGGACGACAGCGCCCTGCAGCCGGCCGACATCGCCGACGCGCTGAACGCGCTGATCGCGCGCCACGGCCCGGTGCCCATCGCCAGCGACATCGGCGACTGCCTGTTCACCGCCATGGACGTCGGGCCGACCAGCCTCATCGCCGCCGGCTACTACGCCACCATGGGCTACGGCGTGCCGGCCGGCATCGGGCTGCAGGTCGCCACCGGCGAGCGGCCGCTGATCCTGGTCGGCGACGGCGCGTTCCAGATGACGGGCTGGGAGCTGGGCAACGCCAGGCGCGCCGGCTGCGACCCGGTGGTCATCGTCTTCAACAACGCGGCCTGGGAGATGCTGCGCGCCTTCACCCCCGACAGCGGCTTCAACGCCCTGGACCCCTGGGACTTCGCGTCCATGGCCGCCGGCATGGGCGGCGACGGGGTGGCGGTGCGCACGCGCGCCGAGCTGCGCGCCGCCCTGGAGCACGCCTGGGCCACACGCGGGCGCTTCCAGCTCATCGATGCCCGGCTCGAGGCGGGCGCCGTCTCGCCCACCCTGTCGCGCTTCGTGCGGGCGGTGAAGCGGATCTCGATGCCGGGCGACGGCGCGCCACGCTGAGCGCCGCTGGCAGGCCGCAGGACACCCCGGAACGCGGCCTGCCGGGATCCTGTCAAGACCACGCCATTGCGGTTTTCCATGACTTGAGCACCACACATTTAGTGCTTAAGCTCGGTGAGATACACTAGATGTAGCGTATCGAGCCGGAACCCGCATGCCCACCAACGTCGCAACGCACTGCCGTGCCCGTGGGCTTGCACCCGCCCTGCGCCCCCATGAACCTGATCGACCACTACCTGGCGCTGCGCCACGTCCACATCGGCTTCGTCAGCCTCAGCGGCAGCTACTTCGCGCTGCGCGCCTTTGCCCACCTGCGCGGCGCGCGCTGGCCGCTGACCCTGCCGGCGCGCATCGCGAGCTGGGTGGTGGACACCGGCTTGCTGAGCGCGGGCGCCCTGCTCTGGGCCACCCTGCAGATCAACCCCTTGCAGCAGACCTGGCTGGGCACCAAGCTGGTCCTGCTTCTGGTCTACATCGGCCTGGGCACGATGGCGCTGCGCCGCAACAGCCACCCCACCAGCCGCCGCACCAGCAGCCGCACCAGCCAGCTCGGCTGGACGCTGGCCGCGCTGGGCTGCTTCGGCTACATGGTCTCGGTCGCGCTGGCGCACGACCCGCGCGGGGTGTTCGCGCTGCTGGGCTGAGGTCCGGCCTCAGCGCCCGAGCTGCAGCACCCGGCCGTTGCGGTCCAACGGCAGCAGGGCCGAGATCGCGCCGTCGCGCACCGACGCCACCAGGCGCTCCAGCGCCTGGTCGGTGGCGGCTTCGCCGGCGGCGTCCATCGCCCCTGCAAACACGATCTGCCAGTCGGCGCCGAACTGGCGCGATTCCTCGACCAGCTGTGCAAAACCGCTCAACTCGTCGGGCGCCTTGTCCACGCACATCAGCGGCTGCAGCGCCCCGCCCTCGCCTGCCTCGAAAGCGGCACGCTGGGCTGGCGTCGGCGCATCGGGCAGCACCGCGGCGGCAAACACGAACAGCAGCCGCTGCGGCCGGGCCTGGGCGCGCGCGGCGCGCAGCAAGTCGTCGAACGAAGAGATTTCCATGGTGCTCGGTCCTGGGTACGGATCAGGGCCTCGGTCGGCCGGCGGTGCGCGGCGACGAGGGTCGTGAGGGGGATGTTGCAGGCGGCTCGGGCGGTTCGTGCGGCTCGGCTGCTTCAGGCCGATTCGGAACTGCGCAGCGCGGCAATGCGCGCGCCCAGCGTGGCCGCCAGCTCGTCGGCCTGCGCGGGGTCGAAGTCCGCATGGTAGGTCTTGCGCACCCCGTGCTCGCCAAGCTGCAGGTGCAGCGTCGGCGTCACCCCGCGCTGCGTCAGGCAGGCCTTGGCGCAGGCCAGGGCGCAGCCGTCGATGGCGACGATGGGCAGCTGCGCCGCGGCGGCGTCCTGCGCCTTCTTCACCAGCGGCCGCACGTTGCCGCCGACCCCGGCGATGCACGACATCTCCGCCACCCCGCCGCGGTCCAGGCGCAGTGCCAGCGCGTTGGCCAGCTGGGCGGCACTGGAACAGCCGGAACAGCTGTAGACGAGGGGCAAGGGCGTGTGGTCTGAAGGCATCGGGCAGGTCCGGATCAAGGCCGGCGACGCCGTCGATCGTGCCGGCGCAGCCGGCAGCGCCGGCCTCGGCAGCTGGGGCGTATTGTCCCGGAGATCGCAAGAGATCGCCCGGACGGCCCTGGATTCCTGGGTCTTTGCCGGGGCTGGGCTGGGTGCAGTCCGGACCCGGGGACGCAAGCACCGCTGCGGCCCCGACCCCGTCCATCGGCGACAATCCGCCCTGCTCATCCCGACGCCGCGGCCACGCGGCCACCCACACGGCGGGATGGACCCCCCTTGAACACCGCCACCGCCCCGGGCTGACGCCGAGTCGCCCCGCGTTGCCATTTCCAGTCGACTGTTTCAGTCGCTCTTTCGACCCTTTCGCCCCTTTCGAGCTTCCTGTCGCCCCCGCGGCAACCTCCCTGACCCAGGCGCACATCCGCTGCGCCCGACCCGGACCACCACCATGCAAACCACCCGCAACCGCGCCCGCACCCTGCAGCCCCAGCCGATCAGCGCCGAGGTGCTGCTCGAGAAGTACGCCAAGGACGGCGAGGCCAGCGCCGACGAGGTGCGCCTGCGCGTCGCGCGCGCCCTCGCCACGGCAGAGCCCGAGGAGCGCCGCGCCCACTGGCAGGCGCGCTTCCTGGAGGCACAGCAGCGCGGCTTCGTGCCCGCCGGGCGCATCGCCTCGGCCGCCGGGACCGACCTCGCCGCCACCCTCATCAACTGCTTCGTGCAGCCGGTGGGCGACAGCATCACCGAGAGCGACGACGGCTTCCCCGGCATCTACACCGCGCTCGCGCAGTCGGCCGAGACCATGCGTCGTGGCGGCGGCGTCGGTTACGACTTCAGCCGCATCCGCCCGGCCGGCGCCGCGGTGGCCAGCACCGCCAGCAGCGCCAGCGGCCCGGTGAGCTACATGCGCGTGTTCGACCGCAGCTGCGAGACGGTGGAATCGGCCGGCAGCCGGCGCGGCGCGCAAATGGGCGTGCTGCGCTGCGACCACCCCGACATCGAGGCCTTCATCCACGCCAAGGACGCGGGCGACCTTCAGAACTTCAACGTCTCGGTCGGCGTCACCGACGCCTTCATGCAGGCGGTGGTGGACGGCACCGAGGTCGAACTGGTGCACCGGGCCGAGCCCGGCGCCAAGCTCAAGGCGGCCGGCGCCAGCCAGCGCGCCGACGGCCTGTGGATCTACCGTCGGGTGCCGGCGCGCGAGCTCTGGGACCAGATCATGCACTCCACCTACGACCACGCCGAGCCCGGCGTGCTCTTCCTGGACCGCATCAACGCCGACAACAACCTCGGCTACTGCGAATCGATCTCGGCCACCAACCCCTGCGCCGAGCAGCCGCTGCCGGCGCACGGCTGCTGCTGCCTGGGCAGCGTGGACCTGACGCGCTTCGTGCGCGACCCCTTCGACGCCAAGGCCAGGTTCGACGAGGCCGCGTTCGCCGAGGTCTGCGCGGTCGCGGTGCGCATGCTCGACAACGTGCTCGACGTCACCGTCTGGCCGCTGCCCGAGCAACGCGCCGAGGCGATGGCCAAGCGGCGCATCGGCCTGGGCTTCACCGGCCTGGGTGACGCGCTGGTGATGCTGGGCCTGCGCTACGACAGCGAGCCCGCACGCGAGGCCGCGCGTCGCATCACCGAGGTGATGCGCGACGCCGCCTACGCCGCCAGCGCCGACCTGGCGAGCGAGCGCGGCGCCTTCCCGCTCTTCAACCGCGACCTCTACCTCAGCGGCGGGCGCTTCGCCAGCCGGCTGCCGGCGGCGCTGAAGGACAAGATCCGCGCCCAGGGCGTGCGCAACTCGCACCTGCTGTCGATCGCCCCCACCGGCACCATCAGCCTGGCCTTCGCCGACAACGCGAGCAACGGCATCGAGCCGGCCTTCAGCTGGACCTATTCGCGCAAGAAGCGCATGGCCGACGGCACCACCAAGTCCTACGCGGTGGAAGACCACGCCTGGCGCCTGTACCGCCACCTGCAAGGGGCGAAGGACGGCGAGGACATCGCGCTGCCCGAGGCCTTCGTCACCGCGCTGGAGATGAGCGCGCAGGACCACGCGGCGATGGTCGCCGCGGTCGCACCGCTGATCGACACCTCGATCAGCAAGACTGTCAACGTCCCCGCCGACTACCCCTACGCCGACTTCCGCGACCTCTACCTGCAGGCCTGGAAGGCCGGGCTCAAGGGCCTGGCCACCTACCGGCCCAACAGCGTGCTCGGCTCGGTGCTGAGCACCACGCCGGCGACCCCGGCACCGGCGCTGCAGGTGGCGCAGACCGACCGCGCCGACCAGCGCCTGCGCCTGGACAAGCTGCCGGCACCGGTGCTCGCCAGCCTGCGTTGGCCGGGCCGGCCCGAGCTGCCGGCCGGCAACCCGGCCTGGAGCTACATGATCCAGCACCCGTTCGGCGATTTCGCACTCTTCGTCGGCGAGCTGCCCGAGGAGACGGTGGCACGCTCGCGCATCTTCGAGGTCTGGGTCAACGGCGCCGAGCAGCCGCGCGGCCTGGGCGCGCTGGCCAAGGCGCTGTCCATGGACCTGCGAACCAACGACGCCGCCTGGCTCAAGCTCAAGCTCGACGCCCTGGCCACCGTGGCCGAGGAACGCGCCTTCGAGATGCCCTTCCCGCCGGACGGCGGCAAGCGCCTGTTCCCCGGCGTGGTGGCGGCCACCGCGGCGGTGCTGCGCTGGCGCTGCGAACAGCGCGGCGCGCTCGCCGAGGGCGGCCCGACGCCGGTGATGGACGCCATGTTCAGCCGCGACGAGCCGCTCACCGGCACCTCCGGCACCCTGGCCTGGGCGGTCGACGTCGACAACCCCGCCACCGGCGAGCGCTTCACCCTGACGCTCAAGGAAGTGGCGCTGGTGGCCCCCGACGGCAGCACCGTCACCCGCCCGTGCGCGATCGGCCTCGCCGGCAACTACCCGCGCGCCCTCGACGGCCTGGCGCGCGTGCTGTCGCTGGACATGCGCGTCATCGACCCGGCCTGGATAGGCATGAAGCTGCGCAAGCTGCTGAACTACGCCGAACCCCTGGGCCACTTCATGGCCTTCGTCCCGGGGCTGCCCAACGGCGAGCGCCGCCAGCAGGTCTGGCCGAGCACGGTGGCCTACCTGGCGCGGCTGGTGATACACCGCTACGCCATGCTGGGCGTGCTCGACGAAGAGGGCTACCCGCTGCGCGAGATGGGCGTGCTCGCCGCCCCGGCGGGCAGCGCCGCCAGCAACCCCGGCGCCACCGTCGTCCCGCAGGCCGGCAAGCCCTGCCCCGAATGCGGCAACGCCACCATGATCCACAAGGACGGCTGCGACTTCTGCACCGCCTGCGGCTACGTCGGGCAATGTGGCTGAGGCCGGACGTGCAGTCGTCCCTGCGGACGACGGCACGCCTGCCGAAGCGCCCCGGCATGCTTGCCGGGGCGTGGGAGAGGCTGGACGCGGGGATCCGCCTGCGCGGATCCCTGCGCGGAGCGAGGCCGGCTGATAGAGCCCGATAGAGACCGACAGAGGCCGCGCTGTCGGGCGCTGCCTGCTTCAGGCCGCGACCGGGAACGGCGTCACCGGCAGGCCGAGCGCGCGCGCCAGCTTGCCCCAGCTGCGGTCGTCGAGCCGCCTGCGCGCCAGCGTCAGCACCTCGCGCATGTCCTCGGGCGGCAGCAGCCGCTGCATCCCGCCCAGCATGCCGGCGCGTTCGGCCGGCGACAGCGCCGGGATGAACCAGTGCAGCAGGGTCGCCATCTCCGCCGGGCTGACCACCGCATGGATCGCGCCCTCCATGGCGGCGATCTCGGCGTCGTCGTAGGCGCCCCACAAGGCCGCGTTGTGCAGGGTCTCCTCGACCTGCATGTGCTCCAGGTTCTCGCCGACGAAGCACGCCAGGCGCCGGTACAGGCGCAGCGCCGCAGCGGCGGTCGGCAGCGCGCGCAAGGCGGCGGCATCGACCTCGAGCGCGGCGATGGCCTGCAGGTGCTGCAGGTGCTCGCCACCGACGCGATCGCTGCCGCCCGGCTGGCAGGCCTCGATCGCGGGGTGGATGAAGCGGTTCTCGTGGTCGAGGTGGCGGCGGCAGATCTCGAGCAGCGATTCGAGCTGCGCCAGCGTCGCAGCGAGCTCGTCGGCGTCGTCCGCGTCCATGCGGCCGACGCGCATCAAGGTGTCGGTCATGAACATGCGCAGCGCCTTGTGGATGCCGACGTAGATGTCGTAGCGGGCCTGCGTGGCAGCGGCCTGGGGTCGGGAAACGGTCATGGAAGCTCTCCGGTGGCCGCCGCACACCATGTGCAGGGCATGGCGCCAGTGTTCCCGTGCCGGCGCCGCGCCGCATCGCCTGCAGGAGCCAGTGCGCCGCCGCGCCGCACTGGCCCACTCGGGCCAGTGCGTGTCCTCACAGGCTCTCAGCCAAGCGCCGGCGGGACCGGATAGCGGGCGTGGAACCAGGCCGCGGCCTGTCCGCGCGAACGCAGGTCGAGCTTGTCCAGGATGTTGGCGACGTGCCGCTTGACGGTGTGCGGGCTGAGATCGAAAGCACGCGCGATCAGCTTGTTGCTGTCACCGGCTGCCATGCGCGCCAGGATCTCGTGCTCGCGCTCGCTCAGGCCGCCGCCGCGCTCGGACGCCGTCGACACTCGGGGTAGGGCGCAGGCCGTCGGCGCCGCCGCCGAAGCAAGCGCCGACGCTGCGTCCGACGCAGCCGCCGGCTCGCCGCGCAGCGCGGCGGCACCACGCTGCCAGCGCCGCAGCGTGGCCACTTCCTCGGCGTCCAGCGCGCCGCGCCAGTCGGCGCCGGCCAGCCGCGCCAGCGCCGTTGCCCCGGCGAGCCACACCGGCGCGATGTCGGCGTCGCCCAGGTGGCGCGCCAGCACCGGACGCAGCAGCGCCACGCAGTCGGCCGGCGGCCGTCCCTGCTGCAGGCGCAGCGCCGCCGTGCGCAGGCGCAGCTCGCTCGCCTGGCCGAGCAGGTCCAGGGCGTCGCCGTGGCGCTCGATGGCGGCGCTGAACCCGCGCTCGGCGTCGTCGATCCGGCCCTCGGCGCAGGCGATCCAGGCCCGCAGCGGCAGCCGCGGGACGTGGTAGGCGGGCTGCCGGCGCGGGTCGGCCAGGCCGTCGATCGAGCGCCACACGCGCAGCGCCTGTGCCGCCTCGCCGCCCGCCAGCAGCCAGCGTCCGAGCATGTAGAGCTCGCCGACCACCCGGGTGCCGATCGCCGGGTCGGCGAGCGCTTCGCGCAGCGCGTCCTCGAAGGCCCGGGCGTCGCTGCGCAAGGCCAGGGCGTCGCCGGCCAGGGCGTCGCCAGCGAGCAAGGGCGGGTAGATCATCAGCAGCGCGCGCAGCGGGCTGCCCTGCCAGCGCGCCTCGGCGAGTGCCTCGCGCAGCAGCACCTCGGCGCCTCCGACATCGCCCGCCCACAGGCGCAGGCTGCCGTCCAGGCCCTGGGCCAGGTTGCGCAGATGCGCCGAGCCGTCCTGCAGCCGTGCCTGCGCCATCTGCACATAGCGCTGCAGCGGTGCCTGCATCCCGGCCAGGCCCACGTAGGCCGGCAGCGGCAGCAGGCGAAACAGGGGTTCGCTGCCGGAGGTGGTGGCCAGCAGGCCGAGCTGGCGCTCGAAGCGCGATCGCACCTCGTCCAGCCGCAGGTCCTGGAACGCTGCCCAGAGCCTGAGCTGCGAGACGAGCAAGGCCGCCACCATGCCGGGTTCGTTGCCGTCGCCCGCCACGGCGTGTTCACGCAGCGCGCGGTCGACCTCGCGCTCCAGCGCCGCCACACCGTCGTCATCGCCGTCGCCGTCGTCATCGCCGTCGAGAAGGCCTTCGGCCGCCTGCGCGATCAAGGCATAGCCGCGCGCCGCCAGCGCCGGGCGCATCTGGCCGGCGGCGGCAAAGGCTTCGGCGGCGCGGCGGGCATGCGCCAGCATCGGCTGCCAGCGCCAGCGCGACCAGGCCAGCAGCACCTGGGTGGCATCCAGGTCGGGCAAGCCCATCCCGGCCGGGAACTGTGCGATCAGCCGTTCAACCGCCGCGTTCGCGCCCGCCGTCAGCAAGGCCGGCGCCTGCCGGTGCAGCTCGGCCGCGGCCTGTTCCCAATCGCCGGCACGCAGCAGAAAGCCCAGGCGACGCAAGCCGTCGGGCTCGCTCGCGGCGGCGCGGCGCAGCAGCTCGGGCAGGGCCTGCGGCCGTTCGCGCAGCAGACGATGCTCGAGAGCGTCGCGGAACAGGTCGTGCAGGCGCAGGGTCGGCTGCGGCGCCGCCAGCGTGGTGACGAACAACCCGGCGCGCTCGATCGCCTCCAGCCACTGTGCGGCGCGAACGTCGCCGGTCAGTGCGGTGCAGCGCGCCGCGTCAAGCTCGGGCAGCACCGAGGTGCCGACCAGGAAGGCGCACAGGTCGGGCGGCAGGCCGTCCAGCACCTCGTCGGCCAGGAACTCGAACAGGTGGCGATCGATGGACGGTGCGCTCTCGGCCAGGGTCGCGCCAGGCTGCCGGGAGAGCGCGTTCAGCGCCAGGCGCAGGCCCGCCGGCCAGCCGTGCATGCGCGCGAACAGCGCGTCCGCGGTGTCGTCGTCGATGCCTGCCGAGGCCGCCATGCGGCGCGCCGATCCCGCATCCAGGCGCAGCGCGTCGAAGCGGAACTCCGTCAGCTCGCCGCGCGCGCGCAGCCGCGCCAGCGCCAACGGCGGCTCCTCGCGCGTCGCCAGCGCCAGGGTCCAGCGCGGCGTCAGGCGCTCGAGCAACACGTCCAGGAATTCGTACACCGCGGGGTGGGTGACGCGGTGCAGGTCGTCGACGACGATGACGCCGTGCGGGGCATCGCAGGCGTCGAGCGCGTTCACGAGCTCGGTCACCAGCATGCGGTGCACGCGCTGGCGGCCCGCCGGGCTGTCCTCGACGCTGGCGCTGCGCGCCAGCAGCGCGTCGGGGGCGATGCGCCACGGCAGGTCATGGGGTTCGAGCGCCGCCACCAGGCAGGACAGGAGCTGCAGCGGGGCGTCGCCGTCGTCGCAGCCGACCCAGGCCAGCGCGGTGCCCGCGGGCAAGCGCGCCGCGGCCTGCGTCAAGGCCGTGGTCTTGCCGAAGCCGGCGGCGGCGCACAGCAGCACCAGGGTGGCGCTGCCCAGGGCGTCGGCGAGCGCCGTCTCGAACGCCGGGCGCTCGACCAGGCTGCCCGGGCGCGGCCTTGGCGGCTGGATCTTGGTGCGGGCAAAGCTCAGCACAGGCGGACGCTGCGGCGGGTGCGCGGGGGCGCGGTGGATCTCGGGCGACGCAAGGGCCGACATGGTGACGCATTGTCCAAGCCGCCGCCAGCGCCGTCGACGGCGCGTCGACGAACTGCGCGCCCGGGCGACGGAACGCGGTGCAGGCACCTCGGGCCATGGCCCGGCAGGGCCGCAGGCGTTCGGCGATGGCTCCGCGCGATGGCTCCCCGCGATGGCTCTCCCGGGCGATGTGTGGATGCCGCTGCGGCGAAGACACTGGAATCCGATCGCAGGAGACATCGCCGTGAACACACCCCCCATCCACCCACCGCTGGCGACGCTGCTGCGGCGGCTGCGTCCTCTGGGCGCACATCTCACCGCAGGCCTGCGGCGCCCGCCGCAGCCACCAGCGCGCTGGTTCGACGCCCTGGAATGCGAGGCCAACGCCATGGGGCCGGTGGTGCAGGTGGTGCAGGTGGTGCCGGTGGCGCCGGTGGCGCAGGTGGCACCGGCAGTGCCGGCAGCGCCGCTTCAGGGCGCAGCCAATGCGCGCAGCAGGCTGCCCGTGTTGTGGCGCATCAGCGCTTCATAGCTGGCTGCCGGGCCGTCCGCGGCCGACAAGGCGTCGGTATACAGGCGGCCGCCGATCACGGCGCCGGTCTCCTGTGCCAGGCGCTGCATCAGCCGCCCGTCCGCCCCGCGCTCCAGGAACAGGGCGCGCGCGCCGCTGCTCCTGAGCTGGCGCACCAGCGCGGCGAGCGCGCGCGGGGTCGGTTCGGCGTTCGCCGACAGGCCTTGCGCGGCCAGCAGGCGCAGGCCGTAGGCGCTGGCGTAGTAGGCCATCGAGTCGTGGGTGGTGACGGCCACGCGGCGTGCCGCCGGCACGCCTGACCAGGCGCTGCGGATCTCGCCGTCCAGCGCCTGCAGGCGCTGCGCGTAGGCGCTTGCGCGCGCGCGGTAGCCAGCGGCGTGGGCGGCGTCGGCGGCGCACAGGCCGTCGGCGATGCGCGCCACCATGTGCAGCGCATGGCGCACGTCGTGCCAGATGTGCGGGTCCGCCTCGTGCCCGTGGTCGCCATGGTCGCCATGGTCGCCGTGGTCGCCGTGGTCGCCCGGACCGCCTGGTCCGCCTTGTCCGCCCTGTCCCTCGTGGCCGGGCAGCCGGCGCGGCGCCAGGCCGGCGCTGACCACCACCTGGCGGCCGTGGAAGCCCGAGGCGTCCAGCAGCCGCTGCATCCAGCCCTCAAAGCCCAGGCCGATCGAGAACAGCAGCGCCGCCTCGGCCGCGCTGCGCGCCATGCGCGGCGTGGGCTGCACGGCATGGGCGTCGCTGTCCGGCCCCACCAGGTCCGCCACGCGCACGCGCGCGCCGCCGACTTGGCGCACCAGGTCGCCCAGGATGCTGAAGCTCGCCACCACCGGCAGCGGCGCGGCGCTGCCGGCGCCCGCCGCGCTGCGCGCTCGGGCCGTGCTGCCGAGGCCGGCAAGGCCTGCAAGACCTGCAACACCGAGGAGGAGCGCGCGCCGCTGCATC
>CAUJJP010000080.1 GCA_963205525.1 Pseudomonadota bacterium | reverse complement strand
CAGGGCGTTGACGACGCGGCCGATCAGTTCGGGGCCGACCGGCACTTCCAGGATGCGGCCCGTGCACTTGACGGTGTCGCCCTCGGAGATGTGCTCGTACTCGCCCAGGATCACCGCGCCGACCGAGTCGCGCTCGAGGTTGAGCGCGAGGCCGAAGGTCGGCGCACCTTCGGCGGTGGCCGGAAACTCCAGCATTTCGCCGGCCATCACGTCGGACAGGCCGTGGATGCGGCAGATACCGTCGGTCACCGAGACGACCGTGCCCTGGTTCTTGATTTCGGCCGACGCCGCCAGGCCTTCGATGCGGCTCTTGATCAGCTCGGAAATTTCAGCGGGATTGAGTTGCATGGGGTTCTCCTGGGGTCACGCCGTGAGCGCCACCCGCATCTGTTCCAGACGGGCCAGTACCGAGGTGTCCAGCACTTCGTCGCCGACCACCGCACGGATGCCACCGATCAGTTCGGGGCGCAATTCGACGCGCGCATTGAGCTTGCGACCGAAGCGCTTCTCCAGTGTCGCGACCACTTCGGCGAGCTGTTCGCCCTCGACGGCGAACGCGCTTTCGATCAGCGCGTCCGAGACGCCGCCGGTCGCGTTGACCAGCGCATGGTGCTGGGCGACGATTTCCGGCAAGGCGTCGAGCCGGCCGTTGTCGAGCACGACGCGCAGCAGGTTGGCCACCGCGTCGGCGAGCACCACGCCCTTGCGGGCGAGCACGTCGGCGACGACGTTGAACACCAGGCCGGCGCCGACCTTGGGGTTGTCGGCGAACTGGCGCAGGTCGGCGTCGCCGGCCACCTCGGCCAGCGCGCCGAGCTGGCCGCGCAGCGCGGGCGCATCCAGCCCGGTCGAGGCCTTGAACAGCGCTTCGGCGTAGGGCCGCGCGATGGTGGCGAGCTCGGCCATGGTCAGAGCTCCGTCTTCAGGCGGTTGAGCAGGTCGGCGTGCACCGCGGGGTTGACCTCGCGGCGCAGGATCGCTTCGGCGCCCTTCACCGCCAGCGAGGCGACGTGCTCGCGCAGCGCCTCGCGCGCCTTGATGGCCTCCTGATCGGCCTCGGCCTTGGCGGCGGCGATGATCTTGGCGCCTTCGTCGCTGGCGCGACCCTTGGCTTCCTCGATCATCTGCTGCGCCAGGCGCTCGGCGTCGGCCAGGCGCTTTTGCGCATCGTCGCGCGCGGCGGCGAGTTGCTGCTCGACCCGCGTGTTGGCCGCAGCCAACTCGGAGCGCGCCTTGTCGGCGGCCGACAGGCCGTCGGCGATCTTCTTCGCACGCTCGTCCAGCGCCGCGGTGATCGGCGGCCAGATGAACTTCATCGTGAACCAGACCAGGATCGCGAACACGATCATCTGGGCGATGAGGGTGGCATTGATGCTCACGTCTCGTACCTCGTCATGGGGTGACCTGGGCGGCCCCGCAAGCGGTGGCGCCCCGCGAGCCGCCGTTGCCGGCGACCCAGCCGCTTGGCCTGCTTACTTGGGCAGGTTGGCGAGCTGACCCAGGAAGGGGTTGGCGGTGGCGAACCACAGGGCGATACCGACGCCGATGATGAAGGCGGCGTCGATCAGGCCGACGAGCAGGAACATCTTGGTCTGCAGCGCGCCCATCAGCTCGGGCTGGCGTGCAGCCGATTCGAGGTACTTGCTGCCCATGATGCCGATGCCGATACAGGCACCGATGGCGCCGAGACCGATGATCAGGCCAGCGGCCAGGGCGACAAAGCTGATGACTTCCATGGGATGCTCCTTGAGGGGACGTTGAGTTGGAAAGTGGAAGAGAAAGTTTGCGTCAGTGCGCGTCGTGCGCCTGGCCGATGTAGACCAGCGCCAGCATCATGAAGACGAATGCCTGCAGGATGATGATCAGGATGTGGAAGATGGCCCACGCGGTGCCGGCGATCACGTGCCCGATCGCGAGCGGGATGCCGACCGCGCTGAAGAAGGCGCCGCCCATCAGCGCGATGAGCATGAACACCAGCTCACCGGCGTACATATTGCCGAACAGCCGCATGCCGTGCGAGACCGTCTTGGAGACGAACTCGATCATCTGCATCGCGAAGTTGGCCGGCCACAGCAGCGGGTGATTGCCGAAGGGAGCGGTGAACAGCTCGTGCATCCAGCCGCCGGCACCCTTGATCTTGATGTTGTAGAACAGGCAGATCAGCAGCACCGTGACCGACAGCGCCATCGTGATCGACAAGTCGGCGGTCGGCACCACGCGCATGTAGTCCTTGGCACCGATGGCCGGGCCGGCGCTGTGCCAGATCTGCGGGATCAGGTCCACCGGCAGCAGGTCCATGGTGTTCATGAGGACGGTCCAGATGAACACCGTCAGCGCCAGCGGCGCCACCAGCTTGCGGCTTTCGGCGTTGTGGACGATGCCCTTGGCCTCGTTGTCGACCATCTCGACCAGGAACTCCACCGCCGCCTGCATGCGCCCCGGCACGCCGGACTGCACGCGCTTGGCCACGCCGTGAAGGAACCAAAGTCCCAGCAGACCAGTCACCACCGACCAGAACAGCGAGTCGAGGTTCAAAGTCCAGAAGCCGGAGCCCACTTGCAGGTGGTGCAGGTGGTGAATGATGTAGTCACCGGCGGTGAGCGCTTGACCTTCGACTGCCATGAGCTGGTTCCCGTCCGTATCCGCTAGTTCTTCAGCGGCCGCGCCACAGGAGCGCGACCCAGTACACCTTCATGCACAGCACCAGGCCCGCCAGCAACGCCAGCCAGCTCAGGGGCTGCACGAGCTTCGGCGCCAGCATCAGCATGACGACCGAAACCGCGATCTTGACCATCTCCCACAGCATGAAGCTGACGGCACTCGCGCCGGGCGCCACGCTGGAGAGCCGGCTGGTCATGCCGCGCGCCATCAAGGCTCCCGGCACCACCACCGTGGCCGCCCCGTACAGCAGCGACCACCCGACCACCTTGCTGCCGAAGACCAGCCCCGCGAGGCCGGCCGCCAGCACGCCGACCAGGACCTGCACGCCGACGACCCGCCACGGATTCAGTGGCGGCTCCCTGGCGATCAGGGCCTGTGCTTCTTCCCGCGTCAGCGGGCGGAAGTCCGGCGCTGCCGCGTCCTCGTCGACCCAGGGATCAGGGCGACCGTTGTCGGGTCGCGTGCTCTCCTGCATGGATCGAATCTTGGGCGCAAGCGGCAAAGCCTGAAGATTATAGGGGGGAACCCGCGCATTTCCGAAGTTCCCCGAAAGCGCGCTGTTGCAGATCGGATGCGCCGCGGCGGCCGCCCCTGTCGGCGGCACGGTACGCGCCCATAGACGACACTTCGCACTGGCCGCCGTCCCGGGCCTTGCAGACCTGCGCGACGGCACCCCGCAACCCCACTGCGACCGAGCCCGTCCGATGCCGATGTCCGCGGCCCTGCGCCCAGCCTTGTTCCTCGCCGCGGCGCTCGCCTGTGCGGCCGCGCCGCTGCGCGCCCAGACCACGGTCGTGGGCACCCCGCAGGTGCGCGCCGAACTGCTGGCGCACGCGCCGCAGGGCATCGCAGCCGGCAAGCCGGTGCAACTGGGTCTGCGCATCGCGCACCAGGACGGCTGGCACACCTACTGGAAGAACCCCGGCGACTCGGGCCTGCCGACGCAGCTGGACTGGACGCTGCCGGCCGGCGTGCAGGCATCCGCCATCGCGTGGCCGACACCCAAGAAGCTGCCGCTCGGCCCGCTGGTGAACTACGGCTACGACGGCGTGCTGCTGCTGCCGGTGACGCTGAGCCTGCCGGCGGACTTCGCAGCGCCTTCGCTCGACGTCAAGCTCAGCGCGCAGTGGCTGGTGTGCAAGGAAGTCTGCATCCCGGAGTCGGGCGAGTTCAGCCTCTCGCTGCCCACCGGCGACGCCGTTTCGGCACACGCCGACGAGTTCGTCGCCGCGCGCGAGGCGCTGCCGGTCGCGCTGCCACAGGCGCGGGCGCGCGCGAGCGTGAAGGCCGACGCGCTCGTGCTCACGGTGGACGGCCTGCCCAGCGCCTGGCAAGGGCGCGAGATCGCCTTCTTCCCCGAGACCGGCGGCCTGTTCCTGAACGCCGCGCGGCCGGCCGAGCGCTGGGAAGGCGGGCGCTGGAGCGCCGAGATCGCGCTCGACCCGCAGCGCAGCGAGGGTCCGGCCCTGCTGCCGGCGGTGCTGGTGGCGCGCGGCGAGCTCGCAGGCGCGCAGCTGCAGATCGAGGTGACAGGCCCCTGGCCGGCGCCAGACTCGGGCGCCGCGACGCTGCCGCCGGCCACCGCCCTGCCGGAAGCGGCGGATGCGGCGGATGCGGCGGCACCGGCGGCTGCGGCGGCTGCACCGACCCTGGGCCTGGCGCTCGCACTCGTCTTCGCCCTCGTCGGCGGCGCCTTGCTCAACCTGATGCCCTGCGTGTTCCCGGTGCTGTCGCTGAAGGTGCTGGGATTCGCCCACCACGCAGCGGACCGCCGCCGCCTGCTCGCTGGCGGCCTGGCCTACACCGGCGGCGTGCTGCTGTCCTTCGTCGCCCTCGCCGCCGTGCTGCTGGCGCTGCGCGCCGGCGGCGAGCAGATCGGCTGGGGCTTCCAGCTCCAGTCACCGCCGGTGGTGGCGGCGCTGGCCGCGCTGTTCACCCTGATCGGGCTCAACCTGGCGGGCGTGTTCGAAGTCGGCAGCGTGCTGCCCGACCGCCTGGCCAGCGCGCAGGCGCGCCACCCGCTGCTCGATTCGGCGCTCACCGGGGTGCTGGCGGTGGCGGTGGCCGCGCCCTGCACCGCGCCTTTCATGGGTGCGGCGCTGGGGCTGGCGCTGACGCTGCCGGCGGCGCAGGCGCTGGCGGTGTTTGCGGCCCTGGGCCTGGGCATGGCCTTGCCCTATCTGGCCGTGAGCGCCTTCCCGGTGCTGGCGCGTGCCCTGCCGCGACCCGGCGCCTGGATGGCCACCTTCAGGTCGCTGATGGCCTTCCCGATGTTCGCCACCGTGGTCTGGCTGGTCTGGGTGCTGGGCCAGCAAGTCGGCATCGACGGCGCGGCGGCGCTGCTCGGCACCCTGGTGGCCCTGGCCTTTGCGGCCTGGGCGCTGGGCGCGCCGGCGAACTCGGCACGCGTGCGCCAGCTCTGGGGCACGCTGGGGGTGGCGCTGTTGGCGCTGGCGCTGATCTGGATGGGCCCGGCCCTGCGCCACGAAGTCGGCGCCGTCCCGGTGGCCAGCGACGAGTGGCAGCCTTGGTCTGCGCAGCGCGTGGCAGACGCCCAGCTGCAGGGGCGCGCGGTGTTCGTCGACTTCACCGCCGCCTGGTGCGTCACCTGCCAGTTCAACAAGCGCACCGCGCTGGCCGATGCGTCCGTCAAGGAGGCCTTCGCGGCCAAGGACGTGCTGCTGCTGCGCGCCGACTGGACGCGGCGCGACGCCGCCATCACCCAGGCCCTGGCCCAGCTCGGCCGCAGCGGGGTGCCGGTGTACGCGCTGTACCGGCCCGAGGCGGCGACGCCGCAGCTGCTGAGCGAGATCCTCAGCGTGAACGAGATCACCGAAGCACTGGCGGCGCTGTAACAGTGCATTGCGCAGCGCCGCCACAGTGCGCCGCCACAGTGCGCCGCGAAGCGTGCGGCAGCCACCGGGGGCGCTCTCAAGGAAACGCCGGGCCGTCCCAAGTTTCCTTGACCCCCACGGGGGGCGGGCTGGGCGCAGCCCGGTCCTGGGGGCCCTCAGGGCAGTTCGGCGTAGCGCCGCGCCAGCGCCCGAAAGGCGGCGCTGGAAGCGGCGGCGTCGAAGCCGGGGCCGAGCTCCTCGGCCAGGATCGCGGCCACCGCATCGGCCTGGCGAAGTGCCTCCGCGGCGTCCAGGAACAGCAGCCGGCAGCGCCTGGCGAGCACGTCCTCGACGCTGGCGGCGAGCTCGAAGCGGGCCGCGAAGCGCACCATCGCCTCGCTCAGCGCCGGCGCAGCGCTCTCGCGGTCGTGCCACAGCCAGTGCTCGGCCCCGGGCAGGGCGGCCAGCGTCGCCGCTTCGCTGCCGTACAGGTGAACCCCCGGCGCCTCCATCAGGCTGCGCGCGCCCGCCGCCGTGGCGCCCAGCAGCGCCAGCGTGGCCGTCACCCCGCTCGGGCGCGGCGGCAGCAGCCCGCGCGCCATGCAGCGCGTGAGCACGTCCTCGGCCATCGTCCGATAGGTGGTCCATTTGCCGCCGGTGACGCTGACCAGGCCGGAGCGTGCGACGAGCACCGTGTGCTCGCGCGACAAGGCCTTGGTATCGGCACCCTCCTCCGCCACGGGCCTGACCAGCGGCCGCATGCCGACCCAGACCGAGCGCACGTCGGCGCGCGTCGGAGGCCGCGCCAGGTAGCGCGCCGCCTCGCCGAGGATGAAGTCGAGCTCGGCCGGCAGCGGCCGCGGATCGTGCTCGACCGCGTCGCGCGGGGTATCGGTGGTGCCGAGGATGGTGCGCCCCAGCCAGGGCACGGCGAACAGGACGCGGCCGTCGCGCGTGCGCGGCACCAGCAGCGCATGCGCGCCGGGCCAGAAGCTGCGGTCGACCACCAGGTGCACGCCCTGGCTGGGCGCCACCAGCGGCGGTCGACGCGGGGCGCCGGCCTCGCGGTCCATCTCGCGCAGGCCGTCGACCCAGACGCCGGTGGCGTTGACGACGCAGCGCCCGCGCACCGGCAACGCGCCGTCGGGGGCGGCGACGACGACGCCGTGCAGCCGGCCCTGTTCGTGCAGCAGCGCCGTCACCGGTGCGTGGTTGAGCACCAGCGCGCCGTGTGCGGCCGCGGTGCGCGCCAGCGTGAGCGCCAGCCGGGCGTCGTCGAACTGCGCGTCCCAGTAGCGCACGCCGCCGGCCAGGCCGCTGGCGCGCACATTGGGCAGCAGCGCCTGCGTGCGCGCCGCCGACAGAAACTCGGTGTCGCCCAGCGAGCGCGCGCCGGCCAGCAGGTCGTAGGCCTTCAAGCCGGCGCCGTAGAAGCCGCGCTCCCACCAGTGGTAGGAGGGCATCACGAAGGGCAGCCGGCTCGCCAGGTGCGGCGCGTTGCGCAGCACCGCGGCGCGCTCGTGCAGTGCCTCGCGCACGAGGCCGATGTCGCCCTGCGCCAGGTAGCGCACGCCACCGTGCAGCAGCTTGGTGGCGCGCGAGGAGGTGCCCTTGGCGAAGTCCTCGGCCTCGAACAGGGCGACCGTGTAGCCGCGCGCCGCGGCGTCCAGCGCCAACCCGCAGCCGGTGGCGCCGCCGCCGACGACGACGAGGTCGAAGGCCGCGCTGGCACGCAGTCGCGCCCACAGCTGGGCGCGGTCCAGCGGCGCGCCTTGGAGCAAGCGCGCACCGCCGCCCATGCTCACCGGGCCGCTTGCGGTTGCTGCAGGGTCGCGATCATGGCCGGCCGATCGCGATCTTGAACCAGGCGTCCATGTGCTCGCCCGGCATCAGGCTGCGCAGCCCGGCCTTCGCCGGCTCGGCCATGTGGATGGCGTTGCTGACGTGGCTGACCGGCTCGACGCAGAAATAGTCCTTCAGCGGCGGCGTGTAGACCACCAGGTAGCTCAGCGACGCACTCAGCCGCAGCACCAGCCGCTCGTCGCGCACGCGCGCGCTGCCGCCAAAGCCTTCGAAGCAGTGGTCGTAGTCCAGGTGCGCGACGTCGCCGTCTATGCCCGACTGGGCGACGCGGCGGGTCGGCAGGCCGGCGTCGTCCGGGTCCCAGCGATCAGTGAGCTCGATGTGCAGCCGGCTGCGCTGGCGCTTCGGGAAGTAGGGGTGCCAGCCGAGGCCGAAAGGCGCCGGCGCGGCGCCGGTGTTGGTGATGGACAGCCCGAGGTTGAGCCCCTCGTCGCTGAGCGAGAGCACCTGGCGCGCCGCGAAGGGGAAGGGCCAGTCGGCATCGCCCGCGTGCTGCAGCGCGAGCACCGCGTCGTCGGCGCGCAGCGACTCGACGCTCCACGGCCGCTGCCAGCCGACACCGTGCACCGAGTGTGCGCTGGCGTCGAAGTTGGGCTGGGTCGTGTACTCGCGCCCCTGCCAGCGAAAGCGCCGGTAGCCCAGGCGGTTGGAGTAAGGCAGCAGCGGGTAGCAGCCGGACTGGCGCGCGCCCGCCAGCGCGGGCGGTTCGCTGCTGCGCAGCACCGGCAGCTCGTCCAGCCACAGGCCGGCGATGCAGCCGCCGAGGTCCGGCCGCAGCGCCAGCCGCAGCGGCCCGCGCCTCAGTTCGATTCCGGCGTCGACACCCATCGCGGCGCTCAGTAGGCGTTGCCGCTGGTCAGGGTGCCGCGGCTCAGGGTGTGCACGTGGGCCTCGTCCTGCGGCGCGCGCAGCGCCTGCAGCGCCGCCTGCGATCCCTGCATCAGCAGCCCCAGATCGGCACCGAGGGCGACGAACCCATAGCCCAGCGCGCGGTACTGGACCAGTGCCGTGGCGTTCATCGCCAGCGTGCCTATGGGCTTGCCCAGCGTCGCCGCGCGGTCGGCGGCACGCGCCATGCGCTCCATCACCGAGGGATGCAGCGGCTGGCCGATCAGGCCCATGGAAGCCGCGAGATCGGAGGGGCCGACGAACAGCGCCTGCACCCCCGGCACGGCGGCGATCTCGTCGATGCGGTCCAGCGCCTCGGCGGTCTCGAGCTGGACGATGACGCCGATCTCGCTGTTGGCCTGGCGCACGTAGTCGCTGCGGGTGCCGAAGCGGGTGGCGCGGCTCATGCCCGCCATGCCGCGTATGCCCTGCGGCGGGTAGCGGGTGGCGGCGACCGCGGCCGCGGCTTCTTCCGCGCGCTGGACGAAGGGGAACAGCACCGTCGTCGCACCGGCGTCGAGCACGCGCTTGACGACCACGGCGTCGTTCCAGGGCACGCGCACCACCGGCACCATCTTGGTGTTGCCTATCGCCTGCAGCATGTGCACCACGTCGCCCAGGTCCAGCGGGCTGTGCTCCATGTCGACCACGCCCCAGTCGAAGCCGGCGCAGCCCAGCGCCTCGGCCACCAGCGCACTGCCGGACATGATCCAGGTACCGATCGGCGGGTGGCTGCCGCTGGACATCAGCAGCTGGTGGAAGGGATTCATCGCAAAGCTCCGGTGGTGTGGGTCAGGTCGACCTTCAGGTAGTGTGCGCCCGGGAGCGGGTTGAAGTAGTAGGGGGGAATCTCGACGAAACCCAGCGACTCGTAGAGGCCGCGCGCGGCCTCCATCTCGTCCAGCGTGTCCAGCAGCATGGAGGCGTGGCCGATCGCGGTGGCGCGGTCCAGCAGCGCCTGCGCCAGCACGCGGCCGATGCCGAAGCGCCGGAACGCGCGCCGCACGTACAGGCGCTTCATCTCGCAGGCGTCGTGGTGGTCGCTGTCGGGCAGCGGGCGCAGCGCGCCGCAGCCGGCGAGCGCGCCGTCGACGAAGGCCAGCAGCAGCAGCCCCTGCGGCGGCGCGTAGTCGCCGGGCAGGCCGTCCAGTTCCTGCTCGAAGCCCTGGAATCCAAGGTCCACCGGCAGCGAGGCGGCGTACTCGCGGAACAGCTCGCGCGCCGCGTCCAGCAGGGCCGGCGTGTCCGGTTCGACGAGGGTGATCTGCGGCGGGTCCATTGGCAGTGGCACCGGAGTCTAGCCCGCGCCCGCAGCGTGGGGCACAGCGTGGGGTGCAGGCGCGGCCAGGTCCGGCAGCAGGCTGCGGGTCGCCTTCAGAGCCGGGCCAGCAGCCAGGCCCCGGTGGCGCACACGGCCGCCAGCGCCAGTGCCAGCAGGCGCTGGCGCAGGCCGTCGGCGCGCGCCGGTGTGCCCGCGGGCAGCGTCTTGTCGCCCAGCAGCATGGGCAGCGTCAGCGCCTTGCCGCGCCAACGGTAGTAGACGATCGCCAGCAGGTGCAGGCCGATCAGCGCCAGCAGCAAGGCCTTGCCCCAGCCCCGGTGCCAGCTCGTCGCCGCCAGCCCGGTGTCGGTGGACACGAACTGGTTCAGCGGGCCGACGAAGGCGATCTCGTCGTCACCCACGAGTCCGGTGGCGACCTGCAGCGCCAGCACGGCCAGCATCGCGAACACCGACAACGCGCCCAGCGGGTTGTGGCCGACCTCGAAGCGGTCGCCGGCCTGCGGGGCGTCGCGCCAGTGGCGCAGGATGGCCGCCGGGCCGTAGAGAAAGCTCGCGAAGCGCGACCAGCGGCCGCCCACCAGCCCCCACAGGAGGCGGAACACGAGCAGCGCCAGCACCGCCGATCCGAACCACAGGTGCTGCGTCATCGCGCCCGCCTTCACGCTGACGATGCTGCCGACCAGGCAGGCCACCAGCAGCCAGTGGAAGGCCCGCGTGGGCAGGTCCCACACGCGTATCGTCTGCAGGGGCTCGCTCATGGTGCGCGGGTCGGGAGTGAAGCGTGATCGCAACCATAACCGTTCGCGCCTTCCCGTGCAGAAAACCGCGACCGCGGTTAGGCTTGCGCCCCCGCGCTGGCCGGGGGCGCCGCGCGCGGGACATCCCCTGCCTCTCACCCCCAAAGGAGTTCTGCCCATGAAGAGCCATGTCGCTGCCGCCGCACTGTGCGCCCTCGCCTGCCTGAGCGCCCTGCCCGCCGCCGCCCAGTTCCAGAAGCCGGAGGACGCGATCAAGTACCGCCAGTCCGCCTTCACCCTCATGGGCACGCACTTCGGCCGCATCGGCGCCATGGTGCAGGGCAAGGCGCCGTGGGACGCCCAGGCCGCAGCCGCCGACATGGCGGTGATCGGTGCCGTCCACAAGCTGCCCTTCACCGCCTTCGTGGCCGGCAGCGACAAGGGCGGCCACACGCGCGCCAAGGCCGGCGTGTGGAGCCAGAGCGCCGACTTCAAGGCCGCGGAGGACAAGATGTTCGAGGCCATGGCCAAGCTCGACGTCGCCGTCAAGACCGGCAGCCTGGACAAAGTGAAGGACGCCTTCGGCCCCACCGGCGGCGCCTGCAAGGGCTGCCACGACGACTTCCGGTCCAAGTAAGCGGACGCACCCCGGGGTCGGGTGCAGCCCCGGCCCGGTCCCGGCCCGGTCGCAGCCTGGCTTCAGGCCGGGTCGGCGAACCCCAGCACGACCCGGCGCGTGGCGGCGCTCTTCTTCTCGATCTTCGTCACCACCACCGCGCCCACCTCGGCGCTGTTGCCCACATGGGTGCCGCCGCAGGGCTGCAGGTCCACGCCCTCGATCTCTATCACCCGGATGCGGCCCTGACCGCGCGGCGGCTGCACGCTCATGCTGCGCACCAGCTGCGGGTTGGCGTCCAGCTCGGCCTCGCTGATCCAGCGCTGGCGCACCGGGCGCGCCGCCGCCACCAGGCGCGCCAGCCCTTCGCTCAAGGCCTGCTTGTCCAGCGGCTCGGTCATGTGGAAGTCCAGCCGTGCCGATCCGGCGCTTATCGAGCAGCCGTCCACCGGATGCGGCACCAGCGCGCACAGCAAGTGGGTGGCGGTGTGAAAGCGCATGTGGGCACGCCGACGCGTGTTGTCGATGCGCGCGCTCAGTTCGACCCCGGGCTGCAGCCAGCTCAGATCGGCGTCGGCGACCGGCCGGTGCGCGATGACGCCGGCCTGCAGCGGATGCTTGCGCGTGTCCTCGATCGCCACCCGGCGCCCATCGTCCGCGATCAGCACGCCGGCATCGCCGGCCTGACCGCCGCCCTGCGGATAGAACACCGTGCGGTCGAGCACGATGCCCAGCTCGTCGACCGTCAGCACGCGGGCCCGGCATTCGAGCAGGCTGGCGTCTTCGCGGAACAGTTCTTCGGTCATGTCAGGTGCTCAAGCTCAGTTCGCCGCGCGGTGTCTGCAGGCTCAGGCTCAGGCGCGGCGCGGCCGCGGGGTCGCCGCCCACCCCGCGCAAGCGCAGCACCTCGCGCGGCGCGGCCGGCAGACCGTCGATCGTCACCCGATGCAGCTGCACCCCGCTGGCCGGCAGGCGGTCGCAGGGGTGCGCGCCCTGCCACTGGATCAGGCTGGGCAGGGCGCCCAGGCGGCGACCGTCCTCGCGCACCAGGATCTGCCAGCGCAGTTCGCCGCGCGCCATCGCCAGCGGCAGGCCGGGGTCGACCTGCTTGTGGATCAGGCCCCAGCGGTGCATGTCCAGCATGGTGGAGCGCGCCACCGCGTGCCACAGCGCGGGCGGGCCGGGCGGGCGGCGGTCGAGGTCGAACCAGCGCGCCCGCGCAGGCGCCGGCGCCTGCGGGTCGATGGCGATGATCTCCAGGTAGCAGCGCGGCCAGGCGGCGCTGGAGAGGTCGAGCAGCCGGTTGTGGGTGCCCATGAGCGGATGCTGCCCGCCGGGCTGCGGCGCCACGCCGAGCACGGATTCGCACCAGACCGCGCCTTCGTCCAGGGTGTCGGCGGCGACCACCAGGTGGTCGATCTCGGTCGTCATGCCAGGGCCTGCCTGAGCACCGCACCCAGCGCCGCCAGCGCGCGTTCGATGTGGGCCGGCGAGACGGTGACGAAACTCAGCCGCATGCGGTCGGCGCGCGCTGCCGTGGCGTAGAACGCCGCCCCCGGCACGTAGGCGACACCGGCCTGCACCGCGCGCGGCAGCAAGGCGGTGGCGTCCAGGCCGCCCGGCAGCTCGACCCAGAAGAACATGCCGCCGCTGGGCTTGACCCAGTGGCAGCCGGCCGGCATGTGCGCCTGCAGCGCAGCGTGCATGGCGTCGCGCTGCGCCCGGTAGCGCGCGCGCAGCGCCGGCAGATGGCGTTCCAGCAGGCCCTCGGCCAGCACCTCGTGGGCGATGCGCTGGTTGAAGCCGGGGGTGTGCAGGTCGGCCGCCTGCTTGGCCTGCAGCAGCTTGGGAAACAGCGCCGGCGGCGCCGCCACATAGCCCAGCCGCAAGCCCGGCGCCAGCACCTTGGACAGCGATCCCAGGTAGACGGCGCCGGCCCCGAGCTGGGCAGCGATGGGCGGCGGCGGCGGCTCGTCGTACCAGAGCTCGCCATAGGGATCATCCTCGACCACCGGCAGCGCCAGCGCCTGCGCCTGCGCCGCCAGCTCGCGCCGGCGCGGCGCCGGCATGCAGCGCCCGCCCGGGTTCTGGAAGTTGGGCAGCAGGTACAGGCAGCGCGCGCCGCGCGCGGCGTGCAGGGCGTCGGGCAGCGGGCCGTCGTCGTCGCCCTCGACGGCGACGAAGCGGGCCTCGTAGGGCGCGAAGGCCTGCAGGGCGCCGAGATAGGTCGGCGACTCCACCGCCACCGTGCTGTCGGCGTCGGTCAGCACCTTGGCCACCAGGTCCAGCCCCTGCTGCGAGCCGTTGGTGATCAGGATGGACGAGGCGTCGACCGCCAGCCCCTGCGCCTGCAGACGCGCCGCCGCCCACTCGCGCAGCGGGCCGTAGCCCTCGCTGGCGGCGTACTGCAGCGCCTCGCGCGGGCTGTGCGCGAGCACGCGCTCGGTGGCGGCGCGCATGGCGTCGACCGGGAATCCGTCCGGCGATGGCATGCCGCCGGCCAGCGAGATGACGTCCGAGCTCTCGGTCAGCTTGAGGATCTCGCGTATCACCGAGGGTTCGAGCCGCGCGGCGCGGCGGGCCAGGGTCCAGGGGTGGGTCATGGGCGGCGGTGGGGCGTTCATCGGTCTCAAGGGTCGATTCAACGGTCGATCTTCAACGGTCGATCGGTGCGCGGCGGCCCAGCAGCACCACCGACAGCACGGCCAGCGCGAACAGCAGCGTGGCCGGCTCCAGCGGCTCGCCCAGCAGCGCCGCCGCGGCGATCAACGCCAGGAAGGGTTGCAGCAGCTGCACCTGGCTGACGCGCAGCACGCCGCCCAGCGCCAGGCCGCGGTACCAGGCGAAGAAGCCCAGCCACATCGAGAACACCGCGGTGTAGACGAACCCACCCCAGGCGGCGGGCGTGGCCGGTGCGTCGGGCCAGACCCACAGCATCGCCGGCAGCGTCAGCGGCAGCGCGCCGACCAGCACCCAGGAGATCACCTGCGGGGGCGAAAGCCAGCGGCCGGCGTGGGCACCGGCGACGTAGCCCAGCGCGCCCGCGGCGACGGCGAAGGCCAGCCAGGCGTCGGCGATGGCCAGCTCGCCACCGCCCTGCCAGGCCGCGAAACCCAGCACCAGGGCGCAGCCGGCCAGCGCCGCGGCCCAGAAGGCGGGCGAGGGTCGCTGGCGCGCCGCCGCGGCGCCCACCAGCGCCGTCGCCAGCGGCAACACGCCGGTCACCACCGCGGCGTGCACCGCAGGCACCTCGCGCAGTGCCAGCGCCAGGCCGAGCGGAAAGCCGAGCACGGTGCCGAGGGCGCTCACGGCCAGTGCCGGCCAGGCGGCGCGCGGCGGTCGGGTCGCACCGACGAGACCCAGGTAGGCCAGCGCCAGCAGCCCTGCGAGCGCAGCGCGGCCGGCGGTGACGAAGGCCGGCGGCAGCTGAGGCGCGGCCGCATCGCCGACCGCCAGCCGCGTCATCGGCAAGGTCAGTGCGAACACCAGGACGCCGAGCGCCCCCCAGGCCAGGCCACGGCCGGCGGCCGAGCGTTGGGCGGCGGCCGGAGTCGAGCGGATCACATGCGCCATCTGCGGGTTGTCGGTCGTGCAGGGTCGCCGCCAATGTAGACCCCGGTTCAGTACAGTACCAATACACTTCGGCACACAGATGGACGGTCTGTATCGCGGTCCGGAGCAGCACAGTCGATGAACGCCCCGCACGAAACCTGGCTCCCGCTGCAGCGCGACACCGGTGCCACGCTGGCCGAACAGCTCGCGGCGCGGGTCGGCGAGCGCATCGTGCATGGCTTGCTGGGCAGCGGTGCACGGCTGCCTTCGGTGCGCGACTGCGCGGCCCGCTGCCGCGTCAGTCCGGCCACCGTGGTGGCCGCCTACGACCGCTTGCAGGCCCAGGGCCTGGTCGAAGCACGCGCCCAGCGCGGCTTCTTCGTGCGCCCGCAGCCCACGGGCCGCGCAGCGCGCGGCAGTGCCGCGCCGCCGGTGGCGCCGGTGGATGCCACGGCGCTGATCCGCAGCATGTTCCACGCCGGCGTGCGCGGCTCGGCCCCCGGCATGGGCACCCTGCCCGAGGACTGGCTGGATGCCGAGCTGCTGCAGCGAGCGCTGCGCCGCGTGGCGGCCGGTGACGGCGCAGCCTGGCTGCGCTACGGCGATCCGGCCGGCGACCCGGCGCTGCGCGCCGCGCTGTCGCGCCGGCTCGCCGACCTGGGCGTCGACGCCGATCCGGCGCAGATCCTCACCACGGTGGGCGCCACGCACGCGCTTGACATCGTGGCCCGCACGCTGCTGCAGCCCGGCGACACGGTGCTGGTCGACGAACCCGGCTGGTCGGTGGAGTACGAACGGCTGACCCGGCTGGGCATGCGGCTGCTCCCGGTCCCGCGGACGGCGGAAGGCCCCGACCTGGCCGTGATGGACGCACTGCTGCAGACCCACCGCCCGCGCCTGTACGTCACCGTCTCGGTCCTGCACAACCCGACCGGACAGACGCTGACGCCGGCGCTGGCGCACCGCGTGCTCGGCCTCGCCGAGCGCCACGGCCTGACCATCGTCGAGGACGACAGCTATTCCTTCTTCGCCCCGCCGCACGCGACGAGACTGGCCGCGCTGGACGGGCTGCGGCGCACGCTGCTGGTGTCGGGCTTCTCCAAGATCCTGGCCCCGCAGTGGCGCGTGGGCTTCGTCGCCGCGCCGGCCGCGCTGGCCGAGCGGCTGCTCGACACCAAGCTGGTGGGCACGCTGACCACGCCCGCGGTGCTGGAGCAGGCGGTGGCCTGGTGCCTGGACCAGGGCCTGCTGCGCCGCCACGCCGAGCGCATCGTGCAGCGCCTGGACGCGGCACGCGACCGCGCCGTGCGTCATGCGCTGGACGCCGGCTGCCGCTTCGTCGTCCCGCCGCAGGGTCTGTTCGGCTGGGTGGACATGGGGCAGGACACCGAACGCCTGGCGATGGCCATGCTCGATGGCGGCTGGCTGCTGGCGCCGGGCACGCTGTTCCAGGCCAGCCGCCGGCCCAGCACCTGCATGCGCATCAATTTCGCCGCCACCCAGGACGGACGCTTCTGGAAGGCGCTGCGGCGCTGACCGGCCCCGCATCCTGGCGGTCGGCGCGCATTGCGTGGCGGGTCTCACGTTTACCATCGTGGTCCGAGACCACCATGTTTCCGTCCACCCTCCCCGTCGGCTCGCCCGATCTGATGCGCATCAGCGACTTCCGTCGCTACCTGCGCCAGCAGCAGGCGCAGGAGCAGCACGCGAGTTCGACCCGGCTGAACTCGCTCAGCCCCTCGCTGCTGCTGGACCTGCGCCGCCACGAGCGCAGCGGCCAGCACAGCGACCTGCTGGAGGTGGTGGCCGCGGCGCTGCGCCACGGGCGCCGCCTGCTGCTGCACCTGGGGCTGGGGCAGCACGTGATCGGACTCACCCTGTTCCCGGCCGAACGCCTCGCGCACTGCGCGCTGACGCCACAGCAGCTGCTGGAGAGCCGGCTCAACGCCTTCGAGGTGCTGCAGGTCGAGCCCGCGCTGCTGCAGCCGCCCGGCCGGCGCGCCAGCGCCGCCGACAGCGCGCTCTACGGGCCGCTGGGCCCGTTGAGCTGGGCGCTGGCGATGCGCGGCGCGCGCGACGGCCTGCTGCCCGAGCTCGGCGGCGCGGTCGCCTACCGGGTGACGCCGGGTGCCGACCTGCGTGCGCTGGCGCTGCCGCCCACGCTGGACGCGGCCATCCGGCGCCTGCGCCGCGAAGCCACCAATCTGCGCGAGATGAGCGAATGGCCGGGCTTCGACCGCGAGCACGCGGCGCGGCTGATCAACGCCTTGTACCTGCAGTCGGCCCTCATCGTCAGCCGCGCCCACCCGGCGGCCACCAACGAAGGCTGGCGCAGCCACCCCGGCGGGCACTGAGCCGCAGCCGCTGATCGTCGGCCGGCGGGCACTGAACCGCAGCCGCACGCGTCGGCCGGGCGACCGGCGGCCGGCGACCGGCGATCAGCGGCTGCCCAGCAGCTCCCAGCGCTCCAGGGCGGCCATCAATTCGTCCTCGATCTGCGCGTGGCGCGCGTTGAGCTGCGCCACCCGCTGCGGTTCGTTGACGTAGACCTCGCGCCCGGCCAGGGTGGCGGCGATCTCGCGCTGCTCGACCTCCAGCGATTCGATGCGCGCCGGCAGATCCTCCAGTTCGCGCTGCTCCTTCCAGCTCAGCTTGCCGCTGCGCGGCTTGGGGGCTGTCGTCGTCGCCGCGGCGAGTGCAGCCGTCGGCGCAGGTGCCGGCGTCGCCACTGGCGCGGCGGCTGCGGCCTGCAGCTCGCGTGCCCGCGCGCGCTGCAGCTTCCAGTCGCTGTAGCCGCCCTCGTACTCGCGCCACAGGCCGGGCCGGTCCTCGCCCTCCCAGGCGATGGTGCTGGTGACCACGTTGTCCAGGAAGCGCCGGTCGTGGCTGACCAGGAACAGGGTGCCGGCGTAGTCCTGCAGCAGCTCCTCCAGCAGTTCCAGGGTGTCGATGTCGAGGTCGTTGGTCGGTTCGTCGAGCACCAGCACGTTGGCCGGCAGGGCGAACAAGCGCGCCAGCAGCAGGCGATTGCGCTCGCCGCCGGAGAGCGTGCGCACCGGCGCCCTGGCGCGCTCGGGGGCGAACAGGAAGTCGCTCAGGTAGCTCATCACGTGCTTGCGCGCGCCGCCGGTCTCTATCCACTCGCTGCCCGGGCTGATGGTGTCGGCCAGCGTGGCGTCGAGGTCGAGCGCGGCGCGCATCTGGTCGAAGTAGGCCACCTGCAGCCGGGTGCCGCGGCGCACGCGGCCGGCGCTGGGTTCGAGCTCGCCGAGGATGAGCTTGAGCAGCGTCGTCTTGCCGACGCCGTTCGGCCCGATCAAGCCCACCTTGTCGCCGCGCAGCAAGGTGGCGCTGAAGCCGTCGATGAGCGGCGCGCCGCCGTAGCCGGCGCTGACGCCGTCGAGCTCGGCGACGATCTTGCCGCTGGGCAGGCCGGCGTCGGCCGCCAGCCGCACCTGGCCGAGCTGCTCGCGGCGCGCCGCGCGCTGCGCACGCAGCTGCTGCAGCCGCGCCACCCGGCCGACGCTGCGCGTGCGCCGCGCCTCCACGCCCTTGCGTATCCAGACCTCCTCCTGCGCCAGCAGCTTGTCGGCGCGCGCGGCTGCCAGCGCCTCATCCTCCAGCTCGCGCGCCTTCGTCGCTTCAAAGGCGGCGAAGCGGCCCGGGTAGCTGCGCAGCTGGCCGCGGTCGAGCTCGACGATGCGCGTGGCCACGGCGTCGATGAAGGCGCGGTCGTGCGAGACCAGCAGCAGCGCGCCGCGCCACTCGACGAGCAGCTCCTGCAGCCACTCGATGGCGTCGATGTCGAGGTGGTTGGTCGGCTCGTCGAGCAGCAGCACCTCGGGCGCCGCGGCCAGCGCCTGCGCGAGCGCGACGCGCTTCTTCTGCCCGCCCGAGAGCGCCGCCACCGGCGCCGCGGCGTCCAGGTGCAGGCGCTGCAGCGCCTGCTCGACGCGCTGCTCCCAGGTCCAGCCGCCCAGGGCCTCGATGCGCGTCTGCAGCGCGTCCAGGTCCTCGCCCTCGGCATGCGCCTCGTAGCGCGCGCGCAGGGCACGCGCCTCGGCAACCCCCTCGGCGACGGCGTCGAACACGCCGACGCCATCGGCGAACTGCGGCTCCTGGGCCACGTAGACGCGGCGCAGCCCGCCCTGCACCTGCAGCGCGCCGTCGTCCGGTCGCTCGACGCCGGCCAGGATCTTCAGCAGGCTGGACTTGCCGGCGCCGTTGCGGCCGATCAAGGCCACCCGCTCTGCGGTTTCGAGGGAGAAACCGGCCCCGTCCAGCAGCGGCACGTGGCCATATCCGAGGTGGGCGTCGAGCAGGGTCAGCAGTGCCATGCCCGGATTGTCCCGCGCGGGCGCCCCAGGCAGCGCGGCATAAGATGGCCGCATGCTGCAACGCCGACCCTGGGTGCCCGCCCACTGTGAAGACCTGGTGCACTCGGTGGCCGCCACCACCGCCGCCGCCAGCGTGCAAGCCAACAGCGACGAGCTGCTGCGCCTGGTGCGCGAGAACCGCCGCATCCACGACGAGGAAGGCCTCAACCTCAACCCGGCGAGCAACGTCATGAACCCGCGCGCCGAGGCGCTGCTGGCGGCCGGCCTGGGCAGCCGCGCCTCGCTGGGCTGGCCAGGCGACAAGTACGAGATGGGCTTGCAGGCGATCGAACGCATCGAGGTGGTGGCGGCCGAGCTCGCGGCCCAGGTCTTCGACGCTCCCTACGCCGAGATCCGGGTCGGCTCGGGCGCGCTGGCCAACCTCTACGTCTTCATGGCCTGCTGCCAGCCGGGCGACACCATCATCGCGCCGCCGCCGGAGATCGGCGGCCACGTCACCCACCACGCGGCCGGCGCGGCCGGGCTGTACGGGCTGAAGACGGTGCCGGCACCGGTGCAGGCCGACGGCTACACGGTGGACGTGGCGGCGCTGCGCGCGCTGGCACAGCAGCTGCGGCCAAAGCTGATCACCCTGGGCGGCAGCCTGAACCTGTTCCCGCACCCGGTGGCGCAGGTGCGCGAGATCGCCGACGCGGTGGGCGCGCGGCTGATGTTCGACGCCGCCCACCTGTCGGGCATGGTCGCCGGCCGCGCCTGGGCGAATCCGCTGCGCGAGGGCGCGCAGGTGATGACGATGAGCACCTACAAGAGCCTGGGCGGGCCACCGGGCGGGCTCATCGTCGGCAACGACGCGGCGCTGTTCGAGCGCATAGACGCCATCGCCTACCCCGGCTTGACGGCCAACTTCGACGCCGGCAAGACCGCCGCGCTGGCCATGGGGCTGCTCGACTGGGTCGAGCACGGCCGCGCCTACGCGCGCGCGATGCAGGAGACGGCGCGCGCCCTCGCCGCCGCCCTCGCCGCGCTGGGCTTGCCGGTGTTCGCGGCCGAGCGCGGCGGCACCGAGTCGCACCAGCTCGCGCTGGAGGCCGCGCGCTGGGGCGGCGGCCAGGCGGCGGCGCGCCGGCTGGAGGCGGCACGGCTGCTGGCCTGCGGCATCGGCCTGCCGCTGGCGCGCGTGCCGGCGCTGGCGGGCGAGGTCAACGGCCTGCGCCTGGGGGTGCCCGAGATCGTGCGCCTGGGCCTGGGGCCGGGCGAGATGCCCGAGCTCGCGGCGCTGATCGCGCGCGCGCTGGACGCCCCGCAGGGGTCGGCGGATGGCTCGGTCGGCGAAGCGGTGAGCGCGCTGCGCCGGCGCTTCAAGGGCCTGCGCTTCGTGCGCTGAGGGTGCTGAGGGCGCTGCGCGGACCGAGCGCGCTCAGGGCGCCCAGGCCTGCAGCGCCGCTTCCAGCGCGTCGATGAACATCGCCGCCACGTCGAAGCCGCTCTGCTGCGAGATCTCCACGAAACAGGTCGGGCTGGTGACGTTGATCTCGGTCAGGCACTCGCCGATCACGTCCAGCCCCACCAGCAGCAGGCCGCGCGCAGCCAGCACCGGGCCCAGGGCCTCGGCGATGCGGCGGTCGGCCGCGCTCAGCGGCTGCGCCACGCCCTTGCCACCGGCCGCCAGGTTGCCGCGCACCTCGCCGCCCTGCGGAATGCGCGCCAGGCTGTAGGGCACCGGCTGCCCTGCGATCACCAGCACGCGCTTGTCGCCGGCCGCGATCTCGGGCACGAAGCGCTGCACCATGACGCTGGTGGCGCCGCCGCGGTTGAGGGTCTCGACGATGCTGCCCAGGTTCATGCCGTCGGCGCCGACGCGGAAGATGCCCATCCCGCCCATGCCGTCCAGCGGCTTGAGGATGATGTCGCGGTGCTCGGCGTGGAAGCGCCGGATCGCCGCCGCGTCGCGCGTCACCAGGGTCGGCGCGATGTGCTCGGGAAACTCCAGGATCGCCAGCTTCTCCGGGTGCTCGCGCAGCGCGCGCGGGCGGTTGAAGACGCGTGCGCCCTCGCGCTCGGCCTGGCCCAGCAGATGGGTGGCGTAGAAAAACTCGCTGTCGAAGGGCGGGTCCTTGCGCATCAGCACCGCGTCCAGGTCGGCCAGCGCCCGCTCGTGCTCGGCGACGACGCGGAACCAGTCCGCACCGTCGCCGCCGGTGAGCACGATCTCGCGCATCGGCGCCGCCACCCGGCCGCCGCGCTGCCACACCAGATGGCGCGGCTCGCAGGCCAGCAAGGTGTGGCCGCGCGCCGCGGCCTCACGCATCATGGCCACACTGCTGTCCTTGTAGGGCTTGAAGGACTCCAGCGGGTCGGCGACGAAGAGCAGTCTCATCCGAGCTTCAGGCGGTCTGGCGGGGTCGGCGCCAGTGTTGCACAGCCAGCGCCAGGACGCCGATCACCACGCCCCAGAAGGCGCTTCCCACGCCCCACAGCGACAGGCCCGAGGCGGTGACGAGAAAGCTCACCAGCGCCGGCTCGCGGCCGTGCTCGTCCTTCAGCGCCACCGCGAGCGCGCCGCCGATCGTGCCCAGCAGGGCGAATCCCGCCACCGCCAGCACCAGGGCCTTCGGGAAGGCGGCGATCAGGCCCACCACCGCGCCGCCGGCCAGCCCGAGCAGGCCGTAGAACACGCCGGCCATCACCGCCGCCATGTAGCGCCGTGCCGGGTCCTCGTGCGCCTCGCGGCCCATGCAGATGGCCGCCGTGATCGCCGCCAGGTTGAAGGCATAGCCGCCGAAGGGCGCCAGCAGCAGGGTCGTGAGCCCGGTGGCGGCGACGACCGGCGACACCGGCGTGTCATAGCCCGCGGCACGCTGCGCCGCCACCCCGGGCAGGTTCTGCGACGCCATCGTGACCACGAACAGCGGCAGCGCCAGGCTGACGAGGGCCGAGAGGCTGAACGCCGGGGCGGTGAACACCGGCCGTGCCCAGCCCCAGTCCACGCCGCCGAGCTGCAGCCGGCCCTGGGCGGCGGCGATCGCGATCCCGAGCGCCAGCACCGCGGGCACCGCGTAGCGCGGCCAGGCGCGGCGGCCGACCAGGTAGAGCGCGAACATCGGCGCCACGAGTGCGAACTCGGGCCCCAACTGCAGGAAGGCGTCGATGGCGAAGCGCGCCAGCACGCCGGCCAGCAACGCCGCCGCCAGGGCCTGCGGGATGCGGTTCATGACGCGCGCGAACCAGCCGCTGGCGCCGGCCACCGTGATCAGCAGCGCGCAGGCCATGAAGGCGCCGACCGCCTCGGCCATGGTGTGGCCGCCGCCGGCACCGGCGAGCAGCGCCGCGCCGGGGGTGGACCAGGCGGTGAGCACCGGCTGGCGCCAGCGCAGGCTCAGGCCGATGCTGGTGGCCGCCATCCCCAGCCCCAGCGCCCAGACCCAGGAGCTGGTCTGCGCTGGCGTGGCACCGAAGGCCGCCGCGGCCTGGAAGACGATCACCACCGAGCTGCTGAAGCCCACCAGCACGGCGACGAAGCCGGCCACCACGGCCGACAGCGAGAGATCACGCCACATCGGATCGCCCCGTCCTGACCCGCCCGGCGCTCCGTGCGCGCCCGGCGCGCCCGACACGTCCGACACGTCCGACACGCCCGGCTCGCCCGGCGCGTCCGACACGCCCGCAGCGCCCGCCGGGGCCTGCGCAGAGCGCTGCGGCGGGGCTCAAATCTGCACCTTGGTCCCGAGCTCGACGACGCGGTTGGGCGGCAGCGAGAGGAAGTCCGCCGCCGCCGCCGCGTTGCGGTGCAGGGCGGCGAACAGCTTCTCGCGCCACAACGACATCGCGCCGCCCAGCCGCGGGTCGACGACGTCGCGGCTGAGGAAGTAGCTGGTGTCCATCTCCGGCAGCGGCACGCCGTGTCCTTCGAGCAGCTTGAGCGCCTGCGGCACGTCGGGGTCGTTCTTGAAGCCGAAGTTCAGCGTCACCTGCCAGCAGTCGTGGCCGAGGGCGCGCTCCTCGACGCGCTGCTCGAAGCCTATCCACGGCACCTCGTGGTGCTTGACGTGGACGAACAGGTTGTGCGCGTGCAGCACCTTGTTGTGCTTGAGGTTGTGCAGCAGCGCGTTCGGCACCAGGTCCTCCTCGGCGGTGAGGAAGACCGCCGTGCCGTCCACCCGCTGCGGCGGGCTGACGAACACCGCCTGCAGGAAGCTGTCCAGGTCCAGCGCCTCCTCGCGCAGCTGCTCGCTCATCAGCCGGCGGCCCTTGGCCCAGGTCAGCATGAGGGTGAACATGGCGCCGCCGATGGCGAGCGGGAACCAGCCCCCGGCGAGCAGCTTGAGCGTGTTGGAGGCGAAGAACAGGATGTCGACGACGAAGAAGGCGCCGGTGGCGCCCAGGCTCAGCCACCAGGGGTACTTCCAGCCCCAGCGGATGACGAAGAAGGTCATGACGGTGGTGATCGTCATGTCCAGCGTCACCGCGATGCCGTAGGCCGCGGCGAGTGCCGAGGAGGACTCGAACAGCGCCACCGCCAGCACGACGAAGACGTACAGCCCCCAGTTCACCACCGGGACGTAGATCTGGCCGGTGTCGCGCACCGAGGTGTGCAGCACCCGCATGCGCGGCAGCAGGCCGAGCTGGATCGCCTGCTTGGTGATGCTGAAGGCGGCCGTGATCAGGGCCTGCGAGGCGATCACCGTCGCCAGCGTGGCCAGCGCCACCAGCGGCAGCCGGGCCCAGCCCGGCGCCAGCAGGTAGAACGGGTTCGCCACCGCCTGCGGCTGCGCCAGCAGCAGCGCGCCCTGGCCGAAGTAGTTCACCACCAGCGCCGGCATCACCAGGCCGTACCAGGCCGCGCGTATGGGCAGGCGGCCGAAGTGGCCGAGGTCGGCGTACAGCGCCTCGCCGCCGGTGACCGCCAGCACCACCGCCCCCAGCGAGATGAAGGCCACCCCGGGGTGGGCGGCGATGAAGCCCAGCGCCTGCAGCGGGCTGAGTGCGGCCAGCACCGCCGGCGTGGCCGCGATCTGCGGCACGCCGAGCGCGATGAGGACGAAGAACCACAGCAGCATGACCGGCCCGAAGGCACGCCCGATGCCGGTCGTGCCCAGGCGCTGGGCCGCGAACAGCAGGGTCAGCACCGCCAGCGTGATCGGCAGCACCGCCGCGTGCAGGCGCTCGCTGGCCACCGCCACCTCCAGCCCCTCCACCGCCGACAGCACGCTGATCGCGGGCGTGATGACGCCGTCGCCGTAGAACACCGAGGTGCCGAACATGCCCACCATGAGCAGCACGTTGCGCAGCGCCGGCCGGTGCGCCACCGCCTGCGTGGCCAGCGCCAGCATCGCGATCAGGCCGCCCTCGCCGTGGTTGTCGGCGCGCAGGATGAGCAGCACGTACTTCAGCGAGACGATCACCGTGATCGTCCAGAACACGAGCGAGAGCACGCCCAGCACGTTCTCCGGCGTCACCGGCACGTGGCCGGCGTGGAAGACTTCCTTCAGCGCGTACAGCGGGCTGGTGCCGATGTCGCCATAGACCACGCCCAGCGCGGCCAGGGTGAGCCCGGCGACGGCCTTGGGCGTGTGCGCAGAGGTGGGGGCGGTCAAGATGCGGCGACCGCGTCCGATGCGCGGCCGGTTCCCAAGGGAGGGCGGATGTTACGCCGGCACGGCGGCGGCGCCGTCCGGCGGTTCAGCGTTTGCTCAGCCGTGCTTCACTCGTAGATCTCGGCCTCGGGGTCGGTCGCCTCGAGCTCGTAGGCCGCCGCCAGCATCGCCAGCCGGCCCACCACGCCGTACATGTAGAAGCGGTTCGGCGCGCTGGCGCCCGGCTTGTCGCCCGGGCGCGGCAGCTGCGGGCCGGGCTCGAAGGCCAGCGGCACGAAGCCGGCGCCCGGCGCGTTCAGGTTCTCGTCCACGCCGCGCTCGGCGTGCACGCGGTAGAAGCCGCCCACCACATAGCGGTCGATCATGTAGACCACCGGCTCGGCCACCGCGTCGTTCACCCGCTCGTGGGTGATCACGCCTTCCTGGATGATGACCTCGCTGACCTCCTGGCCGTCCTTGATGACGCTCATCTTGTTGCGCGTGCGGCGGTTGATCTCGTCCAGGTCCTTGGGGTCGCGCACCGTCATGATGCCCATGCCGTAGGTGCCGTTGTCGGCCTTCACGACGACGAAGGGCTTCTCGTTGATGCCGTATTCCTTGTACTTGCGCCGGATCTTGGCCAGCAGCAGCTCGACGTTGCCCTTCACGCAGGCCAGTCCCCCGGGCTCCGAGAAGCTGACCTCGCCGCACTGCGCGAACATGGGGTTGATCAGCCACGGGTCCATGCCCAGCAGCTTGGCGAACTTCTTCGCCACCTCCTCGTAGCTCTTGAAGTGCAGGCTCTTGCGCCGCACCGTCCAGCCCGCGTGCAGCGGCGGCAGCAGGTACTGCTCGTGCAGGCCTTGCAGGACCTCGGGCGTGCCGGCGGACAAGTCGTTGTTGAGCAGGATGGCGCAAGGGTCGAACCCCTTCAGGCCGAGCCGCCCGCGCGTGCGCAACAGCGGCTCCACCGTCAGCGCGCTGCCGTCGGCCAGCGGCAGCTCGGTCGGCGCGCTCAGCTCCGGGTCCAGCGAACCCAGGCGCACGTTCAGCCCGGCGAGCGAGAAGATCTGGATCAGGCGCTGCACGTTGGCCAGGTAGAAGCTGTTGCGGGTGTGCTTCTCCGGGATCAGCAGCAGGTTCTTCGCCTCCGGGCAGATCTTCTCGATCGCCGCCATCGCCGCCTGCACCGCCAGCGTCGACATCTCGGGCGTCAGGTTGTTGAAGCCCCCCGGGTAGAGGTTGGTGTCCACCGGCGCCAGCTTGAAGCCCGCATTGCGCAGGTCCACCGAGCAATAAAAAGGCGGCGTGTGCTCCATCCACTCGAGCCGGAACCAGCGCTCGATGGCCGGCATCGACTCCAGGATGCGCTGCTCCAGCTCGTTGATCGGGCCGGTCAGCGCGGTGATGAGGTGGGGAACCATGGCGGCGGGCAGCGGTTGGGGGGTTGGCACGCACGGCGCGCGGACGGATCTCGATTGTAGGAACGGCAACGGGCGCCCGTGGGCGCCCGCTTCGCTGTGCCCCCGCGCGGGGCGCTAGCCGGCTCAGCGTTGCGCCAGCGTGTGCGTCATCGCGTTCTGGCCCGCCAGGCGGATGGACTCGGCCTGCTGCGCGCTGGGCACCGGCGCCGGACCTTCGCCGTGGCCGATCACGCCCAGGCGCAGCGCCTCGCGCGCCTCCGCCGCCACCTGGGTGCGGGTCTTCACGGCGACGAAGACGTGGCGGTCGACCGAGGCCTCGCCGCGCTCGATCTCGCCCGCCTGCAGCGCGGCGGCGGCCTCGGCGCGCACCGCGGCACGCGACGCGGTGGACTGCAGGGCGGCAAAGCCGTCGGGGGTGGCTTCCTGGGCGAAGGCAGGCGCGGCGAAGGCAGCGGCCAGGGCGGCGACGGCGCTCAGGGTGATCAGGGTGGTCGGGCGGCGGGTGTTCATGGCGATGTCCTTTCGGCGATGGGTGGGTCGGGTTCAGGGTGTCTGGTGGTCTGTCAGGGCTTGCATCCCTGGCATGGACGTCACTGTAGAAAGCGTGTGCGCGGCGGCGCGGACAGCCAGATGACGTTTGTGTCATCTGGGCGGGGCGCGGGCCGCGCACACGGGCGGCACGCGGCACGCGGCACGCGGCACCGGCACCGGCACCGGCACCGGCACGGACGCCGCCCGGATCCCCGCGCCGCATTGATTCAGATCACAGACAAGGCGCACACAGCATCACAAACGCGAATCACTCGTGTTCGCGTTTGATACATTCGCGCCCAGCCAGCCATCGTCCGACCCAGCGGCGGCGCGGCGCGGGTAACCGCCCCCGCGCCGCAACCCGTCCGCGCGCCGAAGCCGCACGCGGCCCTGATGCAGCCAGATGCCCACCCCGCGCAACGCTGCCCGGCCCATGGCCGCAGCGGCCGACGCGCGCGAACAAGACTGCCCCCGGTTCACCACCCATGAAGACAAGCCACCACCCCAGCGGCCGCCGCGCCGCCCCGTGCCCCATGCCGCGCCGCCGCGCCGCCTCCTTGACCCTGCTGGCCGCCGCGATGGCCAGCCTGGGAGCGCAGGCCCAGCAGGGCGGCACGCCCTGGCTGGACGCGGTCACCGTGATCGGCAGCCGCACCGAGTCCTCGGTGCTGGCCAGCCAGGCCACGGTGAGCGTGGTCGAGCGCGCGCAGATCGAGCGCCGCGCGCCGGCCAGCGTGGCCGAGCTGCTGCGCGACATCCCCGGCGTGCAGGTGGCCGACTCGTCGGCGCCGGGCATGCTGCGCCTGCGCATCCGCGGCGAGTCCTCGCGCCGCGTCACCATCCTGGTGGACGGGCAGGAGATCACCGACCACTCGACCTTCGGCACCCCGATCCTGGTCGGCCCCTCCAACGTCGAACGCATCGAGGTGCTGCGCGGCCCGGCCTCGGTGCTGCACGGCGCGAAGGCGATCGGCGGCGTGATCAACATCGTCACCCGCGGCGGCGCCGCCAAGCCGCTGCAGGTGGACCTGGGCGCGAGCTACTTCTCGGGCAGCGAGGGCTGGCAGGCCTGGGGCGCGGTCTCGGGCCGCTCGGGCGCGCTCGACTACCGGCTCTCGGGCGGCGCCGATGCGCACGGCGACCGCCGCGTCGCGCACGGCCCCTACAGCGAAGGCGCGCGCCTGGACCGCACCTCCTACGACAACGACAACGTCTCGGCCCACCTGGGCTGGCGCTTCGGCGACGGCGGCAAGCACTACCTGGCGCTGAAAGCCGACCAGCACCGACTGAGCACCGAGAGCTGGACCGACCCCGCGAGCCTGTCCGAGACCACGCGCAGCTTCGTCATCGACCTGCCCAAGCGCGACCTGCGCAAGCTCGGCCTGTACTACGACGCCGCCGACCTGAGCCCGACCTTGGCCAAGGTCCATGTCGACCTCTACCACCAGAGCGTGGACCGCTTGTTCCTCAACGAGGTGGTCACCGCGCCGGGCATGTTCCCTGGCACGATCACGGTCGCCAGCACCTCCGACGACCGCAACGACAACTGGGGCGGCACCCTGCAGCTGGACCTCAGGCTGCACCCCGAGCACTACACCATCGTCGGCCTGCAGCACCTGACCGACGATCTGCGCACCGCCAAGACCAGCCGGCGCAGTTCCACCGTGCCCATGGTGCCGGGCAGCTTCAGCGAGAGCCTGGACGAGGCCTCGATCCGCACCAGCTCGGCCTTCGCGCAGGACGAGTGGTTCCTCGGCGAGGCCTTCAAGCTCAGCGCCGGGGCGCGCTACTACCACACCCGCACCTCGCTGGACCACACCAGCGACCCGCTGCGCGCGGACTACGCCGGGCGCAGCGACGGCCGTGTCGTCGGCGCCGCCGGCCTGAGCTACAGCGGCCTGAAGGACACCACGCTGCGCCTGCACTACGGCGAGGGCTACATCACGCCCACCCTGCTGCAGCTGTTCACCGACACCACGCCTGCCGGCCAGATGCTGTACGCCAACCCGGCGCTCAAGCCCGAGACCTCGCGCAACCTGGAGTTCGGGCTGCGCCACCAGCGCGGTGCCCTGGCGCTGGATGCCACCGCCTTCTACACCCGCGCCAAGGACTACATCACCACCGTGGCCTGCAGCGCCTCCCCGGTGCCCTGCCCCAGCCACGGCCGGCTGCCGGTGCGCACCATCCACGTCAACGCCAACCAGGCGCGCAGCTTCGGCGTCGAGCTCGAAGCCGAGGCGCGGCTGCCGGCCACCGCCGCCGTCCAGCTCACGCCCTATGTGAGCGCGGCCTGGATGCGGCGCGAGCTGGAGTTCGGCGACTTCGCCACCTACCACAGCGACACGCCGGCGCTGGCCGGCCGCATCGGGCTGCGCGGCGAGGGCCGGATCGCGCAGCGCAAGCTCTGGGGCGACCTGTTCGTGCGCGCCGCCAGCGCCACCCGCCAGCAGGAGGCGGCCGGTGTCGAACCAAGCCGGCTGCCGGGCTACGCGACCCTGAACCTCGGCCTCGGCGGCGCCTTCGGCGAGGGCGACCGGGTGCAGTACGCACTGGCGCTGAACAACCTGCTGGACAAGTCCTACCGCAGCTCCTTCAGCGAGATCCCGGCCACCGGCCGCAGCCTGGAGCTGACGCTGCGCACCAGCTTCTGATCGGCCGCCGGCAGACCGGCACCACAGGGCGGGCGCCGGGGCCGCTGCAGGCCCGGCGCCCGCCAGGGCTGCGCGGCATCAACCTAGATCCGGCAGTTGGACGCGCCCGAGCGGGTTGCGCTGCGGTGCGCTGGCAAGGCGCGACGACGCTGCGGGCTCATGCCCGCGAGGAGGAGCAACACCGCCAGCGCGCCGCAGCGCGGCTCGATCGGGTGCGTAGCGG
>CAUJJP010000079.1 GCA_963205525.1 Pseudomonadota bacterium | reverse complement strand
CGCGAGCTGGAGCTGGCGCGTCACGCGCTCGCAGTCCTCCACCGTCACGTGTTCGCCCGCGTCCGGCGCGCCCGGTGTGCCGTAGACACGGCCCGGCAGGCGGTCTATCGTCACCCGCAGCAACCCGCGCGCCAGGCGCTGCACGTCCACCAGGTCGTATCCCAGCCCGGTGACGGTGCGCGTGATGGCGTCGGCCGAAGGGCTGACATCCGAAGGACTGGCGGACGAATCGGTACTCAAAAAGGCTCGCGCAAAAAAAATGGGCAGGAGAGCCCGCCCAGATTGTTACATTCGGCTGTTACATTCGGGAATCGTGCATTATAGACGGCGCACAGGCAGCCCGCAAGAAGCCTTCAGGGTGCAGCAGACGGCGTGCCAGAATGGCGCCCCGATTTCCACTCAGACCAGCGCATCAGGGGCACACCATGGGTTTTCTTGCCGGCAAGCGACTGTTGATCACGGGCGTGCTGTCCAACCGCTCGATCGCCTACGGCATCGCCCGCGCCTGCCATCGTGAAGGCGCCGAACTCGCCTTCAGCTACGTCGGCGAGCGGTTTCGCGAGCGCATCACCGAGTTCGCGCGCGAGTTCGATTCCGAGCTCGTGTTCGAGTGCGACGTCGGTGACGATGCGCAGATCGAGCGCCTGTTCGCCCAGCTCGGCGAGCACTGGAGCGAGTTCGACGGCTTCGTGCACGCGATCGCGTTCGCGCCGCGCGAGGCGATCGCCGGCGACTTCCTGGAGGGCCTGAGCCGCGAGGGCTTCCGCACCGCGCACGACATCTCGGCCTACAGCTTTCCCGCCCTGGCCAAGGCCGCCGCGCCGCGTCTGCGCCCCGGCGCGGCGCTGCTGACGCTGAGCTATCTGGGCGCGATGCGCTACGTGCCCAACTACAACACCATGGGCCTGGCCAAGGCCTCGCTGGAGGCCAGCGTGCGCTTCCTAGCGCACAGCCTGGGCAGCCGCGGGGTGCGCGTGAACGCCATCTCCGCCGGTCCGATCAAGACCCTGGCGGCGTCCGGCATCAAGGACTTCGGCAAGCTGCTGGCCACCTTTGCCGCCGCAACGCCGATCCGGCGCTCGATCACCATCGACGACGTCGGCAACACGGCCGCCTTCCTCCTGTCTGACCTGGCCGGCGGCATCAGCGCCGAGGTCGTGTACGTCGACGGCGGCTTCAGCCACACCGCGGCCATGGACCCGGCGGTCACCGGCTGAGCAGCCAGCGCCACAGGGCGCTCCGGTCGCAGCGGCCGCTCAGGACGCTCAGGGCGCACCGGCCGCCACGCCAGCGGCGGCCCGTAGGCCTCAGCGCACGCAGTCCACGAAGTAGCGGCGCTGGCCGTCGGCGCCCTCCTCCTCCACCAGGCCGTGGACATCGGTGTCGAAGCCGGGGAAGCGGGCATTGAACTCGCGCGTGAAGCGCAGGTACTGGACGATCCGGCGGTTGAAGACCTCGCCCGGGATGAGCAGCGGGATGCCGGGCGGGTAAGGCGTGAGCAGGCTGGTCGTGACCCGGCCCTCCAGGGCGTCGATGGGCACCCGTTCCGTCTCGCGGTGCGCGATGCGCGCGAAGGCGTCGCTGGGCTTCATCGCCGGGTGCAGGTCGGACAGGTACATCTCGGTCGTCAGGCGCGCGATGTCGCCCTGCGCGTAGGCGGCGTGGATGGCCTGGCAGAGATCGCGCAGGCCCATGCGCTCGTACACCGGATGCTGGGCGCAGAACTCGGGCAGGATGCGCCACAGCGGCTGGTTGCGGTCGTAGTCGTCCTTGAACTGCTGCAGCGCCGTCAGCATGGTGTTCCAGCGGCCCTTGGTGATGCCGATGGTGAACAGGATGAACAGCGAGTACAGGCCGGTCTTCTCGACCACCACGCCGTGCTCGGCGAGGAACTTGGTCAGGATGCTGGCCGGGATGCCGGTCTTGGCGAAGCGACCGTCCACGTCCAGCCCGGGCGTGATGATGGTGCTCTTGATCGGATCCAGCATGTTGAAGCCGCGCGCCAGGCGGCCGAAGCCGTGCCAGTTGCCGGCCTTGCCGGTCGAGCCCAGCACCCAGTCGGCCTGCCGGCCTATGCCCTCGGGCGCCAGCTTGTCCGGGCCCCAGACCTTGAACCACCAGTCGCCGGCGTAGTCCTTCTCCACCTTGCGCATGGCGCGGCGGAAGTCCATCGCCTCCTTCAGGCTCTCCTCCACCAGCGCGGTGCCGCCGGGCGGCTCCATCATCGCCGCCGCGACGTCGCAGCTGGCGATGATCGCGTACTGCGGGCTGGTGCTGGTGTGCATCAGATAGGCCTCGTTGAACAGATGCCGGTCCAGCTTGACGGTCTGCGAGTCCTGCACCAGCACCTGGCTCGCCTGGCTCAACCCGGCCAGCAGCTTGTGCGTGCTCTGGGTGGCGTAGACCATCGCCTGCTGCGGCCGCGCGCGCTTCTTGCCCATCGCGTGGTAGGTGCCGTAGAAGGGGTGGAAGGCGGCGTGCGGCAGCCAGGCCTCGTCGAAGTGCAGCGCGTCCACATAGCCGTCTAGCCGCGACTTGATGGTCTCGGTGTTGTAGAGCACGCCGTCGTAGGTGCTCTGCGTCAGGGTCAGGATGCGCGGCCGAACCTTGGCCGGGTCCACGCCCGCGAGCAGCGGGTTGGCGGCGATCTTGCGCCGGATCGCCTCCGGCGAAAACGCGCTCTCGTGGATCGGGCCGATGATGCCGTAGTGGTTGCGCGTGGGCGGCAGGAACACCGGCACCGCGCCGGTCATGATGATGCTGTGCAGCACGCTCTTGTGGCAGTTGCGGTCCACCACCACCACGTCCCCCGGCGCCACCGTGTGATGCCAGACCATCTTGTTGCTGGTGCTGGTGCCGTTGGTGACGAAGAAGCAGTGGTCGGCGTTGAAGATGCGCGCCGCGTTGCGCTCGCTGTGCGCCACCGGGCCGGTGTGGTCGAGCAGCTGGCCGAGTTCCTCCACCGCGTTGCACACATCCGCGCGCAACATGTTCTCGCCGAAGAACTGGTGGAACATCTGCCCCACCGGGCTCTTCAGGAAAGCCACGCCGCCACTGTGCCCGGGGCAGTGCCAGGAGTAGGAACCGTCCTGCGCGTAGTCCATCAGCGCCTTGAAGAAGGGCGGCGCCAGGCCGTCGAGGTAGGCCCGCGCCTCGCGGATGATGTGGCGCGCGACGAACTCCGGCGTGTCCTCGAACATGTGGATGAAGCCGTGCAGCTCGCGCAGCACGTCGTTGGGCAGGTGCTCGGAGGTGCGCGTCTCGCCGTAGATGTAGATCGGGATGTCGGCGTTCTTGAAGCGGATCTCCTCGACGAAGCGGCGCAGGTTCACCACCACCGGGTCCAGCTCGGGGCCGCCCTTGAACTCCTCGTCGTCGATCGACAGGATGAAGGCGCTGGCGCGGCTTTGCTGCTGCGCGAACTGGCTCAGGTCGCCGTAGCTGGTGACGCCCAGGACCTCGAAGCCCTCTTTCTCGATCGCCTGCGCGAGCGCGCGTATGCCCAGACCGGAGGTGTTTTCGCTGCGGTAGTCCTCGTCGATGATGACGATCGGAAAGCGGAATCGCTGCATGACCAGACCCTGAGGGTGAACCCGAAGAGCGCGCAGTGTAGGCGTGGTGCCGCCGGCGCACGCGTGGCTACACTGCGGCCGTCCCGCACCCGGGCATGGAGACGACGATGAGCTTCGATGGACCGACGCTGTGGTGGGTGCTCGCGGGGGCGCTGGTGGCGCTTGAACTCGCCACCGGCACCTTCTACCTGCTGATGCTGGCGCTCGGTGCCGCCGTCGGTGCGCTCGCCGCGCACGCGGGCCTGGGCGTCGATGCGCAGATCGTCTGCGCCGCGCTGCTGGGCGCGCTGGCCACCGCCGGCTGGCACCTGCGCCGGGCGCGGAACCCGCGCTCGGCACCGGCACAGGCCAACCGCGACGTGTTGCTGGACATCGGCCAGACCCTGAACGTCGAACACTGGGCGGCCGACGGCAGCGCGCGCGTGAGCTACCGCGGCAGCACCTGGTCGGTGCGCTACAGCGGCGGCGACACACCAGCGCCGGGGCGGCACCGCATCGTCGCCGTGGACGGCAACGAGCTCGCCGTCACGCGCGCCGACTGAAACCCGTCCAGCACCGCACTCCCGCCATCCTCAACCACCGCAGGTCACGCATGGAAATCGCCCTCGTCATCCTCGTCGCCGCCGTCATCTTCGTCGTGCGCACCTTCAAGATCGTGCCGCAGCAGCAGGCCTGGATCGTCGAGCGCCTGGGCAAGTACGACCGCACGCTGACGCCGGGGTTGAAGTTCCTGATCCCCTTCGTCGAACGCGTCAGCTACCGCCATTCGCTCAAGGAGGTCCCGCTGGACGTGCCCAGCCAGGTCTGCATCACTAAGGACAACACCCAGCTCCAGGTCGACGGCATCCTGTTCTTCCAGGTCACCGACCCCATGCGTGCGAGCTACGGCAGCAGCGACTACATCGTCGCCATCACCCAGCTCGCGCAGACCACGCTGCGCAGCGTGATCGGCCGCATGGAACTGGACAAGACCTTCGAGGAGCGCGACATGATCAACGCCAACGTCGTCAACGCCCTGGACGAGGCGGCGCTGAACTGGGGCGTCAAGGTGCTGCGCTACGAGATCAAGGACCTCACGCCGCCGGCCGAGATCCTGCGCGCCATGCAGGCCCAGATCACCGCCGAGCGCGAAAAGCGCGCCCTGATCGCGGCCTCCGAGGGCAAGCGCCAGGAGCAGATCAACCTCGCCGAAGGCGAGCGCGCCGCCTACATCGCCAAGAGCGAGGGCGAGCGCCAGGCCGCGATCAACACCGCGCAGGGCGAGGCGGAGGCGATCAAGGCGGTGGCCGACGCCACCGCGCAGGCGATCGGCAAGGTCGCCGCCGCGATCCAGCTCCCCGGCGGCGAGCAGGCGGTTCAGCTCAAGGTCGCCGAGAAGGCGGTCGAGGCCTACGCGCAGCTGGCGCAGAAGAACAACAGCATGATCGTCCCCGGCAACATGAGCGAGGTGTCCGCTCTGATCGGCACCGCGATGACGCTGCTCAAGAAGTAGCCCAGATGCCGCCCGGTTGCGCGGCACGCGAACGGTGCTGGTGCGATCGCGTCGGCAGCCCTGGCGGCAGGCCTCAGCAGGGCTGGGCGAAGCGCATCGGTTAAGATGGCGGGCTGTTCCGCGCGAGCACGACCGCGGAGGGATGGATGAGTGGTTTAAGTCGCACGCCTGGAAAGCGTGTGTGGGTTAACAGCCCACCGCGGGTTCGAATCCCGCTCCCTCCGCCACACGCTCACACATGCAGCAGCAGGTGGCGACGCTCCCAGGGGCTGACGACCTCGAAGTACTCGCGGTACTCGGCGTCCTTGATCGCGCGGTAGGTCTGGATGAAATGGCTGCCGAACAGCTCGGCCAGCGGCGCGCAGGCCTCGAGCTTCTCCACCGCGTCGTCCAGGTGGCGCGGCAACTGGTGCGGGCGTTCGTAGGCGCTGCCCACCAGCGGCTCTTCCGGCCGCAAGCCGCGCTTCATGCCCAGGTAGCCGCAGGCCAGGCTGGCGGCAAACACCAGGTAGGGGTTGGCGTCTACGCCCGCGAGCCGGTTCTCGACCCGCCTGGCCTCCGGCCCCGAACGCGGCACGCGCAGCCCGCAGGTGCGGTTGTCGTGACCCCAGCTCAGGTTGATCGGCGCCGAGGTGAAGCGCGACAGCCGGCGGTAGCTGTTCACATAGGGCGCGAAGAAGGCGGTGGCGGCGGGCAGGAAGGCCTGCAGGCCGCCGATGAAATGCAGGAACTGGTCCGAGGCCTCGCCGTCCGGCCGGCTGAACAGGTTGCCCCCGCTGGCGATGTCGACCACGCTCTGGTGCAGGTGCATGGCACTGCCCGGCTGACCCTGCATGGGCTTGGCCATGAAGGTGGCGTACATCTGGTGGCGGATCGCCACCTCGCGCACGGTGCGCTTGAAGCGGAACACCTGGTCGGCACGCGACAGCGCGTCGCCGTGGTCGATGTTGATCTCCATCTGCGCCGTGCCCATCTCGTGCACCAGGGTGTCGAGCTGGATGTCCTGCGCCTCGCACCAGTCGTACATGACGTCGAAGATGTCGCCGTACTCGTCCACCGATTCGATGGAAAAGCTCTGCATGCCGGGCTCGCTGCGCTGGGTGCGGCCGGTCGGCGGCTTCAGCGGGATGTCTTCGTCGGCCTCCAACTGCACCAGATAGAACTCCATCTCGGGCGCGATCACCGGGCGCCAGCCCTCGGCCTCGTAGAGCGCGAGCACGCGGCGCAGGATGTTGCGCGGCGAGAGGTCCACCGGCTGGCCGTCGAAGTCCACGCAGTCGTGGATGATCTGCGCCGTCGGCTCCTTGGCCCAGGGCACGAGGCAGATCGTCGACGCGTCCGGCACGAGCCGCATGTCGGGGTCGGCGACCCCGGTGAAATCCTTCTCCGGGTACTCGCCGGTCACCGTCATCGTCAGCACCGCTTCCGGCAGCCGCATGCCGAAGTTCGGGTCGTAGCGGTGGCGCGGCACGATCTTGCCGCGCGCCTGGCCCGACATGTCGGGCGTCAGGCACTCGATCTCCGAGATGCGGTGTTCGTTCAGCCAGGTCTGTATGGCGGCGGTGTCTGTCATAAAAGAGGACAGGAGTGGAGGGACCACGATTGTGATCCTGCCGCCGGCCGGCGACGCGCGCGCATCGCCGCGTCTCAGCGCCGCAACACCGACAGCCAGGCGCGCTGCGCCTCGTCCAGCAGGCCTTCCTCGGTCATCACCGCCCCTTGCAGCGCGCTGCGGATCTGCGCCTCCGGCACCGGCAGCGGCGCCGCCAGCAGCCGGCCCACGAGGGCGCGCGCCTGCTCCACGCAGGCGGCGTAGCGGGCCAGGATGGCGTCCATCTGCGCGTGCTCCTGCGGGTCCTCGCGCCAGCAGTCGTAGTCGGTCACGATGGCCAGGGTGGCGTAGGCGAGCTGTGCCTCGCGCGCCAGGAAGACCTCGGGCACGTTCGTCATGCCCACCAGCTGGGCGCCGAACTGCTGCAGCAGCCGGCTCTCGGCGCGGGTGCCCAGGCGTGGGCCCTCGACGCAGGCATAGGTCAGGCCGCTGTGCAGGACGAGGCCGGGCACCTGCGCCGCCGCCGCGCGCACCGCAGCGCACAGGGCCGCACTCACCGGCTCGGCGGTGGAGACATGGGCCGCCACGCCACGGCCGAAGAAACTGGCCTCGCGCCGGCCGCGCGTCCAGTCGATGTACTGCTGCGGCAGCGCGAAGTGCCCCGGCGCCAGCGCCTCGGCCAGACTGCCGCAGGCGGAAATGCTGAGCACCAGGGTCGCGCCGGCGCGCTTGAGCGCAAACACGTTGGCGCGGTAGTTCACCTCGTGCGGCAGCAGGCGGTGGCCGGCGCCGTGGCGCGGCAGGAACAGCAGCGGCTGGCCGCCCAGCACGCCCTGCTGCACTGGCGCCGAGGCGTCGCCAAACGGCGTGGCCGCCGAATGCGTGCGTTGCAGCTCCAGGCCGGTGAGCTGGTACAGGCCGGTACCACCGATGATGGCAAGCATGGGATGAATCCTGGGCGTGCGATGGCGGCGATGCTAGCGCCGCCCACCGCCCACCGCCCACCGCGCACGGCGGCACGCGTCGACGCCAGGAGCTTGGGCGGGCCGCCCGAATCGCCCGAATCATCCGAAGCGCCTGAATGGCCCCAACGAGCACGGGCCGCTTGCAGGCGGCCCGTGCTCCTCAAGTTCCGGCAGGCTGGCGGCGCTGCGCCAGCCGGCGGCTCAGCGCTCGCCCAGCGGCTTCACATCGCGCCGCATGGCGCCGGTGAAGAGCTGGCGCGGACGGCCGATCTTGTACTCCGGGTCGGAGATCATCTCGTTGAGCTGGGCGATCCAGCCCACCGTGCGCGCGAGCGCGAAGATGGCGGTGAACAGGCTGACCGGAATCCCGATCGCACGCTGCACGATGCCGGAATAGAAGTCGACGTTCGGGTACAGCTTGCGGGCGACGAAGTACTCGTCCTCGAGCGCGATCTTCTCCAGCGCCATCGCCAGCTTGAACAGCGGGTCGTTGCCCAGGCCGAGCGCGTCCAGTACCTCGTGGCAGGTCTCGCGCATCAGCTTGGCGCGCGGGTCGTAGTTCTTGTAGACCCGGTGCCCGAAGCCCATCAGCTTGACGGTGGAGTTCTTGTCCTTCACCTGCTTGATGAAGTCGCCGATGCGCTCCACGCCGCCGTTGCGCTGGATGTCCTCCAGCATGGTGAGCGCCGCCTCGTTGGCGCCGCCGTGCGACGGCCCCCACAGGCAGGCCACGCCGGCGGCGATGGCGGCGAACGGGTTCGTGCCCGAGCTGCCGCACAGGCGCACGGTCGAGGTCGAGGCGTTCTGCTCGTGGTCGGCGTGCAGGATGAAAATGCGGTCCATCGCGCGCACCAGCACCTCGTTCGGCTCGTACTCCTCGCAGGGCGTGGCGAACATCATGCGCATGAAGTTCGCCGAGTAGGACAGCTCGGTCTTCGGGTAGATGTAGGGCTGACCGATGTTGTACTTGTAGGCCATCGCGACCAGCGTGGGCATCTTGGCGATCAGGCGGATCGCCGCGATCTCGCGGTGCTTGGCGTTATGGATGTCGGTGCTGTCGTGATAGAAGGCCGACATCGCGCCCACCAGCCCGGTGAGGATGGCCATCGGGTGCGCGTCGCGGCGGAAGCCGCGCAGGAAGAACTGCAGCTGCTCGCTGACCATGGTGTGCATGGTCACGGTGCGGTCGAAGTCCTTCTGCTGCTGCTCGTTCGGCAGCTCGCCGTTGAGCAGCAGGTAGCACACGTCCAGGAAGTCGCACTGCTGGGCGAGCTGCTCGATCGGGTAGCCGCGGTACAGCAGTTCGCCCTTGTCGCCGTCGATGTAGGTGATCGACGACTGGCAGGCCGCGGTGCTCATGAAGCCCGGGTCGTAGGTGAACATGCCGGTCTGCGCGTACAGCTTGCGGATGTCGATCACGTCCGGACCGATGGTGCCCTTGTAGATGGGCAGGTCCATGTTCGGGCTGCCGTCGGAGAACGACAGCGTGGCTTTCACGTCGGAGGGGGTCATGCGGACATCACCTTTTGCAGTTGTGGCTCGGGGCTGCGCATCAGTGCCAGCACTTCGCGCACTTCGGGTCGGTCGAGCTCGCCCTGCAGCTCGCGGCGCGCCAGCAGCAGGTCGAGGAGGTCGTTGTCGGACAGGTTCATCAGCGCCAGCAGCGCGTCGGCCTGCGCGACCGTGATTGCCGTCTCGCCGCGCTCGATGCGGCGGAACAGGCGGTCGACGAACAAGTCGTTCTCCAGCAGGCCGCGCCGGCAGCGCCAGCGCAGCCGGTTCAGACCTGGTTCGTCGAGCAGCGGGCTCATGGACTCAGATGGCGCGCCTGGCCATCAGCTCCTTGATCTTGCCGATCGCCTTCGTCGGGTTCAGGCCCTTGGGGCAGGCGTCGACGCAGTTCATGATCGAGTGGCAGCGGAACAGCCGGTACGGGTCCTCGAGGTCGTCCAGGCGCGCCGAAGTGGCCTCGTCGCGACTGTCGGCGATGAAGCGGTAGGCCTGCAGCAGGCCGGCCGGGCCGACGAACTTGTCCGGGTTCCACCAGAAGCTCGGGCAGCTGGTGGAGCAGCAGGCGCACAGGATGCACTCGTACAGGCCGTTGAGCTCCTCGCGCTCCTCGGGCGACTGCAGGCGCTCCTTCTCGGGCGCCGGCGTGTCGTTGATCAGGTAGGGCCGGATGCTGTGGTACTGCTTGAAGAACTGCGTCATGTCCACGATCAGGTCGCGGACCACCGGCAGGCCGGGCAGCGGCTTGAGCACCACGGTGCCGGGCAGCGTGCGCATGTTGGTCAGGCACGCGAGGCCGTTCTTGCCGTTGATGTTCATCGCGTCCGAGCCGCAGATGCCTTCGCGGCAGCTGCGCCGGAAGCTCAGGGTCGGGTCGATCTGCTTGAGCTTGATCAGCGCGTCGAGCAGCATGCGCTCGGAGCCGTCGAGTTCGACCTCGAGCGTCTGCATGCGCGGCTTGTCGTCCTGGTCGGGATCGAAGCGGTAGATCTGGAAGGTGCGCTTGGTCATGGAATGGACAACCTCAGAAGGTGCGGACCTTGGGCGGCACGGAGTCCACCGTCAGCGGCTGCAGCCGCACCGGCTTGTAGGACAGGCTGTTGCTCGCCGAATCCCACAGCGTGTGCTTGAGCCAGTCGCGGTCGTTGCGGCCGAGCGGAAACTCGGCGTCGTCGGCCCCGCGCTCGTAGTCCTCCACCGTGTGCGCGCCGCGGCATTCCTTGCGCGCCGCCGCCGAGACCATGGTCGCCTGCGCCGCCTCGATCAGGTTGTCCACCTCCAGCGCCTCGATGCGGGCGGTGTTGAAGACCTGGCTCTTGTCCTTCAGCGTGATGCCCGCCACGCGCTGGCGCAGCTGCGCGATCTTGACCACGCCCTCGTCCATCACAGCCTGGGTGCGGAACACGCCGGCGTGGTGCTGCATCATCGAGCGGATGTCCCCCGCGACGTCCTGCGCGTACTCGCCGCCCGTGCTCGCGTCGAGCTGCGCCAGCCGCGCCAGGGTGCGCTCGGCGGCGTCCTTGGGCAGCGGCTTGTGTGCCTTGGTCGCGTGCTTGAAGGCGTCGACGATGTGGTTGCCGGCGGCGCGGCCGAACACCAGCAGGTCCAGCAGCGAGTTGGTGCCGAGCCGGTTCGCGCCGTGCACGCTGACGCAGGAGCACTCACCCACCGCGTACAGGCCGCCGACCACGGCGCTCGGGTCGCCACCCTTGGGCACCACGACCTGGCCGTTGACGTTGGTCGGCACCCCGCCCATCTGGTAGTGGATGGTCGGCACCACCGGGATCGGCTCCTTGGTGATGTCGACGTTGGCGAAGTTGTGGCCGATCTCGTAGACGCTGGGCAGGCGCTTGAGGATGGTGTCGCCGCCCAGGTGCGTCATGTCCAGGTGGATGTAGTCCTTGTTCGGACCGCAGCCGCGCCCTTCCTTGATCTCCTGGTCCATGCAGCGGCTGACGAAGTCGCGCGGTGCCAGGTCCTTGAGCGTGGGCGCGTAGCGCTCCATGAAGCGTTCGCCGGCGGCGTTGCGCAGGATCGCGCCCTCGCCGCGGCAGCCTTCGGTCAGCAGCACGCCGGCGTTGTGCACGCCGGTGGGGTGGAACTGCCAGAACTCCATGTCCTGCAGCGGGATGCCGGCGCGCGCGGCCATCCCCAGGCCGTCGCCGGTGTTGATGAAGGCGTTCGTGCTGGCGGCGAAGATGCGTCCGGCGCCGCCGGTGGCCAGCATGGTGGTCTTCGCTTCCAGGATGTAGACGTCGCCGGTCTCCATCTCGATCGCGGTCACGCCCAGCACCTCGCCGTCGGCGTCGCGTATCAGGTCCAGCGCCATCCACTCGACGAAGAACTGGGTGCGTGCCGCGACGTTGCGCTGGTACAGCGTGTGCAACATCGCGTGGCCGGTGCGGTCGGCGGCGGCGCAGGCGCGCTGCACCGGCTTCTCGCCGTAGTTCGCGGTGTGGCCGCCGAAGGGACGCTGGTAGATCGTGCCGTCGGGGTTGCGGTCGAACGGCATCCCGAAGTGCTCGAGCTCGTACACGACCTTGGGCGCCTCGCGGCACATGAACTCGATCGCGTCCTGGTCGCCCAGCCAGTCCGAGCCCTTGATGGTGTCGTAGAAGTGGTAGTGCCAGTTGTCCTCGGACATGTTGCCCAGGCTGGCGCCGATGCCGCCCTGCGCCGCCACCGTGTGCGAGCGGGTCGGGAACACCTTGGTCAGCACCGCGACGTTGAGGCCCGCGAGCGACAACTGCAGCGATGCACGCATGCCGGCGCCACCGGCACCGATGATGACGACGTCGAACTTGCGACGGGGAAGAGTGGCCACAGCCATGATGATCAAAGCCTCCAGAGCACCTGGACCGCCCAGCCGGCGCAGCCCACGAGCCAGACGATGGTTGCCGACTGCAGGACCAGGCGCAGCCCGGCCGGCTTGATGTAGTCCATCCAGATGTTGCGCGTGCCGACCCAGGCGTGCCAGGCGAGCGCGACGATGACGCTGAAGGTGAGCACCTTCATCCATTGGGCAGCGAAGATGCCCGACCAGCGCACGTAGTCCACCGGCCCCGGCATCGCCACCTGGACCACGACGACGAGCGTGAACAAGACCATCAGCACCGCGGTGACGCGCTGCGCCAGCCAGTCGCCGAGGCCGTAGTGGGCGCCGCTGACCTGGCGCCGCGAACCGTAATTGACCGCCATCGCGACCTCCCTCAGAACAGGCCGAACAGCTTGGCCGCGTGCACCGCGGTCAGCGCCAGCGACACCACCAGCACCGCGATCGCCGAGCCGCGGCCGAAGGCCAGCGACAGGCGGTGCGTGGCGTCCATGTAGACGTGGCGCACGCCGGCGAACAAGTGGTGCAGGTAGGCCCAGATGATGGCCAGCGCGACCAGCTTGACGAACCAGCCGGGGAAGACCCACAGCCCGCTGGAGAAGGCGCTCGCGAAGAGGTCGAAGCTCGCCTCCGAGCTGACGCTGGTGTCGAACATCCAGATCACGAAGGGCAGCAGCAGCAGCAGCAGGCCGCCGCTGGCACGGTGCAGGATGGAAACCTTGGCCGCCAGCGGATGCCGGTACTGCAGGGCGCCGATGAGCGTCATCGGCCCCGGCCGCGGGCCGCTGCGGGGTCGGGTGGTGGTCTGTGCCATGGATCGTCTGTACCCGGTTTGAAACCTTTGGAGTTTATTGCAATGCAGCAGGCCGACCTGAAACTGCATCAAGTCAGCGCGTTGCGGTAGTGATGGGCCTCGGTGCGGTAAAGCCCGCGGCGCCACTCGACCGGCCGGTCGCCATAGGTGTAGGACAGGCGCTCCACCGACAGCAGCGGCGTGCCGGCGCCCACCGCCAGCGCCGCCAGTGCGTCGCCGCTGGCAGCGATGGCGCGGATCTTCTCGTCGGCGCGCGACATGTGCACCCCGTACTCCGACTCGAAGTAGGCGTACATCGGCCCGCGGTGGGCGGCCAGACGCTCGGCGGTCAGGCCCTTGAAGGTGGCCGCGGGCAGCCAGATCTCGTCGTACACCACCGGCTGCTCGTCCTGCAGCAGCAGCCGGCGCACCAGCAGCACGCTGTCGCCGGCCTTGAGCTCGAGCGCGCGCGCGGCGTCCTGCGGCGCGCGCAGGCGCCGGCATTCCAGCAGGCGGCGGCGCAGCGCCGCGGCGCCGGCGTCGTCCGCCTGCAGGCGCAGGAACCGATACTGGGTGCGCTCCTCGGCGTGGGTGGCGACGAAGGTGCCCTTGCCCTGGCGGCGCACCAGCAGGTTGTCGGCGGCGAGCTCGTCGATCGCCTTGCGCACCGTGCCCTGGCTGACCTTGAAGCGCGCCGCCAGCTCCATCTCGCTGGGGATGGCCTCGCCGGGCCGCCACTCGCCGCCTTGCAGGCTGCGCAGCAGCAGACCTTTGATCTGCTGGTACAGCGGACTGAAGGAAGGCGTCGGCTCTGGGCTGCCGGCGCGCGGGGCGGCCTCGGACATGCCCGGATTGTGCCTGCTTGTCTTGCATAAGACATAAGACTCATGTCAAGGTGCGGCGTAGAATCCCGGGTTTGCCCCAGGTCCGTCGTTTTTCCATCATCCACTGGCCGCCCGCGCGGCTTCACCACCCTTCCAGGAGCTTTCGATGAGCAAGAAACCCGTCCGCGTGGCCGTCACCGGTGCCGCTGGCCAGATCGGTTATGCACTGCTGTTCCGCATCGCCTCCGGCGAGATGCTCGGCAAGGACCAGCCCGTCATCCTGCAACTGCTGGAAGTGCCGGTGGAAGGTCCGCAGAAGGCGCTCAAGGGCGTGATGATGGAACTGGAGGACTGCGCCTTCCCGCTGCTGCACGGCATGGAGGCGCACAGCGACCCGAACACCGCGTTCAAGGACAGCGACTACGCGCTGCTGGTGGGATCGATGCCGCGCAAGGCCGGCATGGAGCGCGCCGAACTGCTGTCGATCAACGGCAAGATCTTCATCGGCCAGGGCAAGGCGCTGAACGACCACGCCAGCCGCAACGTCAAGGTGCTGGTGGTCGGCAACCCGGCCAACACCAACGCCTGGATCGCGATGAAGAGCGCGCCCGACCTGCCGCGCGAGAACTTCACCGCCATGCTGCGCCTGGACCACAACCGCGCACTGAGCCAGATCGCCGCCAAGACCGGCAAGCCGGTGGCCGCGATCCGCAAGCTGTGCGTGTGGGGCAACCACAGCCCCACCATGTACGCCGACTACCGCTTCGCCACCATCGAAGGCGCGGGCGTGCAGCAGATGATCAACGACCAGGTCTGGAACCAGGACGTCTTCCTGCCCACGGTGGGCAAGCGCGGCGCCGCCATCATCGAGGCGCGCGGCCTGAGCTCGGCCGCCAGCGCCGCCAACGCCGCGATCGACCACATGCGCGACTGGGCGCTGGGCACCGGCGGTGAGTGGGTCACCATGGGCGTGCCGAGCAACGGCGAGTACGGCATCCCCAAGGACGTCATGTTTGGCTACCCGGTCACCTGCGAAGGCGGCAAGTACCGCATCGTCGAGGGCCTGCCGATCGACGCCTTCAGCCAGGGCTGCATCGACAAGACGCTGGCCGAGCTGACCGGCGAGCAGGACGGCGTCAAGCACCTGCTCTGATCGGCAACCCGCCGACGCGCAAAGCCGGTCTGCGGGCCGGCTTTTTTGCAGCCGAAGGCGGGTGGCACCAGCTCAGGCGTCCTGCCCTCGGCACGCTGCGTGCTGCACCCGCCAGCCGATGAAGGCCCAGCGCATGGGCGCGCCACCGGCCTGGGCGCGCGCGGGATCGGCGTCGAACCAGGCGCGCAGCCGGGCACGCGCGCTGGCGTCGAACTCGCCGCTGGACCAGGCCAGGCGCTGGGCGAACTCGTCGAAATCCCGGCAGCCGGCGAGCCGGCTCGGCGTCTCGATGTAGTCCAGGGTCGGGTACAGACCGCGCTGCAGCAGCATGCCCAGCACCCAGGACAGCGGCGGCGCGGGGGGCACCGGCAGCGCCGCCAGCGCCAGCAGTTCGGGGTCGACGAAACGCCCGCCCGACAGGTAGCTGATGTACACGCGCTGGCGTGCATGGCGGTTGAGCTTGGCGATCGCCGCGTCCAGATCGGCGAGCAGGGTCGAGCGCGAGGCGATCGCGATGTCGCACACCGGCACCTCGGACCAGTCGTCCTCCCAGGCCAGATGCCGGCTGCGGATGTTGGACAGCCGCGCCTGCTGCGCGCGCTGCTGCAGTTGCGCCAGCATGGCCGCGCTGAAGTCCAGCGCCACCACCTCGTCCAGCCGCTGCGCGAGCGGAATCGCCAGGCTGCCGCTGCCGCAGCCGACGTCGAGCACGCTGGCTGCACCTTCGAGGTCCATGCGGCGCAGGAATTCCTCGACATAGGTCTCCTCGCCGCTGCCGTAGCGCGCGGCGCGCGCGTCCCAGGCGCTGGCCGGACGCGGCAGCAGGCGGTGGCGCCGCATGTGGGCGCGGTAGCGCTCGGCGTCGGTGGGCCCGGCGTCGTCCGGCTCTGTTGCCGGCAGCGCTGCGTCAGGTTCGGGCTGGGATTGCGCCTGCAGCACGGCGGCCGGCGCAGGCAGCTCGGCCCCGATCCCCGGCACGCTGCGCGCCACCTCGGCCGCCGGCACGCCGTACAGCGCCGCCAGCGCGGGCGCGGTGACGGTGCTCGCCGCCGGTCCCAGCGCCTGCACGCCGCCGCGCGCCAGCAGCACCACGCGGTGGGCGATGCGCAGCGCGTGCTCGGGCTGGTGGGTGGACAGCAGCACCGCCACCCCCTGCCTGGCTAGGGCCTCGATCTCGCGCAGCACCCGGCGCTGGCTGCCGAAGTCCAGGCTTGCCGTCGGTTCGTCCATCACCAGAAGCGGCGCCTGCTGGGCCAGGGCGCGCGCGATCAGCACCAGCTGGCGCTCGCCGCCGCTGAGCTCGGTGCAGGGGCGCTGCGCGAGCGCCTGCACCCCCATGCGCTGCAGGGACTGGCGCGCGACCTCGCGATCGGCCACCGAGGGCATGGCCAGCGCACCGACGTGCGCCGCACGCCCCATCAGCACGAGCTCGAGCGCGGGGTAGGCAAACACGCCGGCGTGCGACTGCGGCACGTAGGCGATGTGGCGCGCCACCCGGGCACGGTCGGCCGCCAGGCCCGCGCCGTGCAGCGGTTCACCGTCGACCCGCACCTGCCCGGCCAGCGGCTCGATCAACCCGAGCAGGCTGCGCAGCAGCGTCGTCTTGCCGCAGCCATTGGGCCCGAGCAGGGCGACGATCTCGCCCGGCCGCAGCGCCAGGTCCAGCCCCTGGCCGAGCGGCCGGCCGTGGTGGCCCCAGGCCAGGCCGGCCACCTGCAGCAGCGGCGGCGCGTCGGGACCTGTCATGCGTGCCAAGGCCGACGCCGACCCAGCAGCCAGAGGAAGAAGGGCACGCCGACCATGGCCGTCAGCACCGACAAGGGCAGCTCGATGGCGGCCAGGCTGCGCGCCAGGGTGTCGGCGGCCATCACGAAGCCGGCACCCAGCGCCATCGCCAGCGGCAGCAGGCGGCTGAACTCGGGACCCACCAGCAGCCTTGCCACGTGTGGCACCACCAGCCCGACCCAGCCGACGATGCCCGCCATGGACACCGCCGCCGCCGTCATCAAGGTTGCGCCGACGACCACCGCCGCGCGCAGCCGCGGCACGCGCAGGCCGAGCGCGGCGGCCTCGTCGTCGGGCAGAGACAGCAGGTTGATGCGCCAGCGCGCCAGCCACAGCACGCCAGCGCCGGCAAGCAGCCAGGGCCCGGCGAAGCCCAGGTCGGCCGGGGTGACTGCGCTCAGACCGCCGAGCAGCCAGAAGGTGATCGCCGGCAGTTGCACGTTGGGGTCGGCGAGCAGCTTGACGAGCGAGATGCCGGCGCCCAGCAGCGCACCCACCGCCACCCCGGCCAGCACCAGCACCAGCACCGGGTCCTGGGCGCCGACGCGGCGCGCCGCCAGCATCACCACCACCACCGCCAACAGGCCGCCGACGAAGGCGCTGCCAGACACCATGGCGATCGGCAGCCCGAGCAGGATGGCCAGCGAGGCACCCAGCCCGCAGCCGGCCGACACCCCCAGGATGTCGGGCGAGACCAGGGGGTTGCGAAACATCGACTGATAGGCCGCACCGGCGGCCGCCAGCGCTGCGCCGACGAGCGCCGCGGCCAGCACGCGCGGCGCACGCACCTGCCAGATCACCGCCTCCGCCGCCGCCGGCAGCGCCGGCTCGGTGCCGCTCAGGCGCGCCCACAGCGACGCCCACAGCTCGGACGGCGCAAGCGCGAACTTGCCGACCGCGAGCGCGAGCGCGCTCACCAGCAGCAGCGCGGTGGCCACCAGCAGCCACAGCCGGCGCGCCCGCGCGGCGCCGGCCGGCGCCGGCACCGGGCACGCGAAGGCCTCGCTCGCGCTCGCCATCAGGCGCTCCCGTCCAGCCAGCCCTGCACGGCCTCGCGTGCCGGCGTCGGGCCGTAGAACAGGGCGTGAAAGCGCCGTGCATCGTCCACCACCTGCTGCTGCAGCGCGGTGCCGGGCAGGGCCGGCCTGGCAAGCCGCAGGTGACTGGCCAGCCAGGGGATGCCGAGCAGGCGGTTCACCGACGGTGGGCCGTCCAGCCAGCCGAAGGGCAGCGCAGGCGCGAGCAACAGCCGCCCCTCGCGCACCGCGGCCAGGCTGCGCCAGCCGGGGTCCTGGCGCGCCAGGCGCTGGAAGTGGCGGTCCTGGGTCAGCACCCAGTCCGGGTTCCAGGCCAGCACCTGCTCCAGCGACACCCGCGCCAGGCCCGGGCGGCCGGTGTCGGCGACGTTGCGGCCCCCGGCGGCCTCGATGATCTCGGCGTTGATGGCACCCGCGGTCGCGGTCTCCAGGCCGTCGGCGCCGCGCGCCAGGTACACCGTCGGCCGTGTCGCCACCAGCTGCTGCGCCGCCGACTGCGCCGCTGCCAGCACCTGCTCGGCATGGGCGGCGAGCCGCTCGCCGCGCGCTGGCACCCCCAGCAGGGCGCCGAGCTGGCGCAACTGGGCCGGGCTGTCGGCGAGTCGACCGTCCACGAGCACACAGGGCAAGCCGGTCTGCGCCGCGACACGGCGCGCACTGGAGACCTGGGTCTCGCCGACGCTGCCGGCGTCGACGATCAGGTCCGGGCCGAGGGCGAGCAGGGTCTCCAGGCTGACCGTGCTGCCGCGGCCCGACAGGCGCCCGAGCAGGGGTTTGTCGCGCAGCACCGGCGCCAGCAAGGCGCGCGCCTCGTCGCCCAGCGTCATCGGCCAGCCCAGCAGCTGCCGCGGCGCCAGGCAGGCCAGCAGCACGGCGGCCGGGGCACCGGCGGCGAAGACGCGCGCCGGAGCCGCGGCCGGCGCCGGGCCGAAGCGCTGGATCAGCGACGGCGCCGCTCGCGCCGGCAGCGACCACAGCGCCGGCGCGGCGAGCGCTGCCGTCGCCAGCAGCGCGCGTCGGTGCAGGCGCGGTGGCGACCTCATGCCGGGCTTCCCGATCCGGCCGAGGCGGCCAGCGCATCGGTCCGGCTTGCCAGTGCAGCCAGCCAGTCCGCCAGCGCCTGGGCGGTCGCCGGCAGCACGGCAGCACCGCCGCTGAAGTCCTCCCAGGCCTGCCGGTGACGGGGCTGGACCACGGTGAGCAGCGGCAGCTCGCTGACCAGGATGGCGAGCAGCTCGGCGCGGAAGCCGCCGCCCTCGGCCTCCATGCCGCCGAAGCGGTTGCAGACCACGAGGTCGGGACCTTCCTCGACCGCACGGCGCAGCACTGCGCTCGCCTGCGCGAAGCCCTGCGGGTCGGCGCGGCAGCCGCTGGCCTGGCGGCCCAGCGATTGCGAGACGAGGTACTCCTCGCCGCTGCGCAGGTCGACCAGCACCATCGGCAGGCTGCGGTCGCCGTAGGCCGCGGCATCGCGCATCAGCAGGCCGCGCACGCACCAGCCCGACAGCTGCTGGCGCCGCACCACGGCGGCGAGCAGGGCGTCGGCAGCCCCCGATCCGTCATCCAGGATCGCCGCCGCCGGCAGCACGGAACCGGTGTCGTCGGCCGGCCCGGGGGCGAGCTGGAGCGAGCGGGTGGGCGGCATGGGCTGCATGGGCTGCATGGACGCTCAGGTGCTTGGAACCGGCAACGGCCTGCGCACGGTCAGAAGGCGTAGCGCGCCTGCAGGCTCAGGCTGCGCCCGGGCGAGGGATAGCCCTCGTCCAGCGCGTAGTCCTGGTCCAGCAGGTTGGTCAGTGCGAGCTCGACGCTGAGGCCGCGTGCGAGCTGCCAGCTGCCCTTCAGGCCGACGATGGTGAATTCGCCCAGTGCCAGCTCGTCGCTCGCCCAGCGCCGGCTGTTGTGCTCCAGCGTCGCCTGCAGCGAGACCGCATCGCTCGCACGCCACAGGGCGTAGCCGAACAGCTTGCGGTTGGGGACATCGGTGAGCCGGATGTCGGGGTCGGACACGTTCTTCTGCGCCAGCCAGCTGAGGTTGGCGCCAAGCTCCAGCGCCGGTGCCAGCCTGCCGCTGATCCCCAGTTCCAGGCCGTGCACGCGCGCCTGGCCGACGTTGCGCATCTGGCAAGGCGTGTCGGCGCTGCAGGCGCGCCCACCGGCGACGAGCACCGACTGGATCTTGTCGTCGATGCGGCTGGCGAACAGCGCGGCCTCCAGCCTCAGCCCGGGCAGTGCGGCGATGGGCAGCGCCTGGATGCCGAGCTCGAGGTTGAGCGAGCGCTCGGCGCCGAGGTCCGGGTTCTCCACATAGCTGCCCAGGCGCTGCGAATAGCGGTCCTTCAGGGTCGGCAGGCGCGTCTTGCGTGCCAGCGTGAGGTAGGCGCGGCTGTCGCCGCCGAGCTCGCGGAACAGCCCGGCCTGCAGGTTGGTGGCCGTCGAGGCTGCTGGCAGTGCATAGGCGTTGCCAGCGACGAAGACGCTGGCGGGCGCCAGCCGGTGACGTGCCGCGCCGAGCGAGAGCTGCCAGCCCGGTGCGAGATCGACCAGGTCCTCCACCCCGAACGAGCTCAGCGCGTCGCGGTGGCGAGTCTGCAGCACGGCGCCGGCGTCGCGCTCCTCGTGCTGATCGGTCTTGTGCTGCAGCACGGCGCGCAGCAGATGGCCTTGCAGCCGGGCCGACTCGAACTCCACGGCGCCGCCGTTGCTGCGGTCGTGGTAGATGCTGCGCCCGCTGGCCACGCTGCCGCGGCCGCTGGTGCGCAGCGTGGTGTAGCTGTCGTCGGTGTAGCTGCGCACCTCGTTGTCGAAGCGGTCGTGGTACAGGCGCAGCTTGAGCCGCTCGCTCGCCCCGAGCGCGGTGCTGGAGACGAAGTACAGGCTTTGCTTGTCCCACATCGGCCAGCGCCAGTAGCGCACGCCGGAGCTCCCGGTGGTCGGCGGCTGCCCCTTCTGTCCATCCTGGCGGTAGAAGGACAGCGCGACCTCGTCGCCGCGGTTCGGCGTCAGGCCGAGCTTGAGCGAAACCTTGCCGTCGCGCGCATCGGCGTTCTCGCGCAGGCCGCCGTCTTCGGTCGGCGTGGGCACGAAGTCCGACGACAGGCGAAAGCCGTCGGCGCTGCGATAGCCCAGCCCGGCCTGTGCGTACCACGCGCCCTGGTTCGTGCCGAGGTTGAGCGTTGCCCGGCGCTGCGCGCCGCTGCCCAGTGAGAGCTGGGCGTCGCCTTCCAGCGCACGCGCCGGCTTGCGCGAGACGAGGTTGATCGCCCCGCCCAGAGCGTTGGGCCCGTAGGCCACCGAGCTGAACCCCTTGGCAAGCTGGATCGCGGCGATGTCCCCGGTGCCGAAGCGGCCGAAGTCCACGTAGCCGTCGTAGGGCACGTAGACCGGGATGCCGTCGATGAACAAGGGCAGCTGGCGCGCGTCGAAGCCGCGCACGTAGACCAGCTGCTCGTTGCGCGAGTTGGTCGACAGCGTGACGCCGGGCAGCAGCGCCAGCGCGTCGCCGACGCTCTCGCGGTCGAACTGCCGCAGCTGCTGCGCGCTCAGCAGGGAGCCGGCCTGCTCCTGCGGCATGTCGCCCAGCTGCGGGCGCTGGCCGGTGACGGTGATGGCGCCTATGGTGAAGGCGTCGGCGGGCGCCGCACGGGCGACCGACATCGTGCTCAGGCAGGCGGCAGCGATCGTGCACAGGCGTGCCAGGGCGGGACGAAAGAGGGTCAGGGGCGGAACAGGAGCCATGGTTTCGTGATAGTTGTTTATATATATCGCTTGCGAAGAAGCGCGACTATATCTGACCATGCAAAGAAAGCGTCGCGGTTTCATGCCTGGTGGAATTGCGCGGAATCAAGGATTTGGTTATGTACTTCTTCATATTTCGCTTTCAATGCAGCGGCTGCAGCTCGCCGGGCGCCTTCGCACGCACCGTCACACCCACACTGCGTGTTCGCACGCCTTTGGCGCTACCCTCGGCACCCAGGAGGCCGATCGACCATGAGCACCCCTGCCCTGCACCCGCGCCAGGCGCTGTTCGACCCTGGAGAGCCGGCGCCGCCTGCGCTGCCGGTGTGCGACCACTACGCCGGCGTGGAGGAACGCATGCGCAAGAGCCTGCAGCTGCAGGCCAGGCTGGGGCCGGTGTTCGACGTCACCCTGGACAACGAGGACGGCGCGCCGGCCGGCGCCGAAGTCGAACAGGCGCGGCTCATCGCCTCCCTGCTGGAGTGCGACGACAACCGCTTCGGCCGCGTCGGCGTGCGCGTGCTGCCGCTGGGCCATGCGCACTTCGCCGAGGTGCTGCGCACCGTGCTGCGCGCCGGGCGCCGGCCGGCCTATCTGATGCTGCCCAAGCCCGCCGGCGCCGCCGACATCGAGCGCGCCGTCCACTCGGTGGACGCCGCGGGCGGCCACGGCATCCCGCTGCACGCGCTGATCGAGACCCACGGCGCGCTGCGCGAGGTGATGGCGATCGCGGCCCAGCCGCGCATCGAGTCGCTGTCCTTCGGGCTGATGGACTTCGTGTCCGCGCACCGCGGCGCGATTCCGGTCACGGCGATGGGCGTGCCCGGCCAGTTCGAGCACCCGCTGGTGGTGCGCGCCAAGGTCGAGATCGCCGCCGCCTGCCACGCCCACGGCAAGGTGCCTTCGCACTGCGTGGTCACCGAGTTCAAGCACGCGGCGGCGCTGCAGTCCGCCGCCACGCGCGCCACGCGCGAGTTCGGCTACACCCGCATGTGGAGCATCCACCCCTCGCAGGTGCAGCCCATCATCGAGGCCTTCTCACCCACCGCCGCCGAGGTCGACCTCGCGGTGGAGATCCTGCTCGCCGCGCGCGCCGCACATTGGGCGCCGATCCGCCACCGTGACCAGCTGCACGACCGCGCCAGCTACCGCTACTTCTGGCACGTGCTGGAACGTGCCCAGCGCACCTCGACCCCGGAGGACTCGCAACTGCCGGCCGCGGTGCGCGAAGCCTTCTTCAGCCACTGACTCAGCCGCTGACTCAGCCGCTGACGGACGCGCGGCGGCGCCTGGCCTCAGAGCCTGTGAAGACATGAATCGGGCATGATGCATATCTTCACAGGCTCTCAGGCGGCCAGCAGCGGCCGGTGTCGCGCACGCACGCGCCACCACAGGAAACCGGCGATGGACAGATTGAGCGCGTTCCAGGCGATGCCGTTCAGGAAGGCCGCGGCGTAGGAGCCGCTGAGGTCGAACACCTTGCCCGACATCCAGCCGCCCAGCGCCATGCCCAGCAAGGTGGCCATGAGCACCGTGCCCGTCGTCACCCCGGCGACGGCGGCCGGGAAGTGCTCGCGCACGATGATGGCGTAGCTCGGCACGATGCCGCCCTGGAAGAGGCCGAACAGCGCCGACACCAGGTACAGCGAGGCCAGCGAGTCGGCAGGCAGGAACATCAGCAGCGCCAGGCCTTGCAGCGCCGACCCCAGCAGCAGGGTGCGCACGCCGCCGATGCGGTCGCAGATCGCGCCGCTGAGGAGGCGGCTGGCGATGCCGCAGGCCAGCATCAGCGACAGCATCTCGGCCCCGCGCGCGGCGCCGAATCCGAGGTCGCTGCAGTAGGCGACGATGTGCACCTGCGGCATGGACATCGCCACGCAGCAGGCCACGCCAGCCAGGCACAGCAGCATCAGTGCTGCGCTTGCAGGCAGGCCGAACGGACGCGCGCTGCTGCGCTGGTGCGGCGCTGCCGCTTGCCCCGCGGCGGCCGGCATGGCCGAGGGAGGCACGGCCGGCGCTGCCGCCAGCGCTGGCGCCCGCCCGCGCAGCATGGGCACCAGCAGCGCCAGGCCCAGGCCGCAGACGACGCCGAGGGCGTCATAGGTGCTGCGCCAGCCGTGCTGGTCTATGCCCCACTGCACCAGCGGCGGCCAGATCGTGCCCGCCAGGTAGTTGCCGCTCGCGCACACCGCCACCGCGATGCCGCGCCGGCGCTCGAACCACAGCGCGGTGTCGGCCACCAGCGGCGCGAAGAAGCAGGCGCTGCCCAGGGCGCCGAGCAGCAGCCCGTGCACGAGCGAGAAGGCGAGCACGCCCTCGGTGCGCGCCGCCAGCCAGTAGCCGGCGCACAGGCCGACGCTGCCGATCGCCAGCACGGTGGCGACGCCAAAGCGGTCCGCCACCCGCCCCATCAGCATGCCGCCCACACCGAGGCCGACCATCAGCAGGGTGTAGGGCAACGCGGCGTCGGCGCGGCCGACGCCGAACTCGGCCTGCGCCGCCGGCAGCACGACGGCGACGACGTACATCGCGCTGCTGCCCAGGGTCATCGCCGCCAGCGTGGCGGCGAGCCGCCACCAGGCGTAGCGGCTGTCGACGGTGCGTTCACTCATCGGGCCATCGTAACGGGCCAAGGTAGGCCGCGGTCCCGATGTGCCGCCGCAGCACCGCGCCGCCGCGCCGCCGCGCGGCCGCGCTCAGGCGAAGCGAAAGCCCAGCGTCCCCAGGCGCCCGTAGTCGACGTGGAAGCTGTCGCCGGCAAGCGCCGTCACCGGCCGCGTGAAGGAGCCGGCGAGGACGACGTCGCCCGCCTCCAGCCGCTCGTCCCAGGGCGCGATCTTGTTCGCCAGCCAGGCGATGCCCATCGCCGGGTGGCCGAGCACGGCGGCGCCGAGGCCGGTCTCCTCGATCACCCCGTTCTTGAACAGCATGGCGCCGGCCCAGCGCAGGTCGACCTCGCTCGGCCGCACCGGACGCCCGCCGAGCACGATGCCGGCGTTGGCGGCGAAGTCGCTGATGGTGTCGAAGACCTTGCGCGGCGCCTTGCTCTCGCGGTCGAACTGCTCGATGCGGGCGTCGATGATCTCCACCGCCGGCGTCACCCACTCGGCGGCGCGCAGCACGTCGTACAGCGTCACCCCCGGACCCTGCAGCGGCGCACCGAGGATGAAGGCGAACTCGACCTCGACCCGCGGCGCGATGAAACGCTCGAAGGGGATGTCGCCGCCGGGCTCGAAGAACATGTCGTCCATCAGCGGCGCAAAGTCGGGCTCGGTGATCTGGCTCGCCTGCTGCATGGCACGCGAGGTCAGGCCGATCTTGCGCCCGCGGATGCGCCGGCCGTCGGCGAGCTCGAGCTTCACCCACTCGCGCTGCACGGCGTAGCCGTCGGCAATCGTCATCTGCGGGTGCTGGCGCGAGAAGTGGCGCAGCTGGGTACGCGTCTTGCGCGCGGCGTAGAGCTCGCGCGCGAGGCTGGCATGGGTGTCTGGGCTGAGCTTCATGGGCGTTTGAACAGCGGATGCAGGTTGCCGAACTTGGCGTCGAAGACCTCCGGGCCTTCGTCGATCTGCAGCGTCAGCCCGACCGGGCGCGCCGCCAGCAGCGGTTCCAGGTGCTCGCGGGCTGTCTGCACCAGCGCCTCGCCGCAGCGGCGGTGCACTTCGGCCGAACGCCCGCGCCCCATGCGCAGGTTGAACCAGCAGAACGCGTGGTCGCCGCTGCCGTCGGTGGTGGCGCAGTGCGCCGCCGGGTAGGCGAGCACGCGCGTGCCGCCGGTCGGGAAGACCTGGGCGCCGGCCTCGTCGCGCAGCGTCAGCATGGTGTCGGCCAGCCGGCGGCACAGCGCCCCCATGTCGGTCTCGCGCTCGAGCTGCGGGGTGTAGAGGATCACGAGGTGCGGCATGGTGGGCGCCGGCGGCGAGGGGCTGCGTTCAGATCCGGGTCGCGACGCTGGTGTAGCCGTCGGCGCGCGAGGCGATCTCCTTCGGGACCGCGGAGCCATCCTGCGGCGTGACCGGGAACACGGCGTTGAGCTGGCCGGTGCCGGAGGCGCCGAAGTACGGCGTCACGATCTCCGCCGGCGCGTCGTACTTGCTCCAGCCCAGCAGGCCCAGCAGCATCGCGGTGTCGTGCATAAAGCCCTCGCCGTGGCCCTTGGAAGCGTACTCCGGCAGCATGGCGCAGAAATCGGCCCACTCGCCGGCCTGCCACATGCGGATGACCTCGCGGTCCAGGTGCTCGAGGAAGGGGCTCCAGATCTTGAAGCCGTACTCGGGTGCGAGGCCGTTCTGCGCGAAGCGATGGCTCAGGCTGCCGCTGGCGAGAAAGGCCACGGTGCCGTCGTAGTGGTCCTCCACCGCGCGGCGCACCGCCCAGCCCAGGCGCGCGCTGTCGTCCAGGTAGTGCACGGTGCACATGGCCGAGATCGAGATCACCTTGAAGTGGCGATCGGTGTTCATGTAGCGCATCGGCACCAGGGTGCCGTACTCGGGCGCCAGCGTGGTGGCGTCGTGCGCCAGCGTCTCCACCCCCATCGCATTGGCGGTCTCGGCGATCAGCCGGCCCAGTGCCGGGTTGCCGTCGAAGCCGTAGCGCATGTTGCTGATGAAGTGCGGCAGCTCGTTGCTGGTGTAGGTGCCGTCCCAGGAGGGCGCGCAGTTCAGGTGGTAGTTGGCGTTGACCAGCCAGTGGGTGTCGGAGACGATGATGGTGTCCACCCCGAGTTCGCGGCAGCGGCGACCGATCTCGATGTGGCCGTCGATCGCGTCCTGGCGCGAGCCCTTGCGCGGGCCTTCGAGTTCGCTGAGATACATCGAAGGCACGTGCGTGATCTTGGCGGCGAGTGCAAGCTTGCCCATGGCAGGTCTCCTGTTGGTAAATGGATCTCGGGTGCGGGTGCGGCTCAGCGCCCCCAGTGCGGGATGTGGTGCGCGCCCATGGAGACGCAGACGTTCTTCGGCTCGAGGAAGACCTCGAAGCTCCAGCTGCCACCCTCGCGACCGGTGCCGCTGGCCTTGGTGCCGCCGAAGGGCTGGCGCAGGTCGCGCACGTTCTGGCTGTTGACGAAGCACATGCCGGCCTCGATGGCACCGGCCACGCGGTGCGCACGGCCCAGGTTCTCGGTCCAGACGTAGCTGGACAGGCCGTAGCGCGTGTCGTTGGCGATCTGCACCGCCTGCGCCTCGTCGTCGAAGGGGATCAGGCAGGCCACCGGGCCGAAGATCTCGTCCTGCGCGATCTTCATGTCGTTGCGCACGCCGGCAAACACCGTCGGACGCACGAAGTTGCCGCCGCGCAGTGCCGCCGGCAGCTCGGGTGCATCGAGCCCGCCGGTCAGCAGCTCGGCGCCCTCCTGCGACCCCAGCTCGATGTAGTGGCGCACCTTGGCCAGGTGTTCGCGCGAGATCATGGGGCCGACGATGGTGGCCTCGTCCAGCGGGTCGCCGACCGTGATGCGCGCCGCGCGCGCCGCGAAGTCGGCCGCAAAGCGCTCGTAGATGCCGCGCTGCACCAGGATGCGCGATCCGGCGGTGCAGCGCTCGCCGTTGTTGCTGAAGATCATGAACACCGCGGCGTCCAGGGCGCGCGCGTAGTCGGCGTCGTCGAAGACCACGAACGGGCTCTTGCCGCCGAGCTCCATGCTGAACTTCTTGAGCCCGGCGCTGGCGACGATGCGCTCGCCGGTGGCGGTGCTGCCGGTGAAGCTGATGGCGCGGATGTCGGGGTGGCGCACCAGCGCCTCGCCGGCCGTGCGGCCCCAGCCGTGCACCACGTTGAGCACGCCGGCCGGCACGCCGGCTTCCAGCGCCAGCTCGCCCAGGCGGGCCGCGGTGAGCGGCGAGAGCTCGCTCATCTTCAGCACCGCGGTGTTGCCGAAGGCCAGGCAGGGCGCGACCTTCCAGGTCGCGGTCATGAAGGGCACGTTCCAGGGGCTGATCAGCGCGCAGGGGCCGACCGGATGGAACAAGGTGTAGTTCAGGTGCGTGGGCGTGGGATAGGTGTGGCCGTCGGTGCGCACGCACATCTCGGCGAAGTAGTGGAAGTTGTCGGCCGCGCGCGGCAGCAGCGCCTTGCCGGTCTGGGCAATGACCTGGCCGGTGTCCTCGGTCTCGGTGCGCGCCAGCGCCGGCACCTCGCGCGTGATCAGCTCGCCCAGGCGATTCATGATCTTCGCCCGCTCGGCCGCAGGCCGCCCGGCCCAGGCCGGGAATGCCGACTTCGCCGCCGCCACCGCGGCCTGCACCTCGGCGGCGCCACCGCTGGCCACCTCGGCCAGCACTTCCTGCGTCGCCGGGTTGAGGGTCTGGATGAACTCGTTGCCGGCGACGGCCTTGCCGTCGATCAGGTGGGGAATGCGCTTCATGCTGCCTCCAAAGTGTTGACCAGGGTGCCGACGCCGTCGATCTCGCACTCGACGACATCACCCGGGTGGACGTTGACCACGCCTTCGGGCGTGCCGGTGAGGATGATGTCGCCCGGCAGCAGGGTCATGAAGGCGCTGAGATATTCGATCAGTGCCGCCACCGTGTGGATCATGTCGGCGGTGCTGCCCTGCTGGGTCTGCACCCCGTTCACGCGCGTGCGCAGCGCCAGCGCCTGCGGGTCGGGCACTTCGTCGGCGCTCACCAGCCAGGGGCCGAGCACGGTGGCGCCGTCGCGGTTCTTCACCCGCAGGTTGGGCCGGTACCAGTTCTCCAGATGGTCGCGCACCGCATAGTCGTTGGCCACCGTGTAGCCGGCGACGAAGCCCAGCGCGTCGGCCGCCTTCACGCGCTGCGCCGGGCGGCCTATCACCACCGCGAGCTCGCACTCGGAGTGCATGAAGGCGACCTCGCGCGGGCGCGGCGTGCGCGCACGGTGGCCGATCACCGACGAGGCGGTCTTCAGGAAGGCCAGCGGCTCCTCGGCCGAGACGCGGCTCAGCTCGCTGCTGAGCTCCTTCACGTGGTCGGCGTAGTTCAAGCCGAGGGCGATGATCGTTCCCGGATCGACCGGCGGCAGCCAGATCACCGCGTCCTCGGCAAGCACGCTGCCGTCGGCCAGCTGCAGGCCCGCGGCATGCGGCCGCGCGCAGTGCACGGCGCCGTTGTGGACGATGCGTGCGGTCCTCATGCGGCCTCCGCGACGAAACTGGCCTGCAGATCGGCCAGACCGGGCGCGCTGACCCTGACGCGCTGACCAGCGCGCACGCGCGGCGCACCGTGGGCGACGCCAGTCATCAGCACATCGCCCGGGTTGAGGGTCATGAACTCGCTCACGTCGGCGATCAGCGTCGCGGCATCGCGCACCCGCTCGCCGGTGTCGGCTTGGTGCACCACCTGGCCGTCGATGGCCACCGTCAGCGTCAACGCGTCCGGGTCCGGCAGCGCGCTGCGCGCCACCACCGCCGCACCCAGCGGGCAGAAGCCGTCGCGCACCCGCCAGCGCAGCGAGGGGCGGTAGTAGACCTCGTGCGGCAGGAAGACATCGCCCACCAGCAGCCAGCCGGCCACGTGGTCGAGTGCATCGGCCGCGGCCACCGCCTTCGCCGGGCGCCCGATCACCGCCGCCAGCGTGGCACCGAACACCAGCTCCGGCTCGCCGGCTGGCAGCACGACCGTGCCGCCGCTGGCAAGCCAGGTGTTGCGCGGCTTGACGTACAGCACCGGCACCTTCGGCGGCGCCTTGTAGGGCGGCTGGTGCACCGCATCGCCGAGCGCGGCGAGCGCCGGGCGGTGGTTCATCAGCACCCCGAGCACGGTGCCCGACAAGGCCCAGGGCGCGAGCGGCACGGCCACCGGTGGAGCGCTGGGCATCGGTTGATTCACTAACATGTTAGCAATATAGTCCGACTCCATGAACGATGTCAAACCGGCGCTCGTGCACCGCAACCTGCCGCTGCTGCTGCTGCTCGCGCGCGAAGCCGTGATCGGCCACTTCCGCCCGGTGCTGAAGGCGCACGGCGTGACCGAGCAGCAGTGGCGCGTGCTTCGCGTGCTGGTGCAAAACGGCGCGCTCGAACCGCGCCAGATCGTCACCCTGTGCGGCATCTCCAGCCCCAGCCTGGCCGGCATGCTCGCGCGCATGGAGGAGCAAGGCCTGATCGCCCGCGAGGGCCTGGCGCACGACAAGCGGCGCCAGCTGGTGCACGCCACCGCGCGCAGCCGACGTCTGGCAAGCCGCATGGCGCCGAAGATCGAGGCCGTCTACGCGGCACTGGAGCAGCGCCTGGGCAGCGCCACCGTGCAGCGCATGTACGAGGTCATGGACGAACTGCTGGCCGCGCTGGGCGCGATGCAGCCGGGACCGCCGCAGAGCGAGCAGGCGCAGGAGACGGCGGTCGATTGAGGCCGCGGCCGCAGGTCGGCCACCCGCAGGCGACACCCCGCAGCCAGCGCCCGCACGGGGTACGGGCGCCGCGACCGATCAGCGCACGAACGCGGACTGCGCCGGTGGATGGCGCCAGGCCGCAAGCACATAGCCCGCCTGCAGCAGCAGCATGGCGGCAAAGGCCGCGGGGTAGGCCCACCACACACCGGCAATCCCCAGGCGCGCCTCCAGCATGGTCGCGACGGGCAACTCCACCGCGAAGATCGCCAGCATGCCGAGTGCGGTGGGCGCGAACACCACACCGCCGGCGCGCAGGGTAGCGACGATGACGTTGCTCCAGCCGAGCAGCACCACGCTCCAGGCGACGGTGCGCATCAGGACCACGGCCATCTCGCGCACCGCGGGCTCACTCAGGAACAGGCTCAGCGCAGCCGGCGCAAACACATGCCCGGCAGCGGCGAACGCCGTGGTCACCACCGCGTTCACCCACAAGCCGGTGGCCAATACGGCAGGCAGCCGGTGGGCGCGCCCGGCGCCGACCACGTGGGCGCCGAGGATGGAGGCCGCGATGCCCAGGCACATGGCGGGGAACTGGATCCAGCTCAGCAGCTGGGTGGCTGCGCCATAGGCCGCGGTGACCGCCGAACCGTGGCGGTTCACGATGCCAAGCAACACCATCTCGGCCAGCGCCATCGACAGCATCTGCAACGACGAAGGCAAGCCGATGCGCATGATCTCGCGCGCCACGGGGCGCTGCGCACGCGTCGCGATGGCACGCCAGCCGGCGGCGATCATGGGATGGGCGGCGCGCCGCCAACGCCACAGCAGGCACGCGAAGGCCACGCCCTGCGCCAGCAGGCCGGACACCGCTGCGCCCAGAATGCCCAGGGCCGGCAGCACGCCCCAGCCTTCGATCCAGGCCGGCGTGGCGACGGCGCCCACGGCCGTGGCCGCGGCGATGGCCCACATCGGCGACACCGGATCGCCCGCGCCACGGCTCAAGGCCATGCAGGTCCACAGGATGAAGGTCAGCGGCATGCCCAGCAACGCCACGGTGGCGTAGCGGGTGGCGTCCACTTCGATGTCCGTCGGCGTGCCCAGCAAGCGCATCAGCGCCCCGGCCCCCAGCGCGCCGGCCAGAGCCAGCGCCACGCCGATGGCAAGCGCGATGCCCAGCGCGGTGGCGGCCACCTGGCGCATGGCCACGAGGTCCTGCCGCCCGAAGGCACGGCCGACCAGCACGCTGACGGCCGCGCTCATGCCGACGATGATCGAGAGGATGACGAAGAACACCGGGAAGAAGGCCGACACCGTGGCGATCCCAGGCGTGCCCAGCAGGCGCCCGATCCACACGCCGTCGACGATGCCGCCCACTCCCTGCAGGACGTGGGTGAGGACCAGAGGCAGCAGCAACTGCAGGTAGGGGGGCCACAAGGGCCGGTTCGGTGTCGCGGGCGGCGACTCGGCGCGGTCGTTCATGAGAGAGTCCTTTGGACAGGCAACAGCAGGTCCTGCCCGGCGGCGGCGCCAGGCAGCACAGGGACAAGGGGATCGAGGGCGCCGCGCGGCGGCTCAGGGCATGGTCGGCAGGCCGGCAGCCTGGTGTTCGTCGTGCAGCCGGGCGCACAGTGCGGCCGCGGTCTCGCGCGCCTCGCCCAGCAGGCGTCGGCCCGAGGGCGACAGCTGCGCCGTCGCGACCGGCTGCGCCAGGCAGCGCAGCCAGCCGAGCTTTTCCAGCGGGCGCAGCCGCATCAGCAGCCGCGCGCGGGACAGGCCGAGGCGGCGCGCCAGCGGCGCCTGCGCCACGCCCGCGACCTCGGAGTCGAGCTGCCACAGGAGCACGAAGTCGGCCCAGGACAGGCCGTGGTGGCGGCCCAGCACCTCGTCCAGGCGGCAGCCGGCCTGCGCGCGGGCGACCTCGCGCGCCACGGCCGCATCCAGAAGCGGCGGCTTCATTGGGCCGCCGGCGCGCACAGCTCGGCGCGGTAGATCGCTGCCAGCTCGTTCAGCTCAGCGTCGTAGTCGAACGCCGGATCTTCGCGCTGGCGCAGCAGCTCCAGCACCTCGAAGCGGATCGTGCTCGGATCGCGCCGCCACAGCGCCTGCAGCTGCTTGTCGGGATGGCTGCCGTGGCGCAGCTCGAACCGGATGCGGTTGAGCATGCCCGGCACGTTGCGGCTGGCACCCACACGGACCCAGCCGTCGCGCGTCTCGCGCACGGCGTACACGCCCATCGCGGGAAAGGCATCGCGGGCCTCGCGGGCCCGCTGGCGGCGTTGCGCATCGCCGCTGGCTGTCGTCTTCATGCTTCACTCCTTCGGGTGGGGCCGGATGGGCGAAGCGCAGCAGTTGCGCGCGCAGCTCGTGCGGCCAGGGTCGGCACCGTCGACATTCACGGCGTCGGACGGCTTGCGCCGCCGCTGACGCGATCAGCAAGCGGCGCAGCGCAATATTACCCTGGTCAAATTTGTGCGTCAATAACACCCGGGTTTATTTTTGGAAACCCGGCCGACGACGCCGGCACCGAAGGCGCGTGCTGCTCAAGCCTCGGGCGGTGCGATCGCAGGGCCGCTGCGCGCCACCGGCCCTCAGCGCTTCAGGGCGCGATGCGCGCGAAGGCGTCGTAGGCGTGGTTCATCCACAGCTTCAGGCGCTGGCGCTCCATCAGCCCGAGGCCCGGACCGTCGATGGTGTTGACGTTGCGCGCGGCCCAGAAGCTGCTGTTGCGGGCGTCGATCTTCTGCACCACCGCCTCGTGCAGCTTGCGCAGCTCCATCACGCGCGCGCCCAGGCCGAGTGCGCGGTCGAGCTCGCCGCTGCGGTCCAGGATCGCGAAGTCGTCGCCGCGCAGCTGGTTCTTCACCAGCACATAGCGCACGCGCTGGCCGAAGCGGTCCAGCAGCCGGCGCAGCAGGTCCACCGAGTCGCGGCCGGCGTCCATCACGTGCCAGTAGTGCACCCCCACCCCCGACAGGTCGGCCATGTCGAGCACGCCCGACTCGTCCATCCACTTCACCAGCGGCTCCTGGGTCTGGGCCGCGAGGTCGACCAGGACACGCCGGCCAGGCTGCTCGATCGCGGTCTCGACGATGCGGTCCAGCGCCTCGTAGCTGTCGGTCAGCGCAGGCGACGCGTGCTCGGCGTAGAAGCGCAGCAGCGAACCGTGCGAGCGGTCGGTGTCGAAGCCGACGAAGGGGATCTGGTGGTCGATGAAGTACTGCGCCAGCAGGCGCGAGACCATGGACTTGCCGACCCCGCCCTTCTCGCCACCGATCAGGTGGATCTGCGAGCTGGCGGTGTTCTCGAGGGTGGGAACCTGGTCCATGGGCGGCTCGGCAAGGGTTGGCTGTGGAGCGGGCCATTGTGCCGCCAGCCGCTGCGGCACAAGGCGCGGCACCCGGGGCGGCGTCCGGCAGCGGTCATGCCGCAGCCCGCCGTCGTCATCGGCGCGCTGGCTATACTGGCCCGGTGTTTCGGGTGCCTTGCTGGTGGCGTCGCTGCCAGCCGGGTGAAACGGGAAGCCGGTGCCGATGAGCCTGCCCTGCAGGCCATCCATTCCGGCGCAGCCCCCGCTGCTGTAAGCCTGACGAAGCCGCTTATGTCCACTGCGCGCGATGCGTGCGGGAAGGCGCGGCCAAGCATGAAGGCGAGCCAGAAGACCGGCCCGGACACTTGAGCAGGCGCTGGCTTCGGGGTGAAGTCGGGTCTGGCGGGCCTTGCTTGCGATGCCTCGCCGGCCTTCCCGGTCCAACGCCTTGGTGTGAACCACGCGGAAGGACTGGACATGCACATCGAACCCGGCGTCGTCGAAGGCGCGAAGATCATCCTCAGCTACGCGAGCGCCGCAGCGGCACTCGCCACCACGGCCACGCTGGCCTGGCGCAGTGCGCGCGAGCGCGGCGCGGCGGCCCTGCTGGCGCGCAGCCTGCTCGCCGCGGCCCTCGTCTTCATCTCCTTCGAGGTCCTGCCGCACCACCCGGTGGGCGTCTCCGAGGTCCACCTGATCCTGGGCACGACCTTGTTCCTGCTCTTCGGCCAGGCGGCGGGGGCGGTCGGGCTCGCGCTCGGGCTGACGCTGCAAAGCCTGTTCTTCGCCCCGGCCGACCTGCCGCAGATCGGCATGAACCTCACCACGTTGCTGCTGCCGCTGTTCGGGGTCGCGCTGCTGGCGCGGCGCATCGTGGCGCCGCACACCGCCTATGTGGACCTGAGCTACGCGCAGACGCTCAAGCTCTCGCTCGCCTACCAGGGCGGCATCGTCGCCTGGGTCGCGTTCTGGGCCGTCTACGGCCAGGGCCTGGGGGCCGACCACCTGCAGCAGATCGCGCGCTTCGGCGGCGCCTACCTGCTGGTGATCCTGGTCGAGCCGCTGATCGACCTCGCCGTGCTCGCCACCGCCAAGACCTTGCACGGGTGGCGCCACTCGCCGCTGCTGGAGCGCCGGCTGTTTGCCGCCCGCGCCTGACCGGCGAGGCAGCGGCGATGAAGACCGCCAAGATCCCGGCCACCATCGTCACCGGATTCCTGGGCAGCGGCAAGACGACACTGCTGCGCCACATCCTGGAGCACGCGGGCGGCCTGCGCATTGCCGTCATCGTCAACGAGTTTGGCGCCCTGGGCATAGACGGCGAGATCCTGCAGGCTTGCGCGATCGGCTGCGAAGGCAGCGCCGAGCCCGCAGGCCGCGTCTACGAGCTGGCCAACGGCTGCGTCTGCTGCACGGTGCAGGAGGAGTTCTTCCCCGTCATGCGCGAGCTCGCCGATCGCCGTGACCGCATCGACGCCCTGCTCATGGAGACCAGCGGCCTGGCCCTGCCCAAGCCCCTGGTGCAGGCCTTCCAGTGGCCGGAGATCGCGCGCGCCTTCACCGTCGACGCGGTGGTGACGGTGGTCGACACGCCGGCGGTGGCGGCGGGGCAGTTCGCCGCCGACCCGCAGGCGGTGGACGCACAGCGGCGCGCCGACCCCGGCCTGGACCACGAATCGCCGCTGCACGAGCTGTTCGAGGACCAGCTCGGCGCCGCCGACCTGGTGCTCCTGAACAAGACCGACCTCGTCGACACCGCGACGCTGGCGCGCGTGCAGGCGCAGCTGCGCGCCGAACTGCCGCGCGCGGTCAAGCTGGCGCAATCGGCGCATGGCCGGCTGCCGCTGGAGCTGCTGCTGGGGCAGCGCCGGGCGTCGGAGCTGTCGATTGACGCCCGCCCAAGCCTCCACAACGAGGACGAGGACCATGACCACGAGGTGTTCGACCACGTCGTCGTCGAGCTGCCGGCGGTGGAACGCGAGCCGCTGCTGCAGGCGCTGGCCGGCCTGCTCGCCGGGCACGACATCCTGCGCGCCAAGGGCTTTGCGGCGCTGCCGGGCAAGCCCATGCGGCTGCTGGTGCAGGCGGTGGGCGAGCGCCTGGAGTCGCACTTCGACCGTCCCTGGGGCACCGACGAGGACCGGCGCACGCGGCTCGTCTTCATCGGCCGCGCACTCGACGCGGCCGCCCTGCGCGCCGCCCTGCAGCCGCTGGCCCTGGCGTGACGGCTGGGTCGTGAAGGCGGCACCACGAGGGCGGCCTCCCGCCGAGCGCTGCGCGAGGCGCACGCATCGGTGCACGGGCAACGCGGGGGAGCCGGTTTGCACCTGCTGAACGCGCGCCCGGGCGGCTTCGTCGAAGACGAGACCAGCGTCGTCGAGCTCGGCCAGAGCGCGGCCGACATGGTGCTGCTCAGCTCCTCGGACAGCATGCTGGCGCTGCTCGCCGCCGCGCGCACGACCCTGGCCGCGAGCGAGCCGGACTTCCCCAGCCTGCGCCTGGCCAACCTGCAGCATCTGCGCAGCAACGCCTCCTTCGACCGCTATGCGGACGCCGTGCTGCGCCACGCGCGGCTGATCGTCGTCGACCACCTGGGGGCGGCCTCGGGCTGGCCCTACGGCATCCAGCAGCTCGGCGCGATGGCGCGCCGCCTGGGCCAGGCGCTGACCCTGTTCTCGGGCGACCTGGAGGCCGACCCCGAACTGCTGGCGCAGGGCACGCTGGCACCCGAGGTCGGATTGCTGCTGTGGCGCTACCGGCGCGCCGGCGGCGCCGCCAATGCCCTGCAGGTCCTGCGCGCCGCCGCCCATCACGGCCTGGGCCACGGCAGCGCGCCGCTGCCGCCGCGCCCGCTGCCGCCGCTGGCGCTGCACGCCCCGCCGCACTGGATCGAGGCTGGGGTGCAGGTCGGCATCGAGCACCTGCAGCGCCACTGGCAGCCCGGCGCACCGGTGGTGGCGCTGGTGTTCTACCGCTCGCACCTGCTGGCCGGCAACACCGAGGTGTTCGACACCCTGGCGCTGGCCATGCGCGCGCGCGGCCTGAATCCGCTGCCGCTGGCCCTGGATTCGCTCAAGGACGCGGTCTGCCTGGCAACGCTGCGCCGGCTCTGCCAGGCGCAGCAGGTGCAGCTGCTGCTCAACACCACCGCCTTCGCCGCCCTCGGCGGCGGTGCGCAGGACGGCGCGGACCAGGGAATGGACGGCGAGACGCAGGAGGCCGACCACGCGCTGGCCGGCGACGCGCCGGTGCTGCAGGTGATCGTTGGCAGCACCCAGCGTGAGGACTGGCTGGCCGACCACCAGGGCCTGCGCCCGCGCGACATCGCGATGCAGGTGGTGATGCCCGAGGTCGACGGCCGCATCGTCACGCGCGCGGTCGGCTTCAAGGCCGGCAGCGAGCGCTGCGCGCACACCCAGCTCGACCTGGTGCGCTACCGCGCCGAGCCCGACCGCATCGACTTCGTGGCCGAGCTGGCGCAGCGCTGGTGCCGGCTGCGCCGGCTGCCGGCGGGCGACAAGCGGCTCGCCCTGGTGCTGGCCAACTATCCCGGCAGCGAGGGCCGCATCGGCGCCGGCGTGGGCCTGGACACCCCGGCCTCGGTGATCGAGCTGCTGCGGCTGCTGGCGCGCGAAGGCCACGACCTCGGGCGCACTCCCCTGCCCGCCGACGGCGACGCCCTCATGCGCCGCCTGCTCGAGGGCGTGGCCAACGACCTCGAACAGTGGCCGCTGCGACCGGCATTCCAGAGCTGGCCGCTGGCGGCCTACCGAGCCCACCTCGCGCAACTGCCCGATGGCATGGCGGCGGCGATGGACGCGCGCTGGGGCGCGCCGGAAGCCGACCCCATGCTGCGCCAGGGCCGCTTCATGATCGCCGGCCTGCGCCTGGGCAAGGTCTTCATCGGCATCCAGCCCGCGCGCACCCCGGTCGGCCAGCAGGACTGGGCGAGCTACCACGACGCCGAGCTGGTGCCGCCGCACCACTACCTGGCGTTCTACTTCTGGCTGCGCGAGGTGTTCGCGGTCGACGCCATCGCCCACGTCGGCAAGCACGGCAACCTGGAGTGGCTGCCCGGCAAGAGCCTGGCCCTGGCCGCGCACTGCTGGCCGGACGCCATCCTGGGCCCGCTGCCGCACCTGTACCCCTTCATCGTCAACGACCCCGGCGAAGGCGCTCAGGCCAAGCGGCGCACGCAGGCGGTGATCATCGACCACCTGATGCCGCCGCTCACGCGCGCCGAGAGCCACGGCACGATGCAGGAGCTGGAGCGCCTGGTCGACGAGTACTACGCTGCCCTGCTCGTCGATGGCCGGCGCGCGGCGCTGCTGCGCCGGCAGATCCTGGCGCTGGCGCAGCAGCAGCAGCTCGCGGCCGAGATCGACCTGCCGGCCGCAGCCGGCGAGGACGCGCTGCTCGAACGCATAGACGCCTACCTGTGCGAGCTCAAGGAGACCCAGATCCGCGACGGCCTGCACGTCTTCGGCGTCGCACCCAAGGGCCGCCAGCGGCGCGACACCTTGATCGCGCTGGCGCGCTACGCCAGTGCCGAGGGCGCCGAAGGCCTGCTCGCCGCGCTGGCGGCCGACCTGCTGGGCGACTTCGACCCCTTCACGCAGACGCCTGCCGCGCCCTGGCAGGGCGCGCGCCCGGCCGTGCTGCAGGCGCTCAGCGAGGCCCCCTGGCGCCACCACGGCGACACCCGCGAGCGGCTGGAACTGCTGGTGCAGCGGCTGCTCGACCCAGAGTCCGGCGCCGCCTGCGCCGCAGCTCCGGGGCCGCGCAGCGCCGCCGCGCTGGCGCGCCTGCAGCAGGTGCTGGCGCCGCGCCTGGACGCCTGCGGCGACGCCGAGCTGCGCCAGTTCAGCCGCGCCCTGCAGGGCCGCTTCGTGCCCGCGGGTCCGAGCGGTTCGCCCTCGCGCGGGCGCCCCGACGTGCTGCCCACCGGACGCAACTTCTACACCGTGGACACGCGCGCGATCCCGACCCCGGCCGCCTGGACCCTGGGCGAGCAGGCGGCGAACCGGCTGCTGGAGCGCCACCTGCAGGATCACGGCGAGTACCCGCGCACGGTCGGGCTGTCGGTCTGGGGCACCGCCACCATGCGCACCGGCGGCGACGACATCGCGCAGGCGCTGGCCCTGATCGGCGTGCGCCCGCGCTGGGCACCGGGCAGCCAGCGCGTGACCGACTTCGAGGTCGTGCCGCGCGTCGGCCTGCACCGGCCGCGGGTGGACGTCACGCTGCGCATCTCCGGCCTGTTCCGCGACGCCTTCCCGGCCACCGTGCAGCTGTTCGAGGCCGCGGTGCTGGCGGTGGCGGCGCTGGAAGGCGAAGACCCGCTGGACAACCCGATCCGCGCCCGCATCGAACGCGACGCCGGCGAGCTGCAGGCCGCCGGCATGGCGGCGGCGCAGGCGCGCCGGCAGGCCGGCTGGCGCATCTTCGGCCCGCCGCCGGGGCACTACGGCAGCGGCCTGGACAGCCTGTTCGCGAGCGGCCAGTGGCAGGGCGACAGCGATCTCAGCGCCGCCTACCTGCGCTGGAGCCGCCACGCCTGGGGCCGTCACGATGCCGGCAGCGATGCCGGCACCGTGCTGCCGCGGCGCCTGGCCGAGGTCGAGGTCGTGCTGCACAACCAGGACTGCCGCGAGCACGATGTGCTCGACTCGAGCGACTACTACCTCTCGCAGGGCGGGATGGCGGTGGCGGTGCGCCAGCTCAGCGGTCGCCAGCCGGTGCTCTACCACGGCGACCACGGCAACCCCGCACGCCCGCGCGTGCGCCCGCTGCGCGAGGAGATCGGCCGCGTCGTGCGGGCACGCATGACCAACCCGAAGTGGATCGCCGGCGTCATGCGCCACGGCTACAAGGGCGCCTACGAGATCGCCGCCAGCGTGGACTACCTGTACGGTTTCGACGCCACCGCGCAGGTGGTCGGCGACCAGCACTACGCCATGGTCGCCGACGCCTACGTGTTCGACCCCGCCACGCGCGACTTCATCGCCCGCCACAACCCGCAGGCGCTGGCGGACATCCTGGCGCGGCTGCGCGAGGCGATCGCGCGCGGCCTGTGGCAGGACCCGGGCGAGCGCAGCGCACGCCTGGACGCACTCGCACTCGCGCACGACGAACAGATGGAGGGTGCGGCAGGCGGCCCGGCTCTCGTCGCCGGGCCTTGAGCGCCGCCAAGGGCGCCCTGCAGCGCTCCAGGATCCCGCACAGCAACGCCGCAAACCAGGCAGACCAGATGCACGACACCGCACCGCCACCCGAACCCGGGCATGCCGCACCCGAGACGGCCGCGCTGCCGCCCGCCTTCCCCTTCAGCGCCATCCAGGGCCAGCCCCAGCTCAGGCTGGCGCTGCTGCTGGCGGCGACCGACCCCGCCCTCGGCGGCGTGCTCATCGAAGGCCCGCGCGGCAGCGCCAAGTCCACCGCCGCGCGCGCGCTGGCGGCACTGCTGGCGCCCGCGCCCTTTGTCACCGTGCCGCTGGGCGCCTCGGTGGAGAGCGTGGCCGGCAGCCTGGACCTGGACCGGGCGCTCACCGGCCACGCCCTGCGCTTCGCCCCCGGACTGCTGGCGCGCGCGCACGGCGGCGTGCTCTACGTCGACGAAATCAACCTCCTGCCCGACGCCCTGGTCGACGTGCTGCTGGACGCCGCCGCCAGCGGCGTGCACCACGTCGAGCGCGACGGGATCTCGCACCGGCACGCCGCGCGCTTCGTCCTCGTCGGCACCATGAACCCGGAAGAAGGCGAGCTGCGCCCTCAGCTGCTGGATCGCCTGGGCCTGGCGGTGCGCCTGCGCAACCCCGGCGAATCTGCGCAGCGGCAGGCCACGGTGCGCGCCCGGCTCGCCTTCGACGCCGACCCCGAGGCCTTCATCGCCGCCCAGGCGCCGGCACAGACCGCGCTGCAGGACCAGCTGCGGCGCGCGCGCGCACGCCTGCAACAGCCGGCGCCGGGCCGCACGCTGGACTTCAGCGACGCGGTGCACGACGCGGTCAGCGCGCGCTGCCTGGGCGCCGGCGTCGACGGCCTGCGCGCCGACCTCGTCATGCTGCGCGCGGCACGCGCGCTGGCAGCGCTGGAGGACGCGCCGCAGGTCGGCGTCGACCATGTGGCGCGCGTGGCCGAGCTGGTGCTGGCGCACCGGCGACGGCCGGCTGCCGAGTGCACCGCGGACAGACCGACGGCGCCGCCGCAGCAGCCACCCGCGCCGGGCCACGACCTGCGCCCCCAGGCCGGCATGGACGACGGCCACATGGCGGATCCGCCCGCGGGCGGCCCCACGGCGGCCGGCGATGACGACGGCGACGTGAACGGCGCCGACTGGGGCGCCCTGCCGCCGCAGCCGGTGGGCCTGCGCGCGCCCGCCACCCTGCCGGCCTGGGCGCGCACGGGCGCCAGCCACCCAAAAAAGCCCTGAGCCCCTCGCCGGAACGGCCCGGACCTCACCGGGCGCGCGAGGGGCGGATCGGTCTTGAGGCGCGCGGCACGCCCCCGGCGCTGCAGGCCGCAGCGACAGCCGGCATCGACTGGCCGCGCACGCTGGCTGCACGCGGCGCCCAGCGCCTGCGCGCCGAACACCTGCGGCGCACCCACCGTCAGCCTCAAACCGCAGTGCTGCACTGCTTCTTGCTCGACTGCTCGGCCTCCATGCTGGGCGGCGAGCGACTGGCCCTGGCCAAGGGGCTGCTGGTCGAGCTGCTGGCCCAGGTCTATCGCTGGCGCGACCGCGCCGCCGTGCTGGGCGTCGGCGGCAGCGGCTTCGACGTCTGGCAGGCGCTGGGCCCGGCCGCGGTGCGCCACGCCCCCTGGTTGGCAGCCATCGGCGGCGGTGGCGGCACGCCGCTGGCCGACGCCCTGCGCGCCGCCGACGCCTTGCTCGCGCGCCACCGCAGCGGGCCGCGCTGGATCTGGCTGCTCAGCGACTGCCGCAGCCGCGACGTGCCCGAGCGGCCGCGCCACGCCGAGCACATCCGGCTCATCGACTTCGAGCGCGCCCGGCCAGCGCTGGGCCGGGCGGCGGCGCTGGCGCAACACTGGGGCGCGGAGCACATCCCGGCGCCACCACCCGCGTCACCACCCGCGTCACCACCCGGGTCACCACCCGCGCCACCACACGCGCCACCAGCCGCGCCACCAGCCGCCCCGCCCGCGAGGTAGTCGTACTTTTCGTGCAGATGGCTGCGCTTTCGCCTGAAACCCGGCATCCATGCGGGCTTCAGGCCGATGCTTGCTTCTGCGCAGGCAGGAGGTACCGAGCCAACGGCGGTCGCAGCGGTGCATTGGCCGCCCACCCGTCGCTGCTCGATACCAGGCCCGCGTTCGCACTCAGCGTCGTCGGCCAGGAGGCCTCACCGCTTCGCCTGAGCGATTTCGACAGCGGCCGTGGCTGAGACGAGGTGCAGATGACTCCGGGAGGGCCACTGGTTGCGCAGGGTTGTTCGGGATCCGAGGCTTGGGCTCGCCGAGGCTCGGAAAGGTGCTGGACATACCCGGGCGGCGGACCTGGAGAGTGGGGGAGTTCCCGCCGCTGTGGGGCTGCTTCGAGCGTGCAGACCCTCTGGACGTGGTCCGGCTGCTGGGTGAGCGCCAAGGCGTCATCGCGATCCTGGGCGGCGAGTTCGGCGAGTACTGATACCACCGCCGGCTTCGGCGTGGCGCTTGAGCGCCGGCCAGCGACCGGTCGATGGCAGGCAGATCGCCCGCGCGGTCGGCCGGAATCGACCCATCAGCGACAGCCGCGTGGCGCATGGGCCCGTCGCCATGCCGACCTTGGTGCTGCGGCGCCCGGAACAGGAACTTCCCGCGCTGCGCGGCCCCGCGCAGGTCTTCGCCGATCAGCGGCGCACTTCGAGGCGCGATGAGGATGTGGGCGGCGAGGAGCGTGGGGGGCCGGAGGCGGCGAAGCGGAAATCGGCCCCGCCGGGGCCTCTTTGCCCCCGCCTTTCTTCCGCCCCCCCACGCTCCTAGCGTCGTCATGGCCATCGACTGCTTGAAACTGGGACTGCCGGTCGCGCTCCTGCTCTGGCTGGCGCTGAAGCCGGCACGTGGGTGGCTTGCCTACGTGGTGCAGGCGTCGAGCATCGGCGCCGTGCTGTTGGCGCTGGCCCTGGCGGTGACGTGGCTGGTGCCGCCCTGGCCGACACCCTTTGTGTTGGCTTCGGCCTTCGTCGCCATCGTTGCGCTTCGCCTTCGGGCGGTCCGGCGCACTGCGGCGCCCGCATGGGGCGTCGGCAGAGCCGCCACGGGCGCGCTCGGGCTGCTTGCGCTGCTGGGCACCATGGCGATCTACGTCAGTGCTGCGGCGCTGCTCGGGCGCATCCCGCCCCAAAGCGACGTGGCGCGGATCTCGTCGCCCATTCCAGCGGGCCGCTATCTGGTCGCCAGCGGCGGGTCCAGCCTCTGGGTCAACGCCCATGTGCGCACCCTGGACGAGAGCGTGCCACGCTACCTCGATTGGCGCGGACAAAGCCATGGCATCGACATCATCAAGATCGATGCGCTTGGCCGGCGCGCCAACGGCTGGCAACCTGCGAGCGCCGAGAGCTACCTCAGTTTCGGTACACCGCTGATTGCGCCATGTGCCGGGGTGGTGGTCGCGACCGTCGACGGGCTGCCGGACCTGCCGATCGGCGAACAGGACACGGTGAACAAGGCCGGCAATCTGGTGATGATCGATTGCGGCGGCTTCGTCGTGGCGTTGGGGCACATGAAGTCGGGAAGCGTGCATGTGCGCATCGGCGAGCGTCTCGAGAGCGGGACGCCGATCGGGCTCATCGGCAACAGCGGCCAATCCAGCGAGCCGCATCTGCACATCCACGCCCAGCGCTCGCTGGGCCAGGGCAACCCGTTCGCGTCCGAGCCGATGCCGCTGGTCATCGACGGTCGCTACCTGGTGCGAAATGATCGATTCACGAAGGGGAGACCATGAGGCGGCGAGGATCAGCTCACGACAGATGGACAACTGACGAATTCCAATCACTCGCAAACTGCAATGCCGATGGCGCAATTGGCCACTTCACGTTGCAGCCCATAAGACGCCAGCAGCAAACTCGCTAGGCTTCACAAAGGACAGACTTTGCGCTTCATTGTTCCAACCCTCCTTGCGTTGCAGGTCATCGGCGCATACGCGCAGGAGCCCGCAAAGCACGTCGGTGTGTTTGTCGACCCGTATTACCGGGCGGCCGCTGATCCAACTGGGAGTCCTTCTGTCTCGGTCGCGAAAGCGTTTGACGCACGATTGGGCATGAACGATCCGAAGAAGATCAGAGAAGTTGAGGCAGAGATTCGGGCAAAGCCTGGGCTCATCACGCCGATGACCCTCATGGTTCTTTCCATTCGGCTTTACGACACGGGATTTCGGGACGAGGCC
>CAUJJP010000078.1 GCA_963205525.1 Pseudomonadota bacterium | reverse complement strand
GAAATCGAGAAACAAAGACTGGATGAATGTACAGTATTCAGGTCGCCTTCAAGTTCGACCTCGTCAAGAGTAATTTCACCAATCAAATCAATAACTTACGAGATAGATTTTAGCAGTTGCTGGCTAAGTTCGGTGGATTGGCCTCTACGGGCCCTCTACGGACAACGCCCAACCTTCTACGGTCTTTGCAGTGGGTGGCAAATTGGTGGCACGGCGCCAATCTTTCCAGCGGTTGCTGCTGCGCGCAACGGAGCGCAGGCGAGCGCAAGTTGTTGATTTACAATGACCCCTCCCACCGCTGGAGCGCGGTCTGGGGCTTGGTTACCCCGTTCGGGACGTAGAGGCCGGAGGTTCGAATCCTCTCACCCCGACCAGAATTTTCCTTGTAAATCAAGGACAAAAAAGCCCCTGATGCAGGGGCTTTTGCTTTTTGTACGCGTTCTGGTGGCAGTTTGGTGGCAATCGCCCACCCTCCGTGCCACTGCCACGCGGCGATGGCTGAACCCCGTCCGTGGACCCTGCACCCTCACTCACGGGGCAAGTGACATGGCTTCCATCACGAACCGGATCCGGTTCGTGATCGCACCCCAGGGCGCGCGACACAGCGCTTGCCGCGTGACTCCAGGCGCGGCGGGCGCCTGAAAACGCCCCGAGGCCGCGGCCGGCGGCGCATGGCCGTGCTTGTCCGCCTTTCGGCGCCGGCGGGCCGATTTACAGTGGCGCTTGGCATCGGCGATGATCGCCGACGCCCTTGACCCCGCACACCGAAGCACCGATGGCCCTGGAAACGACGATCGAGCCGCCCGCGAATGCCTTGTCCGGCGTGGCCCGCGTGCTGGTGCATGCCGGCAAGCTGCAGGCCAGGGCGGCGGAGGAGATCCTCAAGTCGGCGCGCGAACGCAAGCTCGGCTTCGTTGCCGCCGCGGTCGGCGCCGGCGCCCTGCAGCCGGCCGAGCTGGCGCACACCCTGTCCAGCGTGCTGGCGTTGCCGCTGCTGGACCTGAACGCGGTCGACCTGCAGAAGCTGCCCAGCGGCATCGTCGACGCGAAGATCTCGCAGCAGTTCCAGCTCCTGGCGCTGGGCAAGCGCGGCAACCGGCTGTTCATCGGCGCTGCCGACCCGACCGACAAGGAGGCGGCCGAGCGCATCAAGTTCGCAACCCAGCTCACGCCGGAGTGGGTAGTCGTCGAGTACGACAAGCTGAACAAGATCCTGGAGGCGCGCAGCGCCAGCGCCAGCGAGGCCATCGAGTCGCTGGCCGGCGGCGACTTTGAGTTCGACATCGCCGACGACGACTCGGCCCACGGCGCCGAAGCCCAGGAGGTGGCGACCGAGGTCGAGGACGCGCCGGTGGTGCGCTTCCTGCACAAGATGCTGGTCGACGCGATCAACATGCGGGCCTCCGACCTCCACTTCGAGCCCTACGAGTACCACTACCGGGTGCGCTTTCGCATCGACGGCGAGCTGCGCGAGATCACCCAGCCGCCGATCGCGATCAAGGACAAGCTGGCCTCGCGCATCAAGGTCATCAGCCGCATGGACATCGCCGAGAAGCGGGTCCCGCAGGACGGCCGGATGAAGCTCAAGTTCGGCGCCAAGGCGATCGACTTCCGGGTCAGCACCCTGCCCACGCTGTTCGGCGAGAAGGTGGTGATCCGTATCCTGGACCCGTCCAGCGCCAAGCTCGGGATCGAGGCGCTGGGCTACGAGAAGGTAGAGAAGGACCGTCTGCTGGCCTGCATCCAGCGTCCCTACGGCATGATCCTGGTCACCGGCCCCACCGGTTCGGGCAAGACGGTGTCGCTCTACACCTGCCTGAACATCCTCAACCAGCCGGGGGTGAACATCTCCACGGTCGAGGACCCGGCGGAAATCAACCTGCCCGGCATCAACCAGGTCAACGTCAACGACCGCGCCGGGCTGACCTTCTCGGCGGCGCTGAAGTCCTTCCTGCGTCAGGATCCGGACGTCATCATGGTCGGCGAGATCCGCGACCTGGAGACCGCCGACATCGCCATCAAGGCCGCCCAGACCGGCCACCTGGTGATGAGCACCCTGCACACCAACGACGCCCCGACGACGCTCACGCGGCTGATGAACATGGGGGTGGCGCCGTTCAACATCGCCTCCAGCGTGCTCCTGATCACGGCCCAGCGCCTGGCGCGGCGCCTGTGCGAGAACTGTAAAAAGGCGGCCGACTACCCGCGCGAGGCGCTGCTCAAGGCCGGCTTCCAGCCCGAGGATCTGGACGGCAACTGGAAGCCCTACCGCGCGATCGGCTGCTCGGCATGCAACAACGGTTACAAAGGACGGGTCGGCTTGTACCAGGTCATGCCGATAACGGAGGCGATCCAGAGCATCATCCTGTCCAACGGCACGGCGCTCGACATCGCACGCCAGGCGCAGGCCGACGGCGTGCGTGACCTGCGCCAGTCCGGCCTCGTGAAGGTGCGTGCAGGTGTCACGACGCTCGAGGAAGTCATCACCGTCACCAACGAGTAAACCGCATGGCCACAGCAAGCGCAGCCGCCCGCGCCCCGAAGGAACTGGTCTTCGAGTGGGAGGGCAAGGACAAGAACGGCAAGGTCGTGCGGGGCGAGATCCGCGCCGGAGGCGAAGCGGCCGTCAACGCCAGCCTGCGCCGCCAGGGCATCCTGGTCAGCAAGGTGCGCAAGCGGCGCACCAGCGGCGGCAAGTCGATCAAGCAGAAGGACATCGCGATCTTCACGCGCCAGCTCGCCACCATGATGAAGGCCGGGGTGCCGCTGCTGCAGTCCTTCGACATCGTCGCCCGCGGCAGCACCAATCCGCGCCTGACCAAGCTGCTGACCGACATCCGCAACGACGTCGAGACCGGCACCAGCCTGAGCGTGGCGTTTCGCAAGCACCCGATGCACTTCGACGCCCTGTACTGCAACCTGGTCGAGGCGGGCGAGGCGGGCGGCATCCTGGAGGCGCTGCTCGACCGGCTCGCGATCTACCAGGAGAAGACGATGGCCATCAAGGCCAAGATCAAGTCGGCGCTGATGTACCCGATCTCGGTGCTGGTGGTCGCCTTCGTCGTCCTGACGGTGATCATGATCTTCGTCATCCCGGCCTTCAAGCAGGTGTTCAGCTCCTTCGGCGGCGAACTGCCCGCGCCCACCCTGGCGGTGATCGCGATGTCGGAGTTCTTCGTCGCCTGGTGGTACGTGATCTTCCCGCTCCTGTTCGGCGGCATCTACTTCTTCTTCCAGTCCTGGAAGCGCTCGGAGAAGATGCAGAAGTTCATGGACCGGCTGCTGCTGCGCGTGCCGGTGTTCGGCAACCTGATCAACAAGTCCATCATCGCGCGCTGGACGCGCACCCTGTCGACCATGTTCGCCGCCGGTGTGCCGCTGGTGGAGGCGCTGGACTCGGTCGGCGGGGCCTCGGGCAACGCGGTCTACGCCGAGGCGACCGAGAAGATCCAGAAGGACGTGTCCACCGGCTCGGCGCTCACCACCTCGATGACCGCCACCGGCGTGTTCCCGACCATGGTGCTGCAGATGTCGGCGATCGGCGAGGAATCCGGCTCGCTGGACCACATGCTCGCCAAGGCGGCCGAGTTCTACGAAGAAGAGGTCGACGAGATGGTCAAAGGCCTGTCCAGCCTGATGGAGCCCTTCATCATCGTCATCCTGGGCGTGCTGATCGGCGGCATCGTGGTCGCCATGTACCTGCCGATCTTCAAGCTCGGCGCAGTGGTCTGAGCACCGGCGCCCGCTCATGGAACTGCTGCTGACCCCCTGGGGTCTGGGACTGCTCGGGCTGCTGGTGGGCAGCTTCCTGAACGTCGTCATCCACCGCCTGCCGATGGCCGACCTGCGCGAGTGGTGGCGTTTCGACATCGTCGAGTACGCGCTCGGCGACGCGCGCGCCTGGACCCCGGTGTTCGGGCGCGACACGCCGCCGCCGCCGCAGCTGGCGCAGGCCGCGGTCGCGGTCGAGCGCGCGCTGGAGGCGGTGCCGGAGCTGACCCTGCTGCGCCCGCGCTCGCGCTGCCCGGGCTGCGCACACGCGCTGCGCTGGTACGAGAACATCCCGGTCCTGTCCTGGCTCGCGCTGCGCGGCCGCTGCTCGACCTGCAAGCGGCCGATCAGCGCGCGCTACCCGCTGGTGGAGCTGCTCACCGCGGCCGCCTTCGCCGGCTGCGGCGCGGTCTACGGGTCGGGCGCGCTGAGCATCCTGTACTGCGCCGTGCTGGCGCTGCTGATCGTCAAGACCTTCATCGACCTCGACGCCACCTTGCTGCCGGAGGGGCTGACGCTGTCGCTGCTGGGCCTGGGTGCAGCCGGTGCGCTGGCGGGCTGGACCGGGGTGAGTCCGCGCGATGCGCTCGCCGGCGGCCTCGCCGGCTACCTGCTGCTGTGGCTGCCGGGCGCGTTCTGGAAGCACGTGCTGCACAAGCAGGCGATGGGCGAGGGCGACATGAAGATGCTCGCCGGCCTGGGCGTGCTGTTCGGCTGGCAGGCGCTGCCAGCCCTGCTGCTGATCGCCGCCGGGCTGGGCGCGGTGCTGGGCATCGTGACCCTGCTCGTGTCGCGCCAGGGACGTGACAGCAAGATCGCCTTCGGTCCCTACCTGGCGCTGGCCGGCGCGCTGTGCGTGTTCCTGCGCGGCGACTTCGTCGCCTTCGGCGCGCCGCTGGCGATGGCGCTCGGCTTCTGAACTGGCCGCTGTGGCGGGCGTCCAGCGCATCGGCCTCACCGGCGGCATAGGCAGCGGCAAGAGCACGGTCGCCGCCTTGCTGCAGGACTGCGGCGCCTGGCTGGTCGACACCGACGCCATCGCGCGCGCGCTCACCGCCCGCGGTGGCGCCGCCCTGCCGGCGCTGGCGGCCGAGTTCGGCGCCGACATCCTCGGCCCCGACGGCGCCCTGGACCGCGAGCGCATGCGCGCGCAGGTGTTCACCGACCCCGCCGCCAAGCAGCGCCTGGAGGCCGTGCTGCACCCGCTGATCGGCGCCGAGGCCGACGCCCAGGCCGCGCGCGCAGGCGGTCGGCCGGTGGTCTTCGACGTCCCGCTGCTGGCCGAGTCGGGCGAGCGTTGGCGCCGCCGTGTCGACCGCGTGCTGGTGGTCGACTGCCCACCCGAGCTGCAGCTCGAGCGCGTCATGGCGCGCTCGGGCTGGAGCGCCGAGGCGGTGCAGCGCGTGCTGGCCCAGCAGGCCAGCCGCGCGCAGCGGCTGGCGATCGCCGATGCGGTGATCGACAACGGCCACGGCGTCTCGCTCGACGATCTGCGGCGTGCGGTGCAGGCGGTGTGGGAGCGCTGGTGCGGTTCAGACCCTGTGAAACAATAGACCGCGTGGCGCAGGTTCTGTACGAGCACCCGTTCAACGAAGGCATACGCACGATGCTGCGACTCGAGCACCTGTTCGAGCGCCTGCACCGGCTGGTCGCACGCGACGAGGCGATGGACCACCACTTCGCGCTCGCCACCCTGTTCGAGATCGTCGACGTCGCTGCGCGCGCCGACCTCAAGTCCGACCTGCTGAAGGAACTGGAACGCCACCGCAACCAGTTCCAGGCCTACCGCGGCAACCCGCAGGTGGCCGAGGGCGTGCTCGACGATCTCATCGCGCGCATAGACGCCGCCTACGCGGCCCTCAACCAGCTCAACGGCAAGGCCGGCCAGAGCCTGGCGGCCAGCGAGTGGCTGACCAGCGTGCGCAGCCGCATCAGCATCCCGGGCGGCACCTGCGAGTTCGACCTCCCGGCCTACTACGCCTGGCAGCAGCGTCCGGCGCAAGCGCGCCGCGCCGACCTGCAGCGCTGGGTCGCCAGCGTGCAGCCGCTGGACGACGCGCTGCGCGTGCTGCTGGGCCTGCTGCGCGAAGGCGGCAGCCGCCAGCGCGTGGCCGCGCCCGGCGGCCAGTTCCAGCAAAGCCTGCCCGCGGGCCGCAGCTACCACCTGGCGCGCGTCTGGCTCGACGAGGGCAGCAGCGCGGTGCCCGAGATCACCGGCCACCGGCTCATGGTGTCGGTGCGCTTCATGCGCCAGGACGGCGACAACCGCCTGCGCCCGGACGCCAGCGACACCAGCTTCGAGCTCAGCCTGTGCGCCTAGCGGCATGACGCGCCTGGTCCCCTGCCCCAGCTGCCGTCAGCCCACGCCCTTCGGGCCGGGCAACCGCTGGCGTCCCTTCTGCAGCGAGCGCTGCCGCGGCATGGACCTCGGCGCCTGGGCGAGCGAGGACTACCGGGTGCCCGCAGCGCCGCCCGCGCTGGACGAGGACGGCACCCGCCCCCCGGACCCGCAGCGCAGCGAAGAGCGTTGAGGCCCACCCGGCCGCGCACCCGGCCGCCGGGCTTGCGCCACGCAGGCCGGGGCGCGGCGGACAGCCCCCGCCAAGAGGCGAAGAGGTAGTTTCCTCCGGCGCCGCCCAGACACAGCGCACACACCGCCGCCAGCCCTTGAACTGCGCGACTTCGACCCTATAATTCTCCTGTTAGCACTCGCCAGAGGTGAGTGCTGATGACGGGCAGGCGTGAAGCGCGCCACCCGATCACTGAGTCAGTAGGCACACACTTGCGTGTTTTGCCTTTCAACAGTTGACCATCCACAGGAGTTTTTGATGAAGCTTCGTCCGTTGCACGATCGCGTGATCGTCAAGCGCCTCGAGAACGAGACCAAGACCGCCTCCGGCATCGTGATCCCCGACAACGCCGCCGAGAAGCCCGACCAGGGCGAGATCCTGGCCGTCGGCCCGGGCAAGCGCAACGACAAGGGCGACTTCGTGGCCCTGAACGTGAAGGTCGGCGACCGCGTGCTGTTCGGCAAGTACAGCGGCCAGGCCGTCAAGGTCGATGGCGACGAACTGATGGTGATGCGCGAGGAAGACCTCTTCGCCGTCGTCGAGAAGTAATCGCCCTGCCGCCGCGGCGCACGCCGCGGCCACCTCTTTGAATTCGCAGCGCTTGCCCCGGACCCGGCATGCCCGGGACGGCTTGCGCTGACTGCATCCACTCATTCGGAGATACACAACATGGCTGCCAAAGACGTCGTCTTCGGTTCCGACGCCCGCACCCGCATGGTCGAGGGCGTGAACATCCTGGCCAACGCGGTCAAGGTCACCCTGGGCCCCAAGGGCCGCAACGTGGTGCTCGAGCGCTCCTTCGGCGCCCCCACCGTCACCAAGGACGGTGTCTCGGTCGCCAAGGAGATCGAGCTCAAGGACAAGCTGCAGAACATGGGCGCGCAGATGGTCAAGGAAGTCGCTTCCAAGACCAGCGACAACGCCGGTGACGGCACCACCACCGCCACCGTGCTGGCGCAGTCCATCGTGCGCGAAGGCATGAAGTTCGTCGCCGCCGGCATGAACCCCATGGACCTCAAGCGCGGCATCGACAAGGCGGTCGCCGCCCTGGTCGAGAACCTGAAGAAGGCCAGCAAGCCCACCACCACCAGCAAGGAGATCAGCCAGGTCGGCGCCATCTCCGCCAACAGCGACGAGTCGATCGGCAAGATCATCGCCGACGCGATGGACAAGGTCGGCAAGGAAGGCGTGATCACGGTCGAGGACGGCAAGAGCCTGGACAACGAGCTCGACGTCGTCGAGGGCATGCAGTTCGACCGCGGCTACCTGTCGCCCTACTTCATCAACAACCCCGAGAAGCAGGCCTGCATCCTGGAGAACCCGTTCGTGCTGCTGCACGACAAGAAGGTCAGCAACATCCGCGACCTGCTGCCGGTGCTCGAGCAGGTGGCCAAGGCCGGCCGTCCGCTGCTGATCGTGGCCGAGGAAGTCGAGGGCGAGGCCCTGGCGACGCTGGTGGTGAACACCATCCGCGGCATCCTGAAGGTCGCCGCCGTCAAGGCGCCGGGCTTCGGTGACCGCCGCAAGGCCATGCTGGAAGACATCGCCATCCTCACCGGCGGCAAGGTGATCGCCGAGGAAGTGGGCCTGACGCTGGAGAAGACCACCCTGGCCGACCTGGGCTCGGCGGCGCGCATCGAGCTCGCCAAGGAGAACACCACCATCATCGACGGCGCCGGCAAGGCCGACGACATCGAGGCGCGCGTCAAGCAGATCCGCGTCCAGATCGAGGAAGCGACCAGCGACTACGACCGCGAGAAGCTGCAGGAGCGCGTGGCCAAGCTGGCCGGCGGCGTGGCCGTGATCAAGGTCGGCGCTGCCACCGAAGTCGAGATGAAGGAGAAGAAGGCGCGCGTGGAAGACGCGCTGCACGCCACCCGTGCCGCCGTTGAAGAAGGCATCGTCGCCGGTGGCGGCGTGGCCTTCCTGCGTGCCCGCGCCGCGGTCGCCGCCTCGATCAAGGGCGACAACCACGACCAGGACGCCGGCATCAAGATCGTGCTGCGCGCGATCGAGCAGCCGCTGCGCGAGATCGTCGCCAACGCCGGCGGCGAGCCCAGCGTGGTGATCAACAAGGTGCTCGAGGGCAAGGGCAACTTCGGCTACAACGCCGCCAACGACAGCTACGGCGACATGATCGAGATGGGCATCCTGGATCCCACCAAGGTCACCCGCACCGCGCTGCAGAACGCCGCGTCGGTCGCCGGCCTGATGCTGACGACCGAAGCGATGGTCGCCGAGGCGCCGAAGGAAGAAGCCCCCGCCATGCCTGGCGGCGGCGGCATGGGCGGCATGGGCGGCATGGGCATGGACATGTAAGTCCGGCCTGCGGCTGCACGAGCGCAGCCGCATCGTCCACAGGCATCGAAAGGCCCCGCCGGCAACGGCGCGGGCCTTTTTTCTTGCCATGGCGGTCCGCGTCCAGCGCCGATAATCCGCCATCCATGTCAGACCGCCTCGCCAACGCCCGCCTGCAGTTCATCGACGACGAGTTGATGCGGCTGCCGATGATCGCCGACCAGGTCTTCGATGCCACCTGGCGCACCCTGACCGACAGCGTGCCGGGGCTGAATCCCGCGGAGCGCGCCATCGTCGCCGAACTGCTGCAGGCCGGGCCGGCGCACCGCCAGCGCCTGGTCGAGCGCTTCAGCCAGACCGTGCGCCAGCAGGTGAAGGCCGAGCTCGAAGGACGCAGCGCGCCCGCAGCCAGCGGCCCCGCCGCAGGCAGCAGCGCCTTCGGCGGCCTGGCGCTGCTGGACGAGGCCGAGATCGCTGCCGACGTCGAAACCTCGCGCGCCATCGAGGCGATACGCAGCAGCGCCGAACACGAATTGCGCGAGATGGCGGCCTTTGCCTCCGCGCTGGCCGGCGACCCGGACGTCTCGCGCGACCACAACCCGTTCAGTCCCGAGCGTTACGCCCAGGCCTTGTGGGAAGCGGCGCAGGCCCTGCCCCTGGGCCGCGCCTACCAGGTCCGCCTGATGCGGCACGCCGTGCTGCCGCTGGCCCAGGTCCTGCGCAAGTCCTATGCCGGCGCCTGCGCCCGGCTGGAGGCGCAAGGCATAGAGCCCGCCACCCACCGCACCCTGATCCTGCCCGGCGGCAAGCGCAGCACGCGGCCCTCGCAGTCGCTGCGCGGCGACTGGGAGCAGCCGATGTACGAGCTGCGCCAGACGCTGCCGACAGCGCTGGACGTCGCACCCGCCGCGGACAGCCGGCAGCTGCCGCTGGAGGCGGTGATCGCCGACACCGACGCCGCGCTGCGCCGCCTGCCCGCCGACGCCACCCCCACCATGCACGCGCAGCTGCTCGAATCGCAGCGCGCGAAGCTGGTCCACCACGCCCGCACGGCGCTCGACCAGCAACACATCGAACTCCTGTCGCGCCTGTTCGAGGCCATGCTGTCGGACTCCCGGGTCGCGCGCGACATTCGTTCCGTGCTCGCGCGCATGCAGCCCTCCGCGCTGCGCCTGGTGCTGCGCGAAGCGCAGGCGCTGGACGACTACACGCACCCGGTGTGGCGCTTCATGGACCTGAGCGCGCACCTGGCAGCACTGCACGCCGACGGCAGCCGTGGCCGCGATGAGCTGCTGCAGCTGACCGAAGGGCTGATCGACGAGATGGCGCGTGAACCGGCGCCCGACGCCGCCCTCTACCGGCGTGCCCTGGACCGCCTGCTGGCCGACGACCGCGCGCGCTTCGAGGCCAGGCTGCGGCGTGCCGCCGAGGCCATCCACGCCATGCAGACGCTGGAAAACCGGCTCAGCGGCGATGCGCAGCCCACCGGCGCCGGCCCGCTGGACGAAGCCCAGCTCGACACCGTGCCGGCGGATCTGCTGGACAACCTGGGCGCCGCCAGCCCGCCGGAAACGGATCCGCAGGCCTGGCTGCGCCAGCGCCGGCCGGGCGACTGGCTGCAGATGTTCATCCAGGGCGAATGGCAGCAGGCTCAGCTGCTGGCCATCGGCCAGCACGCCGACGTCTTCCTGTTCGGGCGCGGCGAGGGCAGCGTGGCGCTGCGCCAGGCCGCCTTGCTGCGCCTGCGCAGCGAAGGCCTGGCCAGGCGCCTGCGCATGCGCTCCATGCTGCGCTCGGCGGCAGTGCGCCTGTTGCGCGACAAGTCCGGCGCGCGCTGAGATCGGGCGTCGGCAGGCGCCGGATCAGGCGGCCGGCGGGTGTATCCAGTCCCAGAGCTGTGCCGCCGCATCTCCCAGGCCCTGGCGCGAGAGCGCGGAGAACAGCAGCAGGCCGATGTCGGCCTCCTCGCTCGCCAGCGTCGCGAGCACGTCCTGCGTCGCCGCCAGCGCCTTGTCGGCCTCGCGGCGGGACAGCTTGTCTGCCTTCGTCAGCAGCACCAGCAGGTGCAGCTCGCCACTGCCCACGCGCGGCGCGATCAGAGTCAGCAGCTGCTCGTCCAGCGGCGTGAAGCCGTGCCGCGCGTCGACCATCATCACCACCCCGGCCAGGTTGCGCCGGAACTGCAGGTACTCGGCCATCACCTCCTGCCAGCGCAGCTTGGCGCTGCGGTCCACCGCCGCGTAACCGTAGCCCGGCAGGTCCGCCAGCCGCGCATCGGGCGCGTCCTTGGGGCCGAGGTCGAACAGGTTGATGTGCTGGGTGCGCCCCGGCGTGCGCGACGCGAACGCGAGCCGCCGCTGCTGTGCCAGGGTGTTGATGGCGGTCGACTTGCCGGCATTGCTGCGGCCGACGAAGGCCAGCTCGGGCAGATCGCCCGCGGGCAGCTCGGCGAGCCGGCTCGCGGTGGTGTGGAAGCGCGCGCCGTGGGTCCACGCCAGCGCGCGCGCCTGCGGGTCGGGTGCCGTCTGTGCGGCCTGCAAGCTGGTACTCATGGGACATTGTAAAATCCCCGGGTTTGAACGCCGAGGCTCCCTGCAGCGGCGGCCCTGCAACATCCGTCCGAACCAAGCATGAAAACCGCCATTGCCCTGCGCGCCGCCTGGTCGCTCGCCGCCCTCACCCTGGCCAGCCTGCCCGCCCTGGCGGCCGGCGCGGGCAAGGAGCCGGCCCAGCCCGACATCGCCAAGGGCGAGGCCACCGCGGCTGCCTGCATGGCCTGCCACATGGCCGACGGCACGCGCGGACTGCCGGAGAACCCCATCATCGCCGGCCAGTTCCCTGAGTACCTGGCCAAGCAGCTGCACGAGTTCAAGTCCGGCAAGCGCGAGAGCGCGACCATGCAAGGCATGGTGGCCTTGCTGGAGACCGAGCAGGACATCCTCAACGTCACCGCCTTCTACGCCAGCAAGTCGGCGCCCGGCGGCGAGGCGACGAACAAGGACACCGTGCTGCTGGGCCAGCGCATCTGGCGCGGCGGCATCACCGACCGCAAGATCCCGGCCTGCGCCGGCTGCCACAGCCCGAACGGCGCCGGCATTCCGGCCCAGTACCCCAAGCTCTCCGGTCAGCACCCGGCCTACACCGAGGCGCAGATGATCGCCTTCCGCTCCGGCGCGCGCGCCAACAGCGCGCAGATGAGCGGCGTGGCGGCGAAGATGAGCGACGCCGAGATCAAGGCGGTGGTGGACTACATCGCCGGCCTGCGCTGAACCCCGAACCGGGCGCGCACGCGCCCACCGCCCACCCGAGGGCCGGTCGCGAGACCGGCCCTTTGCGCATCATGGGTGGTGCAGCGCGCTAAGCTGGGGGCGTCGTCCCGGACCGCTCCCGCATCGCCGCCCATGAAGCGCCCCATCGACCCCGCAGATCAAGCCCGGCTGGGTTCGCAGATCACCCCGCGGGCGGTCTGGCTGCAGCGCCGGCACTGGCTGCAGGCGATGACGGTCGGCGCTGCCGGCGCCTGGATGCCGCGCGCCGACGCCGCATCCACGATCCAGGCCCCCGGCCGGCTGCCGGCGCTGGCCGCCCAGCGCAGCCAGCTCACGGGCGCGCTGACCATGGAGCCGCCCACCACCTACGCCAACCTCACGGGCTACAACAACTTCTACGAGTTCGGCACCGACAAGTCCGACCCCGCGGCCCACGCCGCCAGCCTGCGGCCGCGGCCCTGGACGGTGCAGGTCGAAGGCGCGCTGCACAAGCCCGGCCGCTGGGACATCGACACCCTCATCAAGCTCGCGCCGGTGGAGGAACGCATCTACCGCCTGCGCTGCGTGGAGGGCTGGTCGATGGTGGTTCCCTGGCTGGGCTGGTCGCTGGCCGAGCTGATACGCCGCGTCGAGCCCACCGGCAACGCCAAGTTCGTCGAGTTCACGACCCTGGACGATCCACGCCAGATGCCGGGCTTGCGTTCGCGTGTGCTCGCCTGGCCCTATGTCGAGGCCTTGCGCATGGACGAGGCCATGCACCCGCTGGCGATGCTGGTGTTCGGCGTCTACGGCGAAGTGCTGCCGAACCAGAACGGCGCCCCGCTGCGGCTGGCGGTGCCCTGGAAGTACGGCTTCAAGTCCGCCAAGTCCATCGTCCGCATCCGCTTCGTCGAACGCCAGCCCCTCCCCAGCTGGCAGCGCGCCGCGCCGCAGGAGTACGGCTTCTATTCGAACGTGAACCCGAGCGTCGATCACCCCCGCTGGAGCCAGGCCAGCGAGCGCCGCATCGGCGAGGGCGGCCTGCTCGCCAAGAAGCGCCCGACCCTGATGTTCAACGGCTACGAGTCCCAGGTCGGCCAGCTCTACGCCGGCATGGACCTGAAGAAGGACTTCTAGCCTCGCATGGTGAGTGCGGTCAACCGCTGGCTGCTGCACCCGGCGGTCAAGCCGGTGCTGTTCGCGCTCGCCCTGGCGCCCTTGCTCTGGCTGCTGTGGGCCGCCGCTGCGGACCGCCTGGGCGCGAATCCGGCGGAGGCGCTGATCCGCAGCAGTGGCGACTGGGCGCTGCGCTTGCTGTGCCTGACGCTGGCGGTGACACCGCTGCGGCGCTGGCTGGGCTGGTCCTCCCTCATGCGGCAGCGGCGCATGCTGGGTCTGTTCTGCTTCGGCTACGCCTTGCTGCACTTCAGCGCCTACGCCGTGCTGGACCAGGGCCTGGACCTGCGCGCGATCTGGCGCGACATCGGCAAGCGCCCCTTCATCCTCGTCGGCGCCACCGCGCTGGCCCTGCTGCTGCCGCTGGCCGCCACCTCCACCGACCGCGCCATGCGCGCCCTCGGCGGCCGGCGCTGGCGCGCCCTGCACCGCCTGGTCTACGCGGTGGCCGCACTCGCCATCCTGCACTTCTTCTGGATGCGCTCCGGCAAGCGCCTGTACGGCGAGGTGGCGGTCTACGCCGCCCTCCTGGGCCTGCTCATGCTGGCGCGCCTGCACCCGCCGCGACCGCCGACGCCGGCGTCGGTACCGAAAGCGTGACATCGTCGCCCCCCGGCTGCGGGAGCGCCCCCCGCAAGCGGGGGAGCCGCGGGCGGCCTGAACGAGCCGGCCCTGCCTAGCATGGCGCAGCCAGACCGCCGCCGCCATGACATCCACGACCTGCCCTGCAACCACCCCGATCGACCCACGCGAGGGCCTGCGCCAGGTCCTGCGCCAGCTCGAAGCTGCGCAGGCGCAGAACCGACCCTGGGCGCTGGCCGAGGCCTATCGCGCGGTGGCCCGCGCCTACCGCGAACTCGGTGCCACGAACTCGGCGCTCGCGATGCTGGATTCCGCAAGCCGCTGGGCGCATGCGCTGGGCGGGCCGGATCAGCAGGTGGAGCTACTGTGCGAGACCATCGAACTGCTCGCCCAGCAGGCCGACCACGCCGAGCGGGTGCGCCGAGGCAGCGGCCGGCCGGCGCGCGAACGCGCGCGCGACCTGGTGTTCGACGCCCGCCAGCGCGCCACCCGGGTGGCCGATCCGCAGTGGGAGATCAGCGTCCTGCTGCGCCTGTCGGACGTGCTGGACCGCTTCGGGGACCGCGACGACGCCACCCAGCTGCAGCTGCGCGCGCTGCAGCTGACGGTCGACGCCGCCGTCCCCGGCAGCGCCGGGTGGCAGGCGCAGGCGGCCTCCGGCCTGCGCCACTGATCGCGGCCGATCAGCCCCGCGCCAGCACCGGCGCCAGCGCCAGCCCGGTGTGGGTGGCGGCGGCGACCACCGCCTCCGGCGTACCCTCGGCGGCAATGCGTCCGCCGCCCGCGCCGCCCTCCGGCCCCAGGTCCAGCACCCAGTCGGCCTCGGCGATCACGTCCAGGTCATGCTCGATGACGATCACGCTGTGGCCGCCGTCGACCAGCCGGTGCAGGACGCGGATCAGGCGCTCCACGTCGGCCATGTGCAGACCCACGGTGGGCTCGTCGAGCACATACAAGGTATGCGGCGGGCGCTGGCCGCGGCGCCCCAGGTCGTCGCGCACCTTGGACAGCTCGGTCACCAGCTTGATGCGCTGCGCCTCGCCGCCGGACAAGGTGGGCGAAGGCTGGCCCAGGGTCAGGTAGCCCAGGCCCACGTCCTGCAGCAGGCGCAGCGGGTGGGCGATGGCCGGCATGCTGGCGAAGAACTCGACCGCCTCGTCGACCTGCATCAGCAGCACCTCGCCGATATGGCGGCCGCGCCAGCTCACGGCCAGCGTCTCGGGGTTGAAGCGCTGGCCGTGGCAGCTGTCGCAGGGCACTTTCACGTCCGGCAGAAAGCTCATCTCTATCGTGCGCAGGCCCTGGCCTTCGCAGTCCGGGCAGCGGCCGGCGCCGGTGTTGAAACTGAAGCGCGCCGGTGCGTAGCCGCGTGCGCGCGCCTCCAGCGTCTGCGCGAACAGCTTGCGGATCGCGTCCCAGAAGCCGACGTAGGTGGCCGGGCAGGAGCGCGGGGTCTTGCCGATCGGCGTCTGGTCGACCTCCAGCACCCGGTCCACGCCCTCCCAGCCCTCGATGCGCGCGCAGCCGGTCGGCGCCGCGCTGCCGCGCGAGGACACCGCCGCGGCCACGCTGGCGAGCAGCACGTCGCGCGCCAGCGTGCTCTTGCCGGAACCGCTGACCCCTGTCACCGCCACCAGGCGCTGCAGCGGCAGCCGCACGTCCAGCCGCTGCAGGTTGTGCAGCGAAGCACCCCGAACCTGCAGCGCCGGGGTGTCGGCCGCCACCGGCCGGCGCGGCTGCAGCGGGTGCGCCAGCGGCTGCTGCAGGAAGCGGCCGGTCACCGAGTCGGCGGCGCGCACCAGGTCGGCGACGCTGCCCTGGGCAACGAGCTGGCCGCCGTGGCGGCCGGCGCCGGGCCCGATGTCGATGATGTGGTCGGCGCGGCGTATGGTGTCCTCGTCGTGCTCGACCACGACCAGGGTGTTGCCGGCCTCGCCCAGCCTGGCCAGCGCCCCGAGCAGGATCGCGTTGTCGCGCGCGTGCAGGCCTATGGTCGGCTCGTCGAGCACGTAGCACACGCCCTGCAGGTGGCTGCCGAGCTGGGCCGCGAGGCGGATGCGCTGCGCCTCGCCGCCGGACAGGGTGGGGGCGGCGCGGTCCAGGGTCAGGTAGCCCAGCCCCACGTCCTGCAGGAACTGCAGCCGGCTCGCGATCTCGCTGAGCACGTCGCGCGCGATCCCGGTCTCGCGCGCGCTCAGCCGGCCGGTGGCCTGCAGGCCGGCGACCCAGGCCGCGGCATCGCTCACCGACCAGCGCGCCACCTCGCCTATCGGCAGGTCGTCGAAACGCACCGCGCGCGCGCCAGGGTTCAGCCGCGTGCCCGCGCAATCCGGGCAGGCGGCATCGCTCAGCCCCTCGACCTCGGCCTCCTCGGCCGGGAAGCTCTGTTCGCGCCCGCGGTCGTCCTCGCTGCGGGTGTCGTCGAGCGCGCGCCGCTGCTCGCGCGTCAGCGCCAGCCCGGTACCGACGCAGCCCGGGCACCAGCCGTGGCGGCTGTTGTAGCTGAACATGCGCGGGTCCAGCTCGGGGTAGCTGGTGCCGCAGACCGGGCAGGCGCGCTTGGTGGAGAAGACCTCGACCCGGCCCACGCCCAGGCCCTGGCCGCCGGCGTCCAGGCTCGCCGCCAGGCCGTCCAGCGGGTGCAGCAGGTGCAGCACGCCGCGCCCGAGCTCCAGCGTGCGCGCGAGCGCGTCGCGCAGCCCGGCTTCGTCGGCGGGGTCGATCACGAGGTCGGCCACCGGCAGCTCGATGCTGTGCTCCTGGTAGCGGTCCAGGCGCGGGAAGGGGTCGGTGGGCACGAAGCCGCCGTCCACCCGCAGGTGGCCGTGGCCGCGCGCGCGCGCCCACTTGGCGAGGTCGGTGTACAGGCCCTTGCGGTGCTGCACCAGCGGCGCCAGCAGGCCGACGTGGGCGCCGCGGTGCTCGCGCAGCAGCTGGGCGGCGATGCTCTCGGCGCTTTGCGCGCGCACCGGCGCGCCGTCGTGGATGCAGTGCTGCAGGCCGAGCTTGACCCACAGCAGGCGCAGGAAATGCCAGACCTCGGTGGTGGTGGCGACCGTGCTCTTGCGCCCGCCGCGCGACAGGCGCTGCTCGATCGCCACCGTCGGCGGGATGCCCCAGACCGCGTCCACCTCCGGCCGCCCGGCCGGCTGCACGATGCTGCGCGCGTAGGCGTTCAGGCTCTCCAGGTAGCGGCGCTGGCCCTCGTTGAACAGGATGTCGAAGGCCAGGGTGCTCTTGCCCGATCCGCTGACGCCGGTGATGACGTTGAAGCGTCCGCGCGGGATGTCGACCGACAGCCCCTTCAGGTTGTGCTCGTGGGCGTTGACGATGCGGATCGCCTGCGCCGCCTCGTCGCGCGCGCGGCGCAGCACCTGCTGCAGCGGCGGCCCTTCCTCCACCGCGTGGCCGCCGGCACCGAGCGCGCGCGCGTAGTCGCGCAGCGCGCTGCCGGTGTGCGACGCCGGGTGCGCCATCAGGTCCTGCGGCGTGCCGCTGGCGACCAGCCGGCCGCCGGCCTCGCCGCCCTCGGGGCCGAGGTCGACGATCCAGTCGGCGGCGCGCACGACGTCCAGGTTGTGCTCGATGACGAGCAGCGAATGGCCGGCGTCGAGCAGCTTGCGCAGCGCCCGCATGAGCTTGGCGATGTCGTCGAAGTGCAGCCCGGTGGTCGGCTCGTCGAACAGGAAGAGCTTGCCCTTGCGCGCCAGGGGCTGGTGCGGGCCGCTCGCCGCCTCGGCCAGGAAGCCGGCGAGCTTGAGGCGCTGCGCCTCGCCGCCCGAGAGCGTGGGCACCGGCTGGCCCAGGCGCACGTAGTCCAGCCCGACGTCGACGATGGGCTGCAGCCGCGCCAGCAGTTCGCGCTCGGACTGGAACCAGTGCGCCGCCTCGGCCACCGTGAGGTCCAGCACGTCGGCGATCGACCAGGCGTGCGGGCCGCGCAGCAGCTTGACCTCCAGCAGCTCGGCGCGGTAGCGGCGGCCGTCGCAGTCCGGACAGCGCAGGTAGACGTCGGAGAGGAACTGCATCTCCACGTGCTCGAAGCCCGATCCGCTGCACGTCGGGCAGCGGCCGTCGCCGGCATTGAAGCTGAAGCTGCCTGCGGTGTAGCCGCGCTCGCGCGCCAGCGGCGTGTCGGCGAACAGCCGGCGCAGCTCGTCGAAGGCACCGACGTAGCTCGCCGGGTTGGAGCGCGCGGTCTTGCCGATCGCGCTCTGGTCGACGAATACCACGTCGGCGAGCTGCTCGGCACCGAGCAGGGCGTCGAAGGCACCCGGGGCCTCGGTCGGCTTGCCGAAGTGGCGCGCCAGCGCCGGGTGCAGCACGTCCTGCACCAGCGTGCTCTTGCCCGAGCCGCTGACGCCGGTGACGCAGACCAGGCGCTGCAGCGGCAGCTCGACCGTCAGGTCCTGCAGGTTGTGCTCGCGCGCGCCCTGCAGGATGAGGCGCGGCGTGCCCGCTTCCACCGCGCGCCGGAATCCGGCCGAGACCTGCTTGCGCGCACCCAGGTAGGCGCCGGTCAGGGTCGGCGCGCGCTTGGCGTCCTCGGGCGCACCGTCGAACACGATCTGGCCGCCGCGCTCGCCGGGGCCCGGGCCCATGTCGATCAGGCGGTCGGCGGCCAGCATCACCGCCGGGTCGTGCTCGACCACCACCAGGGTGTTGCCGGCGTCGCGCAGCCGCTGCATGGCGGTGACGATGCGGTCCATGTCGCGCGGGTGCAGGCCGATGCTGGGCTCGTCGAGCACGAACATGGTGTTCACCAGGCTGGTGCCGAGCGCGGTGGTCAGGTTGATGCGCTGCACCTCGCCGCCGCTCAGGCTGCGGCTCTGACGGTCCAGGCTCAGATAGCCCAGGCCGACCTCGCACAGGTAGCGCAGCCGGGTGCGGATCTCGTCCAGCAGCAGGGCCTGCGCCTCGTCGCCGGGCGCGCCGGCGCCGCCTGACGCAGCGGCGCCACCCAGGCGGTCGAAGAATCGGCGCAGGCGCTCCAGCGGCAGCTGCATCAGGTCGTGCAGAGACAGCCCGGGCAGCGCCTGCAGCTGTTCGCGCGTCCAGTCCACCCCCTGCGGCAGGAAGCGGCTGGCGGGCGCGAGCACGGCGTCGGCGTCTTCGCGGCTGCCCAGGCGCCACAGCAAGGCCTCGGTCTTCAGGCGCGCGCCGCCGCAGGCGCCGCAGGGCGTGTAGCTGCGGTACTTGGACAAGAGCACCCGGATGTGCATCTTGTAGGCCTTGCTCTCCAGGTAGCCGAAGAAGCGGCGCACGCCGTACCACTGGCGGTTCCAGTCGCCCTTCCAGTTCGGCGTGCCCTCCAGCACCCAGTCGCGCTGCGCCGCGCCGAGCTGGTTCCAGGCCGTGTCGCGCGGGATGCCGGCCTCGCCGGCGTACTTCAGCAGGTCGTCCTGGCACTCCTTCCAGGCCGGCGTCTGCAGCGGCTTGATGGCGCCGTTGCGCAGGGTGCGGCGCTCGTCGGGGATCACCAGCCCCCAGTCGACGCCGATCACGCGGCCGAAGCCGCGGCAGGTCTCGCAGGCGCCGTAGGCGCTGTTGAAGCTGAACAGCGCCGGCTGCGGATCGGCGTAGCGCAGGTCGCTTTCCGGGCAGTGCAGGCCGGTGCTGTACTTCCAGGTCTGGCCTGCGTCGCCAACGTGCACGCTCAGGCGTCCGCCGCCGCGCTTGAGCGCGAGCTCGATCGCCTCCAGCACGCGTGCCCGCTCGGCGCCGCCCAGGCGCAGGCGGTCCGCCACCACGTCGAGGATGCGGCGCTCGCCATCCACCCGCTCGGCCTGCACGCGCGTGAAACCGCTCGCCGCCAGCCACTGCGCCTGCTGCTCGGCGCTGGTGTCGGCGGGCAGCTCGACCGGGAAGCTGAACACCAGCCGCGGGTCGCCCGCGGCGGCGGCGCGCTGGCACAGCTCGGCGTAGATCGACTGCGGCGTGTCGTGGCGCACCGGCAAGGCGCTGGCGCGGTCGAACAGCTGGGCGGCGCGCGCAAACAAGAGCTTCAGGTGGTCGTTCAGCTCGGTCATGGTGCCGACCGTGCTGCGGCTGGTGCGCACCGGGTTGGTCTGGTCGATCGCGATCGCCGGCGGCACGCCGTCGACCTGGTCCACCGCCGGGCGGTCCATGCGGTCCAGGAACTGGCGCGCGTAGGCGCTGAAGGTCTCGACGTAGCGGCGCTGGCCCTCGGCGTACAAGGTGTCGAACACCAGGCTGCTCTTGCCCGACCCGCTGGGGCCGGTGACCACCGTCATCTCGCCGGTGCGGATGTCCAGGTCCAGGTTCTTCAGGTTGTGCTGGCGGGCGCCGCGGATGCGGATGACACCTGTGGTCATGGGCGACTCGGGAGGGCTTTCGCGGCAGGGCAATCGGCCATCCTAGCAGCCGGCCCGGCAGCGGACGCGGGCAGGGGCTCCGCCCGCCGCAAGCACCGGCAAGCCCCGCACGGCCCCTGTGGCAACATGCCCACCCCAAGCCCGAGCCACCCCCGATGACCGGCATCCGCCTTGGCCTGCGCGCCAAGTTCATGTTCGCGCTCGCCCTCGCCTGTGTGCTCGCGCTGGCGCCGGCGTGGTGGCTGTCGACGCGGCTGGTGGACGCCGCGCGCAGCCAGTTCGGCCTCGCCTACGCGCGCAACTTCACCCAGCTCGAGCGCGAACGCATCCTCGCGCCGCTCAGCCGCGAGCTGGCACTGGCGCAGCGCCTGGCCGGCTCGCCGCTGCTGCGCCGCATGCTGCTCGACCCCGGCACTGCGCAGCGCGACGCCTTCTTCGAGGAGGCCGATGGCTTCCTGCAGAGCCTGGGCGGCGGCGCCTACTTCATCGCCAGCGCGGTCGACGGCAGCTACTGGTACAACGAGCGCGGCGAGCCCTTCAGCAACCGGCCGCGCTACCGGCTGGAGGCCGACGACCCCGAGGACGGCTGGTTCTACGCCACCCTGCGCGGCGAACAGCCCTACAGCCTGAACGTCAACTACGACGCCAAGCTGAAGGAGACCCGGGTCTGGATCAACGTGCGGGTGAAGGACGGCGAGCGCAGCATCGGCCTGGCCGGCGCCGGGCTGGACCTGTCGGGATTCCTGCGCGACTTCATCGCCCGTGCCGATCCCGGCGTGCTGCCGCTGATCGTGAACGACGAGGGCGCGATCCAGGCCCACCCGGACCCGGACCGGGTGGCGCTGAACGCGGCCGCGAAACAGGCCGCGCCGACGCAGACCCTGGCCGCGCTGCTGCCCGCCAGCGCATCCGCGCTGCTCGCCGACGCGCTCGCCGAGAGCCGCGCCCGGCCGCAGACCGCCGTGCTGCGCGAGCTCGGCGACGGCGGCAGCGTGCTCGCCCTGACCTACATCCCGCAGCTGCGCTGGCACGTGGCGAGCATCGTCGACCTGCGTGCGGCGCAGGTCATGGACAGCCGCTGGCTGTGGTCGGCGGGCCTCGCGGCGAGCGCCGTGCTGGCGGTCCTGCTCGCCGGCTTCGGCTACTCGGTGAACCGGCTCATGGTGCGCCCGCTGCGCCGGCTGCAGCGCTCGGCGCAGGCGATCGCGGCCGGCGACTACGCGGTCGACCTACCGCGCGGGCGCGGCGACGAGATCGGCGCCCTGAGCGCCTCCTTCTCCAGCATGGCGCGCCAGGTGCAGGCGCACACCGCCGAGCTGGAGGACAAGGTGCGCGCACGCACCGCCGACCTGCAGGCCAGCCACGCCCGCGTGCTGCAGGCACAGCGCCAGATCGACGACTCGATCCGCGCTGCCAGCCTGATCCAGCGCGCCACCCTGCCGGACCGCGAGCTCGGCCGCGCGCTGGGCCTACAGCAGCAGGTGCTGTGGCAGCCGCGCGACGTCGTCGGCGGCGACTTCTATGTCTTCCACGCCGAGGACGACGGCTTCCTGGTCGGCGTCATGGACTGTGCCGGCCACGGCGTGCCGGGGGCGCTGATGACGATGCTGGCGCGCGCCGCACTCGACCAGGCGCTGCACCTGCACGGGGCGCGCGACCCGGCACGGCTGCTGCAGCAGGCCGACCAGACGCTGCGCCAGCAGCTGGCCGAGGCCAGCTCGGCGCGCGCCCTGGCCACCAGCACCGATGCCGCCCTGGTCTGGGTGGACCGCAGGCGCGCCGAGCTGTGCTTCGCCGGCGCAGCGATGGACTTGTTCCACAGCGACGGCCAGACCGTGGCGCGGCTGCGCGGCGCGCGCCGTGCCCTCGCAGACCGCCGCCCCGGCCAGTGGCTCAACACCCGCGTCGCACTGACGCCCGGCACCAGCTGCTGGCTGGTGACCGACGGCCTGCTCGACCAGGCCGGCGGCGACAAGGGCTACGGCTTCGGCCACGAACGCCTGATGGCCCTGCTGCGCACGCAGGCGCGGAACGCGCCGGCCGAACAGATGCAGGCGCTGGCCGCGGCGCTGGCCGAATACCAGCGACACTACCCGCAGCGCGACGACATCACCGCGCTGGCCTTGCGCATCGATTGAAGCGGAGCCCCGATGCAATCCCCAGACCTGTATTCATTGCGCGAGTTCTGCAACACCCGACGCATCATGCTGTGCTTCAACGGCCCCATGTCGCGCTCGCTGATCGAGGAGCTCGGCCACGCCTTGCGCAACTACCTGCACGCCGACCAGGTGCAGCCCGGGGCGGCGATGGACGTGTTCGCGGTCTACATCGAGATGACGCAGAACATCCGCCACTACTGCACCCGCATGGACTACGGCGAGGCCGACGCCACCGCCACGGTGGTGATCGCCCGCGACGAGCAGGGGCGGCACGTGGTCTCGGCCGGCAACCTGGCGCAGCTGGCCGACGCGCGCAGCCTGGTGCAGGCGGTCGAACGGCTGGCGGCGCTGGACAAGGCGGCGCTGAAGGCCGCCTACAAGGAGCAGCTGCGCGCACCGCGCGACGGCCAGGGCGTCAGCGGCGCCGGCCTGGGCCTGATCGACATCGCGCGCAAGTCCAGTGCCCCGCTGCAGGCCAGCTTGTCCGAACGCACCGACGGCCGGGCCTTCGTCAGCCTGACCGCGATCCTCTGAGGGCCCTGCCCCATGTCTCCCACTTCACCCATGCCCCCCATCTCCGACCTCGACATCGCCGCCACCGCATCCACCCCCGGCATCCGCAGCGACGCCGCCGCCGGCCTGCTGCACATGGCGGGCGACTCCTATCCCGAGAACTCGTTCGAGTTCTTCGGCCCGGTGATCGCCTGGGTGGAGGAGTACCTCGGCAGCAGCGATTCACCGCTGCGCCTGATGCTGCGCCTGCTGTACCTCAACACCAGCAGCATCCGCGCCATGATGGACATCTTCGACCTCCTGCAGGACGCGCACGGCAAGGGACGCACGGTCGCGGTGCAATGGTTCTACGACGGCGCCAACGCACGCGTGCGCGACCTCGCCGAGGAGTTCGCCGAGGACTGCAGCTTCCCCTTCGAAATCCTGCCCGAAGGCGCGCACTGAGCGACGCGCGCACACCATGGCCGAGGACGAGATCGACACCCTGATCGAGCGCCTGCTCGCCGATCCCGCGCACCACGGCCACCCGCTGCGCGAGGCGCTGGCGCTGCTGTGGGAGCAGTACCTGGGCCAGGTGCAGCGGCTGGACCGCATCGCGCGCATCTCAGACCGCGTGCAGTGGGCCGAGCGCCGGCACGAGCTGGCGCGCACGGCACAGTTCGAGAAGCGGCTGCGCCAGCTCGAGAAGATGACGCGCATCTCAGACCGCTACCAGGACATGCTGCGCGAGGCCAACCTCGCGCTGCAGCAGGCCTCCACCCACGACGCGCTCACCGGGCTGCCGAACCGCCGCCTGCTCACCGAGCGGCTGCCGCAGGAAATCGCGCGCTGCGGGCGCCAGGGCCTGCCGCTGTGCGTGGCGCTGCTGGACATCGACCACTTCAAGCAGGTCAACGACCAGCACGGCCACGACGCCGGCGACCGCGCCCTGCGCGCCGTGGCGCAGGCGATCGCCGATCTGCTGCGCGAGTACGACATGTGCGGCCGCTGGGGCGGCGAGGAGTTCCTGCTCCTGCTGCCGGGGCTCGGCCTGGACGAGGCCACCGGCGTGGCCGCACGCATCTTCGAGGCCTTGCGCGAACTGCCCATCGACGGCCTGCCGACCGACCAGCGCATCAGCGTCAGCATGGGCCTGACCGCCTGGCACCCCGGCGAGCGCCCGGAAGACGCCATCGCCCGCGCCGACCGCGCCCTGCTCGACGCCAAGCGCAGCGGCCGCAGTCAGCTCAAGACCCTGGCCTGAATGCGATGCTTGATCCCGCGCATGGCCGGGATCAGGGCTGCGGGCAGGATGGCGCGACCGTGCCCGGTGGAGAAAGACGGCGCGCAGCCGCGCGGGGGAGGCCTGGGTGAGGATCTCGACGCCGATACGCCAAAGGTTTGCAGCGCTGCGGTTCGACCGCCGCCGGCTGACCCTGCTCACCCTGACCGTCACCGCCGCCTTGCTGCTGCTGGCCCTGTTGCCGCTGCTGGGCATGGTCACCGGCCTGCTGCCCGGCCCGCCGCCGCTGGTGGAAGGATTGCGCCTGCGGCGAGCGGCGGCGATTGCCTACCTGGCGATGGTGTTTGCAGCAGCGGCCTGGCTGTACTGGCGCGCCAACGACCACACCGTGGGCCTGCTGCCGCTGGCCATGACACCGGCGCTGCTGATCCAGTTCGAGCCGAACGCCTTCATTCGCGGTGGGGTGCCGCATGCGTTCTGGATTCCGTTCATCTTCGCCCTCGGGGTGAGCCGCTGGCGTGTCGCGCTGCTGACGCTGGCCTTGTCGATCCTGGCGGTGGCGGTGACCTACGACGAGGCAATGAGCACCTTCCCGGGCGCGATGATGACGCTCGCCGTCTTTGCCCTGCTGGTCGCCACACGCCTGATCCGCGAGGCCAGCCTGCACGAGGCCAGCCAGGCGCAGGCACACGCGCGCTCGGCCGAGCACGCCCGCAGCGGCACCGAGACCCGGATCCGCGCCTTGTTCGATGCGATGGGAGATGCCCTCGTCTTCACCGGTCCCGACCAGCGCATCGAGCAGGTCAACCCTGCATTCAGCCGCCAGTTCGGCTGGGCAGCGGACGAGGTCAGCGGGCGCACGATCGAGTTCCTGTATGCCGATCCGCGCGACGCAGCCCGCCTGTACGCAGCCGTCCACGCCCCGGACCTCATGCACGAAGGCCGCTTCCAGCGCAAGGACGGCAGCGTGTTCTGGGCCGAGTCCAGCCTGCGCACCATCCTGGCGCCGGACGGCCGGCTCGAGGGCGTGTTCGCGATGCACCGCGACATCACCGCGCGCAAGCTCGCGGCAGAGGCCGACCGGCGCGCGCGCACCCAGCTCGCCGCCTTCGTGCGCGAGGCGCCGAGCACGCTGGCGATGTTCGACCGCGACCTCGTGTACCTGGCGGCCAGCACGCGCTGGATCCAGGCCTACGGGCGCGGGCGCACCGAGCTCGTCGGCGTCGACCACCACGAGCTGGTCCCCGAGCAGCCGCCCGAATGGCTGGAAACCTACCGCCGTGCCCTGGCCGGCGAGGAAGTGCACGACGACGAGTACCTGTGGCGCGACCCGGCCGGGGTCGAGCACTGGCTGCGCTGGTCGGTCGTGCCCTGGCGCGACACCGACGGCACGATAGGCGGCCTGCTGATGGTGGCCGAGGACGTCAGCCCGGTGGTGCAGGCCAGGCGCGTGCTGGAGTCGCAGCAGGCGGATCTGGAAGCCCAGGTGGCGCTGCGCACGGCCCAGATCGGTGAGATGCAGGCCGAGCTGGCACGCCGGGCCGACGCCGCCGAGGCAGCCAGCCGCGCCAAGAGCGCCTTTCTGGCCAACATGAGCCACGAGATCCGCACGCCGATGAACGCCATCATCGGCTTCACCCACCTGCTGGCGCGCGACACCCGCGACAGCCTGCAGCGCGAGCGGCTGCAAAAGGTGGACGAGGCGGCGCGCCACCTGCTGCAGGTGATCAACAACATCCTGGACCTGTCCAAGATCGAAGCCGGCAAGATGCAGCTGGAGGAGGTCGAGTTCGCGCTCGACGAGGTGCTTTCGCGCAGCTTCGACCTCGTGGCCGCGCGCGCACGCGAGAAGGGCCTGGAGCTGGTCATCGACACCGACCACCTGCCGGCGCGCCTGCGCGGCGACCCCACCCGGCTGTCGCAGGCGATCATCAACCTGCTGAGCAACGCCGTGAAGTTCACCGCCACCGGCTGGGTGCGCTTGCGCGGCGAACTGCTGCGCGAGTCGGGCGCCCGCGTGCAGGTGCGCTTCGAGGTGCGCGACACCGGCGAGGGCATCGCACCGGAACGCCAGGGCGCGCTCTTCGACGCCTTCGAGCAGGCCGACGTCTCGACCGGCCGCCGCCATGGCGGGACCGGTCTGGGCCTGGCGCTGACGCAACACATCGCCCGCATGATGGGCGGCGAGGTGGGCGTGCAAAGCAGCCCCGGGGACGGCAGCAGCTTCTGGTTCACTGCCTGGCTCGGGCGCGCCGAGGCGGCCGGCGAGCGTGCCGCACCCATCCCCCTGCATGGACTGCAGGCGCTCCTGGTCGACGATCTGCCGGAAGCGCTGGTCGCCATCGGCGACCGCCTGCACGATCTCGGCCTGCAGGTGGATGCCCGCTGCAGCGGCGCACAGGCGCTGCGCGCGACGCAGGACCGCATGAGCGCCGGCCAGCCTTACGACGTCCTGGTGGTCGACTGGCGGATGGCGCCGATGGACGGCATCGCCACCCTGGGCGCGCTGCGCGACCTGCTCGGCCAGGCGATGCCGCCCGCAGTGCTGGTCACGGCCTACGACGAGCCGACGGTGTGGCAGCAGGCGCAGACCGTCGGCTGCGCGGCGGTACTCGTCAAGCCGGTCACCGCCTCCGCCCTGCACGACACCCTGGTGCGCGTGCTGCGCGGCTCCTCGCAGCCGCGGCCCGCACCCGCACCCGACCTTGGCGCCGCCGAGGCCCTGCTGCGGCAGCGCCACGCCGGCCAGCGCGTGCTGCTGGCCGAGGACAACCCGGTGAACCAGGAAGTGGCGGTCGAGCTGCTGCACCGCACCGGGCTCGTCGTGGAGACGACCGACGACGGCACCCAGGCGGTCGAAATGGCGTGCACGCGGCCCTATGACCTAGTGCTGATGGACGTGCAGATGCCCGGCACCGACGGCCTGACGGCGACGCGCGCCCTGCGCCGGCGCTGCGGCGATGCGCTGGCGGTGATCGCGATGACCGCCAACGCCTTCGACGACGACCGCTTCGCCTGTCTGGCGGCCGGCATGAACGACCACATCGCCAAACCCGTCGATCCACAGCGGCTGTACGCCACCTTGCTGCGCTGGCTGCCGCTGCCGCCGCAGCCGACGAACCGGTCCGAGCACGGGTCCGGTGCCGGCGCGGCGGTGCAGGCGCCGCTGCGCGAACGCCTGCTCGGCGTGCCGGCCATCGATGCCGTGCGCGCATTCGCGCAACTCGGCGGCGAGCCGGCCACGGTGGAGCGCGTGCTGCGCCGCTTCGCCGCCACCTATCGCGAGGGCATGGGAGAGCTGCGGACCGCGCTCCACGACGCCGACGCGTCGGCGCTGCGCGCCGCCTGCCACTCGCTGCGCGGCGCCTGCTCGGCGATCGCGGCCACGACCCTGCAGCAGCTCATCCAGTCCCTGGAGGCGGCGCTCGCGCAGCCGCTGGCGACGACCGAGCTCGCGCCGCAGGTGGACGCACTGGACCACGCGCTGCGCGCGCTGGCACGGTCGCTGGACGCCATCCTGGGCCCATAGGAGCCTGGGCGGCGCCCGGTCTGTGCCGGGCGCCGGTCAGCGCCGCAGGACGTGACAAAGCTGACACCGGGCGCGGCTGTGCGCCGCGGCTGGCTACACCCTGCCGGCGTGGCGCCGATGGCAACGAGAGCCACCGTTTGCCTGCCGAGGTTCCCATGCATCCGCGTCTTGCCCAGTGCCGCCCCTGGACCGCCGCCGTCCTCCTCACCGTCCTCGCCGCCTGCGGGGGTGGCGGAGGAACGGCGGAAGCGCCCCCGGCCGGCAGCACGCCACCGGTCACGCCGGCACCACCGACGCCGCCAGTCACGCCGGCGCCGCCCACCGGCGGCCCGTCTCCGGGCGCGCCGGCACCGCTTCTGGCCGGTCGCTACGACATCGGCAGCCCGGTGCTCAGAACCCTGCACGTCGCCACCGACGGCAGCGACGCCAACGACGGCCTGAGCGCCCAGTCGCCTTTGCGCACCCTCAGCGCCGCCTGGCAGAAGCTGCCGCGCGGCACCCTGACGGCGACCGGCTGGCGCATCCTGCTGGCACCGGGCAGCTATCCGGAGTCGAGCCTGCCGAACTACATGGACGAGCGGCGCGGCAGCCGCGAGTTTCCGATCCTGATCACCGCCGAGCAGCCGGACACCGTCACCCTGGGCGGCGACCTGAACATCTTCGACGTCCACCACCTCTACCTGGTGAACCTGAACATCGCGCCGCAGCCGGCAGGCGACGCGCTGCACTGCGAGCAGTGCAGCCACCTGCTGGTGCGCGACAGCCGGATCTCGGGCGGCGCCCGCGTCGCGCAGGAAACCATCAAGATCAACCAGTCGCAGCACGTCTACCTGGAGGGCAACACCATCTCCGGGGCCTGGGACAACGCGATCGACTTCGTCGGCGTGCAGTACGGACACCTGCTCGGGAACAAGGTGTCCGACGCCGGCGACTGGTGCGCCTACGCCAAGGGTGGATCGGCCTATCTGCGGGTCGAAGGCAACGTCTTCAGCGATTGCGGCACCGGCGGCTTCACCGCCGGCCAGGGAACGGGCTTCCAGTTCATGAGCGCGCCCTGGCTGCACTACGAGGCCTACGGCATCCGCTTCGTGAACAACATCGTGCACGACGTGGAAGGCGCAGCGATCGGTGCCCAGGGCGCGTTCAACGTCTTGTTCGCCCACAACACCTTCGTGCGCATCGGCACCCGCAGCCACCTGTTCGAGGCGGTGGCCGGCCTGCGCAGCTGCGACGGCCAGCCCGGCGACAGCGGTCGTGAACGCTGCCAGCAGTACCTGGACCTCGGTGGCTGGGGCACGACGGTGGTCGACGACGGCAGCAACCAGGTGCTCGTTCCGAACCGCAACGTGCTGGTCCTGAACAACATCTTCTACAACCCCGCGGGTGTCCAGAGCCTGTGGCAGCACTTCCAGATTGCCGGCGCCCTGGGCAATCCGGCTTCCAGCGGCGTTCCTGCGGACGCGCGCGGCGACACCGGCCTGGTGCTGCGCGGCAACCTGATCTGGAACGGCCCTGCCGAGCACCCGCTGGGGATAGAGGGCAGCGACGACGCCGGCCCCTGCCCGGCCACGAACGCCGGTTGCAGCGAGGCGGCGCTGCGCGCCAACAACTGGGTCAACACCGTGCAGCCGCAGCTGACCGACGTCGCCGGCAACGATTTCCGGCCGCTGGCTGCAGGCAACCTGCAGGCGCTGCAGGCTGCGGCGATGATCGACTTCGACTGGTCGGCGCTGCCCGCACGGCCTGCGGTGCCGGCGGGCGAGACGAGCAACCTCGTGGGCAGCGACTTCAGCGGCCAGCCGCGCGTGGGGAACCCGCGCATCGGCGCCTACTGAGCACCCCCAGGGCCGGGCTGCGCCCAGCCCGCCCCCCGCGGGGGTCAAGAAAACTTGGGACGGCCCGGCGTCTTCTTGAGATCACCGGGGCGCAGCGCTCGACCGCGCAGCGCCCCGACCCAGAATGCTCAGCGGCGCAGGAAGTCCACCGTCGCGGCCCAGGTCTGCGGCGAGTTGAAGATGCCGATGTGGCCGGTGCCGAGGATGGGGTCCCAGGCGCCCTGGCCGCTCAGGTCGAGCCGGCGCGCGCCCTTGAGCAGCGCACTGGCGCTGAAGTCGGTCGGCTGGCCGTAGCTGTCGACCGCCGGCACCGGAGCGATGGCGCCGTCCTGCAGCGGCATGTAGACGAAGCTGACATCGGCGTTGCGCACCACCAGGGTCTGGGTCGGCCAGCCCAGCTCGCCGATGCCGTGCGGCCCGTTCATACTAAGTTGCGTTCAACGATATAGATGTAATCCATTTGAACCCCGTCATTGACTGGGTTCGCTTCGGGTTGGCTTCCAATGCTTGAAGGCCTTTCGTGAGGGCTTGTTCGACGGCACGCAGATCGCGGAAGACGTGG
>CAUJJP010000077.1 GCA_963205525.1 Pseudomonadota bacterium | reverse complement strand
CTGAGAGCCTGTGAAGACATGACTCATGCGGGCATGATGCATATCTTCACAGGCTCTGAATGATCGTCCTCGACACCAACGTCGTCTGCGAGGCGATGAAGCCGCAGCCAGACGCGGCGGTGATGGCGTGGCTGAACGAGCAGGTGGCGCAAACCTTGTTTCTGTCCAGCGTCACGCTGGCCGAGCTGCTGTTCGGCATCCGGGCGCTGCCGGCCGGCAGACGCAAGAGCCTGTTCGACCGCACCTTGAACGAGCTGCTGGATCTGTTCCAGGATCGTGTGCTGCCGTTCGACACGGCCGCAGCGCGTCGCTACGCCGACCTGGCCGTGGCGGCCGGGAAGGGTGGGCGCGGTTTTCCGACACCGGACGGCTACATCGCAGCGGTGGCCGCATCGCGGGGCTTCATCGTGGCGTCGCGCGATACCTCGCCCTACGACGCGGCAGGCGTGGCGGTCATCAACCCTTGGACGCACGCGCAGAGCCAGAGGCATCCCGGCGGGCGCTGAAGCGGTCCCGGCCGGGCCTGGGTGGCCGAAGGCGACACCGACTGCGGAGCGGCCGATCCCGCCGTCGCGCACTGCCGGATGGCGGTGCGGCCCGATCCGCGGCAGCGCTGGGTGTGGCAAGGCCATGCGCGCGGCGACGCTCTCAAGGAAACGCCGGGCCGTCCCAAGTTTCCTTGACCCCCACGGGGGGCGGGCTGGGCGCAGCCCGGTCCTGGGGGCCCTCAGGAGCACAAGGAATGGAGGAAGATCCGGCCCCAGACAGGAACCCGCCAGGTCATTGGGGGAGAACGATGAAGCTGCTGCGCTACGGCCCCAGGGGTCAGGAGAAACCCGGCATGCTGGACGAGCAAGGCCGGGTGCGGGACCTCTCGGGCTGGGTCGACGACATCGCGGGCGAGGTTCTGACGCCGGCCGGCATGGCGCGCCTGGCGGCGCTGGACCCGCGCGCGCTGCCGCTGGTGGCGGGCACGCCGCAGCAGGAGCTGCGGCTGGGGCCTTGCGTCGGCCGGGTCGGCAAGTTCATCGGCATCGGGCTGAACTACGCCGACCATGCCGCCGAGGCCGGGATGGTGCTGCCGGCCGAGCCGGTGGTGTTCGGCAAGTGGACGAGCGCGATCGCCGGCCCGGACGACGAGCTGCGCATCCCGCGCGGCAGCCAGCACACCGACTGGGAGGTTGAGCTCGGCGTCGTCATCGGTGCCGGCGGCAGCGACATCGCCGAGGCCGATGCGCTGCAGCATGTGGCCGGCTACTGCGTGGTGAACGACGTCTCGGAGCGCGAGGTGCAGCTGCGGCGCGGTGGCGGCCAGTGGGACAAGGGCAAGGGCTACGACGGCTTTGGCCCCGTCGGTCCCTGGCTGGTCAGCGCCGACGAGGTGGGCGACCCGCAGCAGCTCGCGCTGTGGCTGGACCTGGACGGCCAGCGCATGCAAAGCGGCCACACCTCGTCCATGATCTTCGGCGTCGCCGCCCTGGTCAGCCACCTGAGCCGCCACATGAGCCTGCAGCCGGGCGACCTCATCACCACCGGCACCCCGCCCGGGGTGGGGCAGGGGCGCCGGCCGCCGCAGTTCCTGCGCCCGGGGCAGACCCTCAGGCTGGGCATAGACGGCCTGGGCCAGCAGTGCCAGCGGACGGTTCAGGCCTGAGGGGCTGAGAAGCTGAAAGGCCTGCGCGCGCGCCGACGCCGGCCTGCGCGCGTGCTCGGCGGCCCGGGCTCGGCGGCCAAGCCGCCCTGGCCGAGCTCGGCGGCCAAGCCGCCGGGCTCAGTGCCGGATCAGGTGGTCGAAGGCGCTGATCGCCGCCTTCGCGCCTTCGCCGGCGGCGATCACGATCTGCTTGTAGGGCACGGTGGTGGCGTCGCCGGCGGCAAAGATGCCGGGCACGTTGGTTGCGCAGCGGGCGTCTATCACCACCTCGCCGAAGCGGCTGAGCTCGACCGTGCCCTTGAGGAACTCGGTGTTGGGCACGAGGCCGATCTGCACGAACACGCCGGCCAGTTCCACCCGCTTGATCTCGCCGCTGGCGCGGTCCTTGAAGGCGAGGGCGGTCACCTTCTGTCCGTCGCCCTCGATCTCGGTGGTCTGCGCGTTCAGGTGCACCGTCACGTTGGGCAGGCTGTGCAGCTTTTTCACCAGCACCGCGTCGGCCTTGAGCTGGTCGAGGAACTCGACCACGGTGACGTGGCGCACCACGCCGGCGAGGTCGATCGCCGCTTCGATGCCGGAGTTGCCGCCGCCGATCACCGCCACGTCCTTGCCCTTGAACAGCGGGCCGTCGCAGTGCGGGCAGTAGGCCACGCCCTTGGTGGCGTACTCGGCTTCGCCGGGCACGCCCACCTTGCGCCAGCGCGCGCCGGTGGACAGGATCAGGGTCTTGGTGCGCAGCGCGGCGCCGTTGTCGAGCTTGACCGAGATGGTCTCGCCCGGCTCCACCGCGGCCACCCGCTGGTTCGCCATCACGTCCACCCCGCTGGCGCGCACCTGGGCGCTGAGGGCGGCGGCAAAGACCGGGCCTTCGGTGTGCATCACCGACGGGTAGTTCTCGATGCCCAGGGTGTCCATGGTCTGGCCGCCCAGGCGCTCGGCCAGGAGGCCGGTGCGTATGCCCTTGCGTGCGGCGTAGACGGCGGCTGCGGCGCCGGCCGGCCCGCCGCCGACCACCAGCACGTCGAACTCGTCCTTCGCCGCCAGCGCCTTGGCCTGGCGCGCCTGGTCGCCGGTGTCGAGCTTGGCCAGGATCTCGGCCAGCTCGGTGCGGCCGGAGGCAAAGGGCTGGCCGTTGAGCATGACCGCGGGCACCGCCATGATGCCCAGGCGCTCGACCTCGTCCTGGAACAGGGCGCCGTCGATCGCGGTGTGGCGGATGCGCGGGTTGAGCACCGCCATCAGGTTGAGCGCCTGCACCACGTCCGGGCAGTTGTGGCAGCTCAGGCTCATCCAGGTCTCGAACACGTGGTCGCCGTCCAGCGCGCGGATCTGCTCGATCACTTCCGGCTCGACCTTGGGCGGGTGGCCGCCGGCCTGCAGCAGCGCCAGCACGAGCGACGTGAACTCGTGGCCCATGGGGATGGCGGCGAACTCCAGCCCCAGGTCGGCGCCGACGCGGTTGATGCGGAACGAGGGCCGGCGCGCCGCCTGGCCGTCCCAGCGCAGCGTGACCTTGTCGGACAGGGCGCCGATCTCGGTCAGCAGCTCGCGCATCTGCTGCGCTTCCTCGCGGTCGTCGAGCGAGGCGATGAGCTCGATCGGCTGCTGAACGCGCTCCAGGTAGCTGGCGAGTTGGGCCTTGATGGTGTCGTCGAGCATGGTGATCTCCTTCGATGCAGGCAGGCGCGGGGGCCCGATCGTCGACGTCCGCCGTGGCAGGCGTCGACGACCGGACCCGCAGGGCGGGTCGCAACCGGCGCGGGCGTCGGTCGAGAACAGGGCGCGCCGCAGCGCGCCCTGTCAGTGGTGCAGCAGGATCAGATCTTGCCGACCAGGTCCAGCGACGGGGTCAGGGTCTTGGCGCCTTCGTTCCACTTGGCGGGGCAGACCTCGCCCGGGTGCTTGGCGATGTACTGCGCCGCCTTGAGCTTGCGCAGGGTTTCCTTCATGTCGCGCGCGATGCTGTTGTCGTGCACCTCGGCGGTCTTCACCACGCCCTGGGGGTCGATCACGAAGGTGCCGCGCAGCGCCAGGCCGGCTTCGTCGATGTGGACGTCGAACATCCGGGTCAGGGTGTGGGTGGGGTCGCC
>CAUJJP010000076.1 GCA_963205525.1 Pseudomonadota bacterium | reverse complement strand
TTCGGGGCCCATCTGCAGCGCGAGGACGACAAGCACGTCTACATGGTGAACACCTACGACAGCGCGCGCGCTCCGCGCAAGCGCTTCAAGGACTCGCTCGGACTGCGCTGAGACTCAGCCTAGATCCGGCAGTTGACCGCTCTTTCGGGCAGGATGCCCCGGTGTTTTCAAGCACTTGTGGCGTCGACGCCGCTCACCTCATGGGTGATCCCGCTACGCACCCGATCGAGCCCCGCTGCGGCGCGCTGGCGGTGTTGCTCCTCCTTGCGGGCAGCGGCCTGCCGCGTCGTCGCGCCTTGCCAGCGCACCGCAGCGCAGCTCGCTCGGGCGCGTCCAACTGCCGGATCTAGGCTCAGCACCCCAGCAACGCAAACACCGCCGGCACGCGAACCGGCAACGACGTGGGCACACGTTTCCAGTCCAGCACCGCCGCGCTGCGGCTGAAGGCCTGATCGGTTGTCAGCCCCGCGCTCACGGCCAGTCGGGTGTCCGGCGTCAGCACCTCCAGCATGGCCTGCAGCAAGGCCTCGTTGCGGTAGGGGGTCTCGATCATGAGCTGGGTCTGGCCGAGTCGGCGTGACAGCGCCTCCAGCTCGCGCAGGCGTGCCGCGCGCGCCGCGGGGTCCTGCGGAAGGTAGCCGACGAAGGCGAAGCTCTGCCCCTCCAGCCCGCTTGCGGCCAGGGTCAGCATGAGTGCGCTCGGGCCCACCAGCGGCTGCACTGGCAGGCCGGCGGCGTGTGCGGCCTCGACCAGGCGCGAGCCCGGGTCGGCGATCGCCGGCAGGCCCGCCTCCGAGATCAGGCCCATGTCGTGGCCCGCCAGTGCGGGCGCCAGCAGCGCCGTCCAGGCGGCCGCCGGCACGGCCTCGCGGCTGCCCTTGCGCGGGCGCGGCAGTTCGGTGATCGAAACCGCCTGCAGCGGCTGCGCCAGCGGCACGACGGCGTCCACCCGCTTGAGGTAGGCGCGAGCCGACTTGGCGTCCTCTGCCGCCCAGTGCTGCAGCCGCGCTGCCACCCGCAACACTTCGGCCGGCAGCACGCGCTCCAGCGGCGCCGGCGGCAACCCCAGGTCCAGCGTGCTCGGGACCAGGTAGAGCCTGCCCTTGCTCACGAGGGATCGGCCAGCGGATCGATGCCGGCTTCTCGCAGCAGGCGCGCGGTGCGGATCAGCGGCAGGCCGACGAGGGCGGTCGGGTCGTCGCTGTCTATGGACTCCAGCAGCGCGATGCCCAGGGTCTCGCACTTGGCGCTGCCGGCGCAGTCGTAGGGCTGCTCCAGCCGCAGGTAGCGCTCGATCTCGCCGGCCGAGAGGGCCCGAAAGCGCACCTGCACCGGGGCCAGCAGCGCCTGCGCGTAACCGGTGTCGCTGCGCACGACGGCGAGCGCGGTCTGGAACACGACGCGGCGGCCCGCCAGCCGCGTCAGCTGCTCGACGGCGCGCGCGTGGCTGCCCGGCTTGCCCATCGCTTCGCCGTCCAGGTCGCACACCTGGTCGGCGCCTATGACCACCGCCTGCGGGTGGCGTGTCGCCACTTCGCGCGCCTTTGCCAGCGCCAGGCGCTGCGCCAGCGCAGCGGGGGCTTCGCCGGGGCGCGGCGACTCGTCCACCTCCGGTGCGACCACATCGAAGGGCAAGCGCAGCCGGGCCAGCAGTTCACGCCGGTAGCGCGAAGTCGAAGCGAGGATCAGGGGCGGCATGGCGGACGGGCCTTCAGGGTGGGTGGCGGGCTTGGTGGCGACGGCCCGGGAGACCGGGCGCGCCCGGGATGACACCCGGGATGACACCCGGATAGCGACCGGGATCGCAATTGTCGCGGACTACACTGGCCCGGATGAGCAAGCTCGAAGATGGGTACCCGGACCCCAGGCGTCTGGATCTGAACCGCCTCGCCGACGATGGCCAGGCGCTGGCCGGTGCCTGGCCGCTGCAAGGGTTCCCACGCCTGATCGACGGTGCCGAGCCGGCGGGCGATGCCCTGGTGCACTGGTCGGCGCAGGCCGAGCGCCGTGCCGTGCCGGGTGCCGGTGCGCAGCCATGGCTGCACCTGAAGGCGCAGGCCCTGCTGCGCCTGACCTGCCAGCGCTGCCTGCAGTCGGTGGAGGAGGCGCTGACGGTGGAACGCAGCTTTCGCTTCGTCGCCGACGAGGCGGCGGCCGAGCGCGAGGACGAGGAAGCCGAGGAAGAGGTGCTGGCGCTGCCGCCGCGCGGTCGGCTCGACCTGCAGCCACTGCTCGAAGACGAGCTGATCCTGGCGCTGCCCCTGGTGCCGCGCCACACCGAGTGCCCGCAGCCGCTGCCGCTGCCGGCCGACGACGGGCCGGCCGACGAGGGCGCGAGCCACCCCTTTGCCGCCCTGGCAGCGCTCAAGCGCGGGCAGGGCGGACCGGGCGGACCAGCTTAGCGCGCGCCGGTGGCGGCTGCGCCTGGGGCCAGCGTCAAGAGCCAGCGTCGAGCTCCCGTGTGCTACACTGCTCGGCTTTTCGTCGGGCTGGTCGAGCGCCATCGTGGCCCGTCAGCCCCTTGCCCAGACCGCTGGTGCAGCCCGCTGGTGTATGCCGACGTTCGTAGTCGACGTTCGGCGCACCGTGCGGCACGTCGCGATGGCGGGCACCCCAGGAGAATTCCATGGCCGTTCAGCAAAACAAGAAGTCGCCTTCCAAGCGTGGCATGCATCGTTCGCACAACGCGCTGGCGGCGCCCGGCATCGCGGTCGAGCCGACCACCGGCGAGACGCACCTGCGTCACCACATCAGCCCGACCGGTTTCTACCGCGGGCGCAAGGTCCTGAAGACCAAGGGCGACAACTGAAGCCCTCGTCCGTGGCTGGCGGCGCAGCGTCGCTGCCGGCCGCGCCGTTGCGCATGCAAGCGCTTGCAGCCGATGCCCGGCACGCCCTGCGGCGGCGCCGGGCATCGCGCATGAGCGCCCCCAGGGCCGGGCTGCGCCCAGCCCGCCCCCCGCGGGGGTCAATAAGACTTGGGGCGGCCCGGCGTCTTCTTGTGAGGGTCGTCTGATGCATCCTCCTGCGCCTGCCCCCTTGGAGCGGGTCACGCTGGCGGTCGACTGCATGGGCGGCGACCACGGCACGGCGGTCACCCTGCCGGCGTGCAAGGCCTTCCTGGATGCGCACCCCCAAGCCAGCCTGCTGCTGGTGGGCGACGAGCGGGCGCTCGCGGCGGCCGCGAGCTGGCCGCGCACCCGCATCGTCCACGCCAGCGAGGTGGTAACCATGGACGACCCGGTGGAGGTGGCCTTGCGCCGCAAGCGCGACTCGTCCATGCGGGTGGCGATCTCCCAGCTGCGCGCGGCCGACGGGGGTCAGGCGCCGGCCCAGGCCTGTGTCTCCGCGGGCAATACCGGCGCTCTGATGGCGGTGGCGCGCTACGTGCTCAAGACCATGCAGGACATAGACCGGCCGGCGATCGCTGCCGTCCTGCCCAACCGCAAGGGTGGCTACACCACCGTGCTGGACCTCGGTGCGAATGTCGATTGCACGCCCGAGCAGCTGCTGCAGTTCGCCGAGATGGGCGCTGCGCTGGTGGCTGCGGTCTCCGGCATCGAGGAGCCCACGGTCGGCCTGCTGAACATCGGCGAGGAGGCGATCAAGGGCAGCGACACCATCAAGCGCGCCGGCGATCTGCTGCGCCAGGCGCACGAGGACGGTCAGCTGCGCTTCCACGGCAACGTGGAAGGCAACGACATCTTCCTCGGCAGCACCGACATCGTGGTCTGCGACGGTTTCGTCGGCAACGTCATGCTCAAGACCTCCGAAGGGCTGGCGTCGATGCTGTCGGACTTCATCAAGCAGGAGTTCACGCGCAACGTGCTGACCAAGCTGGTGGCGCTCGCGGCGCTGCCCATCCTGAACCGTTTCAAGGCCAGGGTGGACCCGCGCGGCTACAACGGCGCTGCGCTGCTGGGGCTGCGCGGCCTGGTCTTCAAGAGCCACGGCTCGGCCGATGCGTTCGCTTTCGAGCACGCTCTGGTGCGCGCGTATGATGCCGCGCGCAACCGGCTGCTCGAGCGTGTGCACGACCGCATCGCCGGCAGCCCGACCGGCTCCTCCATGCGCGCCGCATGACGCACACACTTCCCCACACCCGCATCACCGGCACCGGCAGCAGCCTGCCGCCGCAGCGCCTGAGCAACCAGGACCTGGTCGACCGGCTGGCCGCGCGCGGCGTCGAGAGCTCGGACACCTGGATCGTCGAGCGCACCGGCATCCGGGCGCGCCACTTCGTGGCCGACGGCGTGAACAGCAGCGACCTCGCGCTGGAGGCGGCGCGCCACGCCCTGCAGGCCGCCGGCCGGCGCGCCGACGAGGTCGACCTCATCGTCGTCGCCACCTCGACACCGGACATGGTGTTCCCGTCCACGGCAGCGATCCTGCAGCACAAGCTCGGGATCGCCGGCTGCCCGGCCTTCGACGTCCAGGCGGTGTGCTCGGGCTTCATCTACGCGCTCACCGTGGCTGACGCCATGATCCGCACCGGCAGCGCACGCTGCGCGCTGGTGGTGGGGGCGGAGGTCTTCTCGCGTCTGCTGGATTTCGACGACCGCACGACCTGCGTCCTGTTCGGCGACGGCGCCGGCGCAGTGGTGCTGGAAGCGTCCGCCACCCCCGGCATCCTGGCCACCGACCTGCACGCCGACGGCCGCCACGTCGGCATCCTTTGCGTGCCGGGCACGGTGAGCAACGGCCGCATCCTCGGCGACCCGCTGCTGAAGATGGATGGCCAGGCGGTGTTCAAGCTCGCGGTCGGTGTCCTGGAACAGGCGGCGCGCGCGGTGCTGGCCAAGGCCGGGCGCCAGGAAAGCGAGCTCGACTGGCTGATCCCGCACCAGGCCAACCTGCGCATCATGACCGGTACCGCACGCAAGCTGAAGCTGCCGCTGGACAAGCTCATCGTCACCGTCGACGAGCACGGCAACACCTCGGCCGCGTCCATCCCGCTCGCGCTGGACCACGCGGTGCGCAGCGGCCGCGTGCAGCGAGGCGACACAGTCTTGCTGGAAGGCGTGGGCGGCGGCTTCACCTGGGGCGCCGTGCTGCTGGACTACTGAGCACCCTGCGGCGGCCTGCGCGACGGACGGCGCGGGCCCCGGTGCCGATTCGGACATCACCATGAAACCCTTTGCATTCGTCTTCCCCGGTCAGGGCTCGCAGTCGGTGGGCATGCTGGACGCCTGGGGCGAGCACCCGGCGGTCGTCGCCACCCTGGACGAAGCGAGTGCCGCGGCCGGCGAGGACGTGCGCCGCCTGATCCACGAAGGCCCGGCCGAGGCCCTGGCGCTGACTGTCAACACCCAGCTCGTGATGCTGGTGGCCGGAATCGCCAACTACCGCGCCTGGCGCGCCGAAGGCGGGGCCGCACCGGCGGCGCTGGCCGGGCATTCGCTGGGCGAATACAGCGCCCTGGTCGCAGCCGGCGCCCTGACGCTGGCCGACGCCGTGCCGCTGGTGCGCTTTCGCGCCCAGGCCATGCAGGAGGCGGTGCCGGTGGGCAGCGGCGCCATGATGGCCATCCTCGGGCTGGACGGCGCGGCGGTCGCCCAGGCCTGCGCGCAGGCCGCGCAGGACAGCGGCGAGGTGGTGTCGGCGGCCAACTTCAACGAACCCAAGCAGACCGTGATCGCCGGCAGCAAGGCCGGGGTGGACGCCGCGGTCGCGCTGCTCAAGACCCTGGGTGCCAAGCGTGCACTGCCGCTGGCGGTGTCGGCACCCTTCCACTGCGCACTCATGAAGCCGGCCGCCGAGCGGCTGCGCGAGCGGCTGGCGGCGACGCCGTTCAACGCACCGCAGATCCCGGTGCTGAACAACATCGACGTCGCCGTCGAGACCGATCCGCAGCGCATCCGCGACGCCCTGTACCGCCAGGCCTTCGGTCCGGTGCGCTGGGTCGAGCTGGTGCAGGCGCTGTACGCGCGCGGCCTGCGCCACGTCCACGAATGCGGCCCCGGCCGTGTGCTGGCCAAGATGGTCAAGCGCGTCGAGCAGCCGGATCTGGAGAGCCTGACCGTGCTCGACCCGGCGACGCTGGCCGAACTGAAGGCATTGCTGTCATGAACACCGCTGCCGAACCCCGGATCGCCCTCGTCACCGGCGCGTCGCGCGGCATCGGGCGCGCGATCGCACTCGCGCTCGCACAGCAGGGCTGCCGCGTCGTCGGCACCGCCACCACCGAGGCGGGTGCCGCCGCCATCGGCGCCGCGCTGGCGCCGCATGGCGGGCGTGGCATCGCGCTCAACGTCACCGACGGCGCCGCCGCCGAGGCGGCGCTGGACGCCATCGTGAAGGCCGAGGGCGGCCTGCACGTGCTGGTCAACAACGCCGGCATCACGCGCGACCAGCTCGCCATGCGCATGAAGGACGAGGACTGGGATGCGGTGCTGGACACCAACCTGAAGGCGGTGTTCCGCCTCAGCCGGGCCGCGATCCGGCCGATGATGAAGCAGCGCTTCGGCCGCATCGTCAGCGTGACCTCGGTGGTCGGCGCCAGCGGCAACGCCGGCCAGGCCAACTACGCCGCCGCCAAGGCAGGTGTTGCCGGCATGACGCGCGCCCTGGCGCGCGAGCTCGGCAGCCGCAACATCACCGTCAACTGCGTTGCTCCCGGCTTCATCGCCACCGACATGACCGATGCCCTGCCCGAGGCGCAGAAGACCGCCTTGCTGGCGCAGATTCCGCTTGCCCGCCTGGGCCGGCCGGAAGAGGTGGCGCACGCGGTGGCCTTTCTCGCCAGCGAGCTGGCGGGCTACATCACCGGCGCCGAGCTGCACGTCAACGGCGGCATGTACATGGCCTGAGCCACAGTTTCGGGCGGGAAAACCCGCCAGCCCCCGCCGGTAGAATCGCCGGCTGTCAGTTGGACCCACTCCTGGAGGAGTCATGAGCGATATCGAATCCCGTGTCAAGAAAATCATCGCCGAGCAGCTCGGCGTGCCCGAGACGGATGTCACCAACGAAAAGGCCTTCGTGGCCGACCTGGGCGCCGACTCGCTTGACACGGTGGAACTGGTGATGGCCCTGGAAGACGAGTTCGGGATCGAGATCCCGGACGAGGAGGCCGAGAAGATCACCACCGTCCAGCTGGCGATCGACTACGCCGTCAAGCACCAGAAGGCCTGAGCTGCGCATGTCGCGTCGCCGTGTCGTCGTCACCGGCCTGGGGCTGATCAGCCCGGTCGGCAACAGCGTCGCCGAAGGCTGGGCCAACCTGGTCGCCGGGCGCAGCGGCATCGACACCGTCACCCGGTTCGATGCCTCCGCGCTGAGCTGCCGCATCGCCGGCGAGGTGAAGGGCTTCAACGTCGAGGACTACATCCCCGGCAAGGAAGCGCGTCACATGGACGCCTTCATCCACTACGGGATGGCGGCCGCGATCCAGGCCGTGCAGGACGCCGGGCTGCCCACCGGTGATGCGCTGGACGAACAGTCCGCCGAGCGCATCGGCTGCATGGTCGGCTCGGGCATCGGCGGCCTGCCGATGATCGAGGCCACGCACGAGGAATACCGCAACCGCGGGCCGCGACGCATCTCGCCCTTCTTCGTGCCGGCGTCGATCATCAACATGATCTCCGGCCACCTGTCGATCCGCTACGGCTTCACCGGCCCCAACATGGCGATCGTGACCGCCTGCACGACCGGGCTGCACTGCATCGGCGAAGCCGGCCGCCTGATCGAGTACGGCGACGCGGACGTGATGGTGGCCGGCGGCGCCGAAGGCACGGTGAGCCCGCTGGGCATGGGTGGCTTTGCCGCCGCGCGTGCGCTGTCCTCGCGCAACGACGACCCGCAGGCCGCGTCGCGTCCCTGGGACAAGGGGCGCGACGGCTTCGTGCTCGGTGAGGGCGCGGGCGTGCTGGTGCTCGAGGCCTACGAGCACGCGGTCAAGCGCGGGGCACGGATCTACGCCGAACTGGCCGGCTTCGGCATGGGCGCCGATGCCTTCCACATGACGGCACCCAACGTCGACGGCCCCAAGCGCGCCATGAAGGCGGCGCTGCGCAACGCCGGCATCAACGCCGACGAGGTGCAATACCTCAACGCCCACGGCACCAGCACACCGCTGGGCGACGTGAACGAGACAAACGCGATCAAGCTCGCTTTCGGCGAGCACGCGCGCCGGCTGGTGGTCAACTCCACCAAGTCGATGACCGGCCACCTGCTGGGCGGCGCCGGCGGCATCGAGTCGCTGTTCACCGTGCTCGCGCTGCACCACCAGGTGTCGCCGCCGACCATCAACCTGGTCGACCCGGACCCCGAGTGCGACCTCGACTATTGCGCCAACGAGGCGCGCGAGATGCGCATCGAGCTGGCGGTGAAGACCAACTTCGGCTTCGGCGGTACCAACGGCACGCTGGTCTTCCGGCGCGTCTGAAGCATGCACGGGCCGGCTGCGCTGGCGCTGCCGATGGCAGGTGACGGCGGCGGCTGGCGTCGCGCCCTGCTGTGTGCCCACCTCCTGGCCGCGGCGGCCCTGCTCGGCTGGAATCCCGGCTGGCCCACCCTGGCGGCCGCGCTCGCACTGTGCTGGCTCGGCCTGCGCGCGTGGCGCGATGCGCGGCGGCCGCCGGCCACGCTGGCCTGGGATGGCCAGGACTGGCGCCACGCCGACCAGCCCGTGCAGGCCGGGGTGGCGCTGGACCTGGGCGGCTGGATGCTGCTGCGACTCACGGCGGCCGGTGGCAGGCGTGTCTGGCTGCCCTTGTCGCCGGCCGGCTGCGGTGCTGCCTGGACCGCCCTGCGCGCGACCCTGTACGCGACGCCGTACGTGGCAAACCCGCAAGCGCCGCGGCGCCAGCCCGGCGACCCTGAATGACGCCCGCCGATGCCGACGCCCTGCTCGTCGAACGCGTCAAGCGCGGCGACGTGCGGGCCTTCGAGATGCTGGTCGTCAAGTACCAGCGCCGGATTGAACGCCTGATCTCGCGCATGGTGCGCGACAGCGACCTGGTGGCCGACATCGCACAGGAAACCTTCATCCGCGCCTACCGCGCGCTGCCGCAGTTCCGCGGCGAAAGCGCCTTCTACACCTGGCTGTACCGGATCGCCGTCAACACCGCCAAGAAGAGCCTGATGGACTTGAAGCGCGACCCGCTGATCACCGAGACCGCGCTCGCCGCGCGCGACGAGGAGGGCAGTGAAACTTCCCGCGTCGAGAACGAACTAAGCGACGGCGAAACCCCGGAGGCGCTGCTGGCGAGCAAGGAAATCGCCACCGCCGTGAACGAAGCGATCGCGGCGCTGTCGGAAGACCTGCGCCAGGCGATCACCCTGCGCGAGATCGAAGGACTGAGCTACGAAGAGATCGCCGATGCGATGAACTGCCCGATCGGGACCGTGCGATCACGGATCTTCCGCGCCCGCGAGGCGATTGCCCTGCGCCTGCGGCCGCTGCTGGACACCCGCGACGGCAGCCGCTGGTGAAACCCGACCACCGAGTGAACCCATGCATCCACCACACGCACACGCATCCCAGGATGAACCAGACCAGTGGTTGTCCGACCTGGCCGACGGGCGGCTGGACGGTGACGCGCTGGGCGCGGCCTGCCGGCGCTGGGAGGCGGATGAGGCGTCGCGCCGCACCTGGCACGCCTACCAGCTGATTGGCGACGTGCTGCGGTCGGACGATCTGGCGCGCGCGCCGGCACAGGATCAGGCTTTTCTGGAGGCCTTGCGCGAACGCATGGCCGACGAGCCGGTGCTGCTGGCGCCGACGCCGCCGCAGGTGGCGGCGGCGCGCCCCAGGCGCCAGCTCTGGCTGCTGCCGGTGGCGGCGGCGGCCGGATTTGTCGCCGTCACCGGGGTGATGGTGGTGCTGCAGCAGGCGGCGCCGGGCGCGGCCGGTTTCGACGCCGCGCAGGTCGCTGCCACGCCGCCTGCGGCCTTGACGGTCGCCGCACCTGCAGGGGTGGCGAGGGTGGCCGACGCGGCGGCGCCATTGCCGGCCCGGCCCGCCGAGCCGGTCCGCCTGCTGCGTGATGCGCGCCTGGACGAGTACCTGCGCGCCCATCGCGAGCTGCTGATGGGAGCGCCGGCCGCGCTGCCAGGCGGTGCGGTGCGAACCGTGGACTTCGAGTCCGCGCCGCAGCGCTGATGGCGGCGCCAGGCGCTTGCGGCCGGGCGTCGCGTGGCGGGCCGGGGCCCTCGGCAGCCTCAGATCAGGGCGGGCGGGCGCCGATGCGGCGCTGGCGGCGTGTCCTGGCCCTTGCCGGGCTCCTGCCGGCGCTGGCAGCGGCCGCGCCGTTGCTCGATGCCCAGGCCTGGATCGCGCGCCTGAACAACGCCGCGGCGGACCAGAACTATCGCGGCACCATGGTCTACACCGCGGCCGGCGTCGTCTCCAGCTCGCGCGTGACGCACTATGCGGTGGACGGTCAGGTGTTCGAGCAGGTGGAGGCGCTGGACGGCCAGCAGCACCGCATCTACCGCCGCAACGACAGCGTGCAGACCGTGTGGCCGCACAAGAAGCTGGTGGTGGTCGAGCAGCGCGCTGCCGCCGTCGGGGGCCTGGACCCGACGCGGCGCCGGGTCGAGCCGCGTGCACTCGCGCACTACACGCTCAGCGCGAGCGGGCAGAGCATCGTCGCCGGCCGCCGCGTGCAGGTGCTGACGCTGCAGCCGCGCGACGAGCTGCGCTTCGGCCAGCGCCTGCAGGCCGACGAGGCCACCGGTCTGCTGCTGCGTACCGACGTCGTCGACGAAGCGGGCCGGGTACTCGAATCCTCGCTCTTCAGCGAGATCCGCATCGGTGTTGCCGCCGACGCCAAGGCGGTGCTGGAGGGCATCAACCCGCCCGGCTACCAGCGCCTGGATTCGCGCCGCGAAGCGGTGGACTGGGCGGCCCAGGGCTGGCGCCTGCGCCACGAGGTCCCCGGCTTCGAGCTCGTCGGCTGCATCCAGCGCCCGGCGCTGGCCGGTGGCGGCCAGGCCCTGCAGGCCTTGTTTTCGGACGGCCTGAGCTTCGTCTCCGTCTTCATCGAACCGTATTCGGACGAACGCCACCGGGACGCACTCGGGGCCCAGGTCGGCGCCACGCACACCGTGATGCAGCGCGTCGGCGACCACTGGATCACCGTCATGGGCGACGTGCCCCGGCGCAGCCTGGACCTCTTCGTCGCCGCCCTCGATCGCCGTTGAATCCCTGCCCGCGGCGCCCGAGCGCGCTGCCGGCCCGCATCCGACATCCACGCAAGGAAAGACCCCGACCATGAGCTTCACGCTGTCGATCAGGCGCTGCGGCGCCACGCTGGCTACCGGCACGCTGCTGGGCCTGGCAAGCCTGGCCCCCGCGGGCTGGGCGGCGCCGTCCGCACCGGCGACACCGTCTGCGCCGACCGTGGCCTTGCCCGATTTCACCGAACTGGTCGAACGCGTCGGACCGGCGGTGGTCAACATCCGCACCCTGGAGCGGCCGGGCGCGGCCGCCGGCGCCGGCTCGCGAGCCCAGATCCCGCCCGAGTTCGAGGAGTTCCTGCGCCGCTTCGGCATCCCGCTGCCCGACGGCCGTGGCAGCCCGCGGCGCGACGACGACGATGACGATCAGCCGACCCGGCGCGGCGTCGGCTCGGGCTTCATCCTCAGCGCCGACGGCTTCGTGATGACGAACGCGCATGTCGTCGACGGTGCCGACGAGGTGATCGTCACCCTCACCGACAAGCGCGAGCTCAAGGCCAGGATCATCGGCGCCGACCGCCGCACCGACGTCGCGGTG
>CAUJJP010000075.1 GCA_963205525.1 Pseudomonadota bacterium | reverse complement strand
CGGTGTCGCCGCTGGCGCGCAAGTCGGAGGCCGACCCGGCGTTCTGCGACCGCTTCGAGCTGTTCGTCGCCGGCAAGGAGCTGGCCAACGGCTTCTCCGAGCTGAACGACCCGGTCGACCAGCGCGACCGCTTCCTCGCCCAGCTCCGCGCCCGCGCCGCCGGCGCCGACGAGACCATGGACCACGACGAGGACTACTGCCGCGCGCTCGAGGTCGGCATGCCGCCCACCGCCGGCTGCGGCATCGGCATCGACCGGCTGGTGATGCTGCTGACCGACAGCGCGAGCATCCGCGACGTGATCCTCTTCCCGGCGCTACGTCGGGAAGCCGACTGACCCCGGCGCTGCGCCGGGAGGCCGTTTGACGCCGGCCCTGCGCCGGAAGGCCGATGGATCCCGGCCTTGCGCCGGGGATCCGACTGACACCGGCGCGCGGGCGGCTTCGGCTCAGCGCTTGAACGCCGGCTTGCGCTTGTTCAGGAAGGCGTCCATGCCCTCGATCTGGTCCGGGGTGCCGAACAAGGCGTGGAACATGCGGCGCTCGGTGAGCAGGCCGTCCGCGAGCGGCGACTCGTAGGCACGGTTGACGCATTCCTTGGCCGCCAGCACGCTGGCGTGGCCGAGGGCGCAGATCAGTTCGCCCAGCGCCAGCGCCTCGGGCAGCATCTGCTCGGCGCCGACCACGCGCGAGACCAGGCCGGCGCGCTCGGCCTCGGCGGCGTCCATCATGCGGCCCGACAGCACCATGTCCATCGCCTTGGCCTTGCCGATCGCGCGCGGCAGGCGCTGGGTGCCGCCGGCGCCGGGGATGACGCCGAGCTTGATCTCGGGCTGGCCGAAGCGGGCGTTGTCGGCGGCGATGATGAGGTCGCACATCATCGCCAGCTCGCAGCCGCCGCCCAGCGCAAAGCCGGCCACCGCGGCGATCACCGGCTTGCGCACGCGGCGCAGGGTCTCCCAGTTGCGCGTGATCAGGTCGCTGGTGTAGGCGGAGACGAAGTCGTGCTGCGCCAGCACACCGATGTCGGCGCCGGCGGCGAAGGCCTTGGGGCCGCCGGTGAGGACGATGCAGCCGACGGCGGGGTCGGCATCGAAGCGCAGCAGGGCCTCGCCGAGCTGGTCCATCAGGCCGTCGTTCAGCGCATTGAGCTGCTTGGGCCGGTTCAGGGTGATGAGCGCGGTGCGGCGCTCGCCGTCGCCGTGCAGTTCGGTCAGGATGAAGGCTTCGTCGGACATCAGGGTCTCCGTGCGGTGTCGGTGGATGCGCTGGGGGCGGTGGGGGATGGCGGCGATGGTACGGCTGCCGCCTGTTCGGGCAGGCTGCGCAGCATCAGGTCGACCCAGGTCTGCTCGTCCTGGCGTATCACGATGCGCACCGGCAGGTATTGCAGGGTGGGCGCGATCCACATCTCGGCCACCAGGTCGCCGCCGGGGCGCGGGGTGCGGCGCGGCTTCACGTGCACCGCATCCACCACCCCGGCCGCGGTGGCCAGCGGCTCGCTGGCGCCGACGTCGTAGGTCCAGGTCTCGACCCGCCGCGGCAGCGCCAGCGGCAGCTCGATCACGGTGCCGGCCTTCAGCAGCGCCGGCTGCAGGGTGAAGCGCCAGCTGAGCTGGATGAACTGGCTCACCGTGTCCTGCACGCCGGGCGGGCTCGGCACACGGCGGCCGCTGGCGAGCTGGACCTCGTCGGCGTCGAACCACATGGTCAGCACGCGCGGGCTGCGAAAGGCGATGCGGGTGGCTTCGTCGTAGCGCCGGGGCACCAGGCCTTGGGCGCCGAGCCGGCCGTCGCTGCTCATCTGGCGCTCGATGAGGGCGGCAAAGGGCGGGCCGATCTGCACATCCAGGTGCACCTGGTAGTGCTCGCCCTCGCGCAGCCACTGCACCTGCGCGCTGCCGTCCACCGGGCCGCGGTAGTTGCCGCTGAGCACATAGCTCAGGCGGGTGGACGGCGGCCATTCGAAGGCCGGCGCGGCGGCCGCAGCGACCGCCTGCGGCGAGGCCGCATCCGGACCAGACGCGGCAGCAGAAGCCAGCGCGGGAACCGCATCCGGCAGCGGCGCAGGCGCACCGGCCGGCGCGGCGTCGGCGGTCTGGATCGGCGGTGCTGCGGCCGGCGGTGTTGTGGCCGGCGGTGCTGCGGTCGGCGGTGCTGTGGCCGGCGCGGCGGGTTCGAGCGGCGCTTCGCGGGCCGGCTCAGGCGTCGGCCCGGCTGCAGCTGGCGGAGGCGCATCGGCCGCGGCCGGCGGGGGCGGTTCGGGCGCCGCCGCCGATGCCGCTGGTGCGGGCGGCGCCGCCAGCGCGGTCGGCGCGGTCAGAGCGGTCGGCTTGGGTGGCGCCGCCGCTGCCACCACCGCCAGCGGCGCCTGCGGCTGCAGCAGCCGCACGAAGGCGGCCTGCAGGCGCTGCGGGCGCCGGTCCGCCGGCTGCGGCCAGGCCTGGACGACGCGCGTGGCCAGCAGCAGGTGCAGCGCGACGACGGCCAGGCTCAGCAGCCCGGCGGCCAGCCGGCGCCGTGTCAGAAGGGGCGAACGCATCCCCGCGCCAGTTCGCCGGCACGCTCAGCGCCGCGCCCCGGGTCGCGCGCGGGCCATCAGAGCCGGCTCACTTCTTTGCCGCCGCGGCCAGCAGTTGTTCGACCTGCGCCGCCGGCAGGGCGCCGGGCTTGCGCACGCCGTTCTCGAAGAAC
>CAUJJP010000074.1 GCA_963205525.1 Pseudomonadota bacterium | reverse complement strand
ATCGACGGCACCGAGCTGGACTACGTGCGCGAGGGGTTGAACGAGGGCTTTCGCTTCAACAACCCGAAAGAGCGCGACCGCTGCGGCTGCGGGGAGTCCTTCCGCATCTGAGAGGCTGAAAGCCTTTTGCCCATGCCCGCCTCGCACGCCAAAACACCACTGCTCGTCGTTACAAATGCTCGCCACGGCTCGACCCATGGCAGCGCTTTGCGCCTAGACCAGTGGCGTTTTGCTGCGCCTTTCCGGCATGAGCAAAAAACTCTCAGCCTCAGGGCGCCGGGGTGGCGCGCGCTGCGTGCCGGCCCCGCCGTTGCCGCCCGATGATCCAGCTGCAGTCCACCGATTTCGAGCTGTTCGACGTGCCGCCGCGCTTCGCGCAGGACGGCGCGGCGCTGGACGCGCGCTGGAAGGCGCTGCAGCGCGAGGTGCACCCGGACCGCTTTGCCGCGCAGGGCGCCGCCGCCCAGCGCGTGGCGGCGCAGTGGTCGGCGCGCATCAACGAGGCCCATCGCCGGCTGAAGGATCCGCTGCGCCGCGCCGCCTACCTGTGCGAGCTGCACGGCGCGCCCGTCGAGGCCGAGCGCAACACCGCCATGCCGCCGGCGTTCCTGATGCAGCAGATGGCGCTGCGCGAGCAGCTCGACGCCGCGCGCGATGCCGCCGAACTGGATGCCATCGAGGCGCTGGCCGCGCGCATGCAGCGCGAGCTGCTGCAAGAAATAGAGCAGCAGCTGGATGCCGACCGCGCCTGGGCCGCCGCCGCCCAGTCGGTGCGGGCGCTGATGTTCCTCGACAAGCTGGCCGCCGACATCGAGCGCCGGCGTGACACACTCGCCTGATTTCCGCCGCCCGACCGGGCGCCTTCCGACACCCGCTGCATGGCGCTGCTTCAAATCTCCGAACCCGGCCAGTCCCCCGACCCGCATCAGCGGCGCCTCGCCGTCGGCATCGACCTGGGCACCACCCATTCGCTGGTGGCCGCCGTGCGCCATGGCGTGGCCGAGTGCCTGCCCGACGCCCAGGGCCGGGTGCTGCTGCCCTCGGCGGTGCGCTACGCGGCCGACGGCCAGCGCCAGCTCGGCCACGCCGCGCTGGCCGGGGCGCCGGCCGATGCCGAGCACACCATCACCTCGTTCAAGCGCCTGATGGGACGCGGCCTGGCCGACATCGCCGGCCACCAGCGCCTGCCCTACCGCCTGCTGGACCGCCCCGGCATGGTGGCCGTGGCCACGCCGCGGGGCGAGACCTCGCCGGTGGCGCTCAGCGCCGACATCCTCGCCACGCTGCGCCAGCGCGCCGAAGACAGCCTGGGCGACGAGCTGTACGGCGCCGTCATCACCGTGCCCGCCTACTTCGACGACGCGCAGCGCCAGGCCACCAAGGACGCGGCGCGGCTGGCCGGCCTCCACGTGCTGCGGCTGATCAACGAGCCCACGGCCGCGGCCATTGCCTACGGCCTGGACCGGGCGGCCGAGGGCGTGTATGCCGTGTTCGATCTGGGCGGCGGCACCTTCGACGTGTCCATCCTGCGCCTGACGCAAGGCGTGTTCGAGGTCGTCGCCACCGGTGGCGACACGGCCCTGGGTGGCGACGACTACGACCAGGCGCTGATCGACTGGGTGCTGGCGCGCCGCGGCGCGCAGGCCCGGGGCGCGGCCGACAAGGCCGCCCTGGCGCGCGCCGCGCGCGCCGCCAAGGAGGCCCTGAGCGCTACAGATTCGATAGCTTTTCGCGCAGGACTGTCGGGCGGCGAGGTCGTTCTTGACCTGAGCGCCAGCGACTTCGTCCAGGCCACCGACGGGCTCACGCGCCGCTGCATCGACACCGTGCGCCGGGTGCTGCGCGACGCACGGCTGTCGCCGCCGCAGGTTCAGGGCGTGGTGCTGGTCGGCGGCTCCACCCGCATGCCCGTGATCCGCAACGCGGTGGCCGACTTTTTCGGACGCGCGCCGCTGACCGACCTGGACCCGGACCAGGTGGTGGCGCTGGGCGCCGCCATTCAGGCCCAGCAGCTGGCCGGCAACCGCCCGCCCGGCGATCTGCTGCTGCTGGACGTGATTCCGCTGTCGCTGGGCCTGGAGACCATGGGCGGGCTGGTCGAGCGCATCGTGCCGCGCAACCAGAGCATCCCCACCGCCATGGCGCAGGACTTCACCACCTACCAGGACGGCCAGACCGCGCTGGCGCTGCACGTGGTGCAGGGCGAGCGCGACCTGGTGCAGGACTGCCGCAGCCTGGCGCGCTTCGAGCTGCGCGGCATCCCGCCGATGGCGGCGGGCGCGGCGCGCATCCGCGTCACCTTCACCGTCGACGCCGACGGCCTGCTGTCGGTCAGCGCCCGCGAGCAGACCAGCGGCGTGCAGGCGCGGATCGACGTCAAGCCCAGCCACGGCCTGTCGGACGCGCGGATCGCCCAGATGCTGCAAGACAGCTTCGGCACCGCCGAAGCGGACATGCGGGCGCGCGCCCTGGTCGAGGCACGGGTCGAGGCCGAGCGCATGCGGCTGGCCACGCAAGGCGCGCTCGACGCCGACGGCGCGCTGCTGAGCGCGCCCGAGCGCGCCGCCATCGACGCGCTGATGCTGTCGCTGCGCGGCATCGCCGCGAACAGCACGGACGCCGCCGCCATCGAGGCCGCCACCCAGGCCCTGGCCGAGGGCACCGAGGCCTTCGCCGCCCTGCGCATGAACGCCGGCATCCGCAAGGCGCTGGCCGGCAAGAACGTCCAATCCCTCTAGACCATGCCCATCATCCAGGTTCTTCCCCACCCCGATTACTGCCCCGGCGGCGCCGTCATCACGGCCCAGGTCGGCGACTCGATCTGTGAGTCGCTGCTGGAGCACGGTATCGAGATCGAACACGCCTGCGAGATGGCGCGCGCCTGCACCACCTGCCACGTCATCGTGCGCCAGGGTTACGATTCGCTCGATGAGCCCGAGGAAGAAGAGGAAGACCTGCTGGACCGCGCCTGGGGCCTGGAGCCACAGTCGCGCCTGTCGTGCCAGGCCATCGTCGGCCGCGCCGACCTGACGGTGGAAATTCCCCGCTACTCGATCAACCACGCCAGGGAAAAGCGCTGACCCGCGCCGCACCCGCCTTCGCTGCCCGCCCGATGACCCGCCAGATTGTTCTTGACACCGAAACCACCGGCCTGTCGGCCGAAAACGGCGACCGCATCATCGAGATCGGCTGCGTCGAGCTGCTCAGCCGCAAGCTGACGGGCAACAACCTGCACTTCTACCT
>CAUJJP010000073.1 GCA_963205525.1 Pseudomonadota bacterium | reverse complement strand
CCGCGACCTGCCGCTGCCCGGCCGCGAGCTGGAGGGCGTGCACTTCGCGATGGAGTTCCTGCCGCAGCAGAACAAGGTGGTGGCCGGCGACAAGGTCGAGCGCCAGATCTCGGCCGCCGGCAAGCACGTCATCGTGATCGGCGGCGGCGACACCGGCAGCGACTGCGTGGGCACCAGCAACCGCCACGGCGCGGCCAGCGTGACCCAGTTCGAGCTCCTGCCGCAGCCGCCCGAGCAGGAGGACCGGCCCCTGACCTGGCCCTACTGGCCGCTCAAGCAGCGCACCAGCTCCAGCCACGAGGAAGGCTGCGTGCGCGAATTTGCGATCGCCACCCAGGCTTTCGTTGCCGGCAGCGGCAAGGACAAGAAGCGCGTGAAGGCGCTGGAGACGGTGCAGCTGCGCTGGGAGGGCGGCCGCATGACCGAGGTCGCGGGCAGCGAGAAGCGCTGGCCGGCCGACCTGGTGCTGCTGGCGATGGGCTTCGTGCACCCGCTGGCCAGCGTGCTGGAGTCCTTCGGCGTCGAGCGCGACGCGCGCGGCAATGCGCGCGCCGGCACCGCGGACGACGGCGGCTACGCCACCGGCGTGCCGCGCGTGTACGCCGCGGGCGACATGCGGCGCGGCCAGAGCCTGGTGGTGTGGGCGATCCGCGAAGGCCGCCAGGCGGCGCGCGAGATCGACCGCTTCCTGATGGGCACGACCACGCTGCCGCGCTGAAAACCCTGGCGCGCCATGCAAGACGGCCCCAGCGGGGCCGTCTTGGTTCATGCGCGGCGTCGAGCCGCCGCGGCGTTCAGAGCCCCTGCAGCAGCTGCGCCACTTCCTTCTGGCGCGGGAACTTGTCGCCCAGCTTGGCCAGGGCTTCCAGCTCGGTCTTGGCCGCCGCTTTGTCGCCGGCGTCCACCAGCAGCCGGGCCAGGTTCAGGCGCAGCTGCGGGTTCTTGTCCTCCAGCCGCAGCGCCTGGCGCATGATGTCCACCGCCTTGTCCTTCTGGCCCTCGGCGGCCAGCGCCTGCGCCAGCGTGTCCATGATGACCGGCCGGTCGGGAAGCAGGGCCACTGCCTTCTCGGCCATCGCCACCGCACCGGGCTTCTTGCCCTGCGCCATCAGCCAGGCCACGTTGTTCAGCGCGAGCGCGTTCTCCGGCTGGACCTTCAGCACCTCGCGGTAGTGGGTCTCGGCGCTCGCGAGGTCCTTGCGCGCGAGCGCGACGTCGCCCAGGTAGAAGCGGAATCCGGCGTCCGACGGGTGCTTGCGCAGCCAGTCGGCGGCCATTTGCGCAGCCTCGGCTTCCTGCTTGCTGGCGCCCAGGGCGACGTGCAGCCGGGTCGCCAGATCGGTCGAGTCCGGTACCGCCTTCAGGCCCTCGCGGTAGATGGTGATGGCCTGTGGCCAGCGGCGCTGGGCGGCCTCGATGCCGCCTTCCAGCAGGTAGCCGACGTCGCGCTGGGGGCGCTGCTGGCGCACCTGGCGCGCCATCGCGATGGCGTCGGCCGGCTTGTCGGTGGCGAGGTAGGCGTCGATCAGCGTGCGCTGCGCCTGCAGGTTGTCGGCGTCCACGCTCAGCGCCCGCTTGAGCGCCTGGATCGCGGCGTCGGGGTTCTTCGCCGCCCACTGCACGTCGGCCACCCGAAGGTGCGGGGCGGCCGAGGTGGGCAGCATCTGCGCCAGCTTGCCGAAGGAGGCGAGCGCCTGGTTGATGTCGCCGGAAGCGGCCTGCGCGCGCCCCAGCGCGTCCAGCAGCGGAGGGCTGTCCGGCAGCGCCGCGTTGGCCTGCTGCGCCGTGCCCAGCGCGCCCTTGAAGTCCTGCGTGTTGAGCTGGTAGTTGACGAGCGCGAGCCGCGGCGTGGCGTCGGTCGGGGACTGCTTGATGGCCTTCTCGAACATCGCCAGGATCTGCTCGCGCGCGGCACCGGTGCGCGCCTGCAGCGCGGCGCTGGCGATCAGCGCCTGGGTGCTGGCGGGCGACTTGGCGAGGAATTCGTCGAGGATCTTCTTCGCGTCGTCGATGCGCTTGTCCAGCAGCGCCATTTGCGCCAGCGCCGAGGCGGCGGGGAAGAAGGTGGGCTGGATCTCCAGCGCGCGCCGGAATGCCTTTTCGGCACCCGCCTTGTCGCCCTGCTGCAGCAGCAGCCGGGCGCGCAGGTTGGCGGCCACCGGCTTGTCGGGCTGCTTCTTCTCCAGCGCGTCTATCGCCGCCATCGCCCCCTTGAGGTCCTTCTTGCGCACCAGGGTGGAGATCAGCGGCAGGTCGGCCACCGTGCTGTCGCTGTCCGACGCCAGGCTGCGCAGCTCGGCGAGGCCCTCGTCGGGGTCGCCGCCGATGACGCGGCTCACCGCCAGCGCGGTGCGGTTGCGCTTGTCGTTCGGGTCGATCTTCGACGCCGTGGCGAAGGCCTTCTCCGCCTCGACGATGTCGCCCGCCTGCAGGTGGGCCTGCGCCTTCAGCATGTAGATCGCCGAGGGCGGGTTCGGCAGCTCGAGCAGCGGCTGCAGGGTCGACAAGGCCTTGGTCGGCTCGGAGCGCTGCAAGTAGGTGCCGGCCAGCAGGCGCCGGGCCACGCTGAGCTTGGGGTCGAGCTGCAAGGCCTTGCTCAGGTGTGCCTCGGCCTGCGGCCAGGCGCGGCGCTCGAACTCAACCGCGCCCGCGATCTGCAGCGCGCGCGGGCTGTCGCCGGCCACGCGCAGCATCTGGTCGATCGCCTCCTTGGCCTTGTCCAGTTCCTTGGCGAGCAGCGCGACGCTGGCCGTGTAGTACAGGGTCTGCGGGTGCTTGGGCAGGATCTTCTGCAGGCCCTCGAGCTGCGCCTTGGCGCCCGCGGCATCGCCCTTGGCGAGCAGGACGGCGATCGCCCCCGAGTGCGAGGTCACGTGGTTGGGCCGTACCGCGATCGCCTGCCGGTAGGCGGCGAGCGCGGCGTCGAGGTCGCGCTTGCCGTACATCTCCAGGTCGCCCTTGATCTGCCAGCCCTCGGCGTCCTGCGGCGTGCGTTCGAGTTGTTTGCCCAGCGCCGCCAGGGCGCCGTCGATGTCGCCGGTGTCGGCCTGCAGCCTGGCCTCGAAGATCTTGGCCGGGCCGTACTCGGGCATCGCCTTCAGCGCCGCCTCGATGGCGCGCCTGGCCTGCTCGCGCTTGCCCAGGCCACCGTTGGCGCGCGCCAGCGTGACCTTGAGGTCGGCCTCGGCCAGCGGCTGGCTCAGCACCGTCTGGCCGAACTGCTCCAGCAGGCGCTGGTAGTCGCCCTGCAGGTACAGCGCGCGCGCGAGCTCGGGCACCACCTCGTTGTCGTCCACGCGCAGGTCCAGCGCCTTGCGCAGCTCCACCGCCGCGCCGGCGACGTCGCCGCTGGCGAGCAGCGACTTGCCGAGCAGGAAGCGCGCCTCGCCCATCTCGGGCGCTTCCTGCAGCGCCGACTTGAGTTCGATGATCGCCGTCTTGTGCTCGCCCTTGTCGATCAGCGAACGTGCGGAGCCGACCAGTTCGGCCGGGTCCTTGCCGCCGCAGGCGGCGAGCAGCAGCGTAGCCAGCAGCGTCGGGACCAGGAGGCGGTGCTTGTAGCTCATCGGGGCGGGTTCCTCTTCGTTCGTGGGCAGGCGCGGGACAAGCGGGTGAATCACTTGATCGCGAGGCGGTGCATCAGGTCGTACAGCGTCGGGCGGCTGACGCCCAGCATCTCGGCCGCGCGCAGCACGTTGCCGTTGGAGCGCGCGAGCGCGGTGACGATGGCCTGGCGCTCGGCGGTCTCGCGGATGCGCCGCAGGTCCAGGTCGGTGTGCTCGGCGGCGCAGGCCGGCGTCGGCGCCTCGGCCAGCTTCAGGCCCAGGTCCTGTGCCGTGACGCGGCTGCCGTCGGCCATGATGGCGGCGCGCTTGACGACGTTGATCAGCTCGCGCACGTTGCCCGGCCAGGCGTGGGCCTCGATCGCGCGCAGCGCATCGTCGGCGAAGCTCAGGCTGGTGCGGCGCTGCTCCTGCGCAAAGCGGCGCAGGAAGGCGTGCGCCAGCAGCACGGCGTCGCCGGTGCGCTCGCGCAGCGGCGGGATGTCGACCACGATCTCCGCCAGCCGGTAGTACAGGTCCTCGCGGAAGCGCCCGTCGGCGATCTGCGTGCGCAGGTTCTGGTGCGTGGCACAGACCACCCGCACGTCGACCGCGATCTCCTGTCGGCCGCCCACGCGCTCTATCGTGCGCTCCTGCAGGAAGCGCAGCAGCTTGGCCTGCAGCGCCATCGGCAGGTCGCCGATCTCGTCGAGCATCAGGGTGCCGCCGTGCGCGGTCTCGATCTTGCCCACCGTGGTCTTGGTGGCGCCGGTGAAGGCGCCCTTCTCGTGGCCGAAGAGTTCGGTCTCGAGCAGGTTCTCGGGGATCGCCGCGCAGTTGATGGCGACGAACTTGCCGCTGCGCCGCGAGGCTTCGTGCAGCCCCTGTGCCAGCACTTCCTTGCCGGTGCCGCTCTCGCCCAGCAGCATGACGGTGGCGTCGCTCGGCGCCACGCGCTCGACGAGGCGGCAGATCTTCTGCATCCCGGCGTCGCGCGTCATCAGCGCGCCCAGCGCGTCGGGGTGCTGCAGGGCCTGCAGGCGCCGGTTCTCGGCCTGCAGCTCGAACAGGCGATAGGCGCGGTCTATGGTGAGCGCCAGCAGCTCGGGTTCGAAGGGCTTGGCGAAGAAGTCGTAGGCCCCCAGCGCCACCGCGCGCAGTGCATTGGCCTGGTCGTTCTGGCCGGTGAGGACGATCACCTTGGCATGCGGGTCGGCTTCCAGCAGCTGCTCCAGCAGGCGAAAGCCCTCGGAGGTGGCGTCCGGGTCGGGCGGCAGACCCAGGTCCATGGTCACCACCGCCGGCTGGTGGCGGCGCTGCGCCGCCAGCGCGCTGGCTCGGTCCTGCGCGGTCACGCACTCGAAGCGGTCGAGCGACCACTTGATCTGCTTTTGCAGCGCGAGGTCGTCCTCGACGATGAGCAGCGGGGGGAGCTTGTCGGCGGGCATGCGTGGGTGGCGGCGATGCGGCGAGGGGATGTGGTGGCGGTATGGCGGTCTGGCGGTCAGACCGGCGCGGCCATGTGCAGGTCCGACCCGGTGGTCGAATCGAGCAGCGGCAGCACGAGGGTGAACACCGTGCCGCGGCCCGGTTCGCTGTCGACCAGGATCTGCCCGCCAAGCTCGCGCAGGTACTGGAAGCTCTCGTAGGAACCTATGCCCATGCCGCTGGTCTTGGTGCTGGCGAAGGGCTTGAACAGGCGCTGCTCGATGAACTCGCGCGTCATGCCCTGGCCGCTGTCGCCGACCCGCACCTGCACCTGGCCGCTCACGCGCGCCACCGACAGCCAGACCCGGCCCTCGGCGGGCGTGGCGTCGAAGGCGTTGTCCACCACGTGGCCGATCACGCGCTCGATGCGCTGCGCGTCGCCGCGCGTCGCCACCCGTTCCAGGCCCTCGATCTCCAGCCGCCGCCCGCGCCGCTGCGCCGCCTGCGCCAGCCGTTGTGCGATCGGCGCCAGCTCCACCCCCGCTGCGCCTCCCGGTGCGGCCTGCCCTTCGCGCAGCTGCAGCATGAGCTGGCGCATCTTGTCGAGCGAACTCTCCACGGTGGCGAGCATGTCCTTTTGGAACTCGGGATTGTCGTGCAGGCGCTGGGCGTTCTTCAGCATCAGAGACAACTGCGTCACGATGTTCTTCAGATCGTGCACGACGAAGGCCGACATGCGGTTGAAGGCCTCGAACTTGCGCGCTTCCAGCAAGGCCTCGGCGGCATGCAGCTGGGCCAGGAAGGCGGCCGCCTGGCGGCTGGCGGTCTTCAGCAGGTCGCGCACCTCCCAGTCCAGGGTGGTGCCGGCGTGCGGCGGCGCGATGAGCGCAAAGCCGCTCAGCTGCTCGCCCACCAGCAGCGGCACTGCGGCCCAGATGGCGTCGTCCGCCGGCAGCCAGGGCGGCAGGCTCAGGCCGGGGTAGCGCTCGGGGTGTGCCCGGGCTTCGGCGATGTCGACGATCCAGCCCTCGGCAGCGAGAAAGCGCAAGAAGGCGCTGTCCGCGGGCTCGGGCCGGGCCTGCAGCACACGGTGCGTGAAGGCGGTCTCGACGAAGCTGGCGCCATCGGGTGCGCGCATCCACAGGCTGCCGCCGGGGCTTTCCACCATGTCGGCCAGGCCGCGGATGACGAGCACGCCCATCTCCTGCGGCGACGCCGCCGCGGCCAGGGTCTGGGTGAAGCGCAGCCACTCCTCGCGGTGGTCGAAGCGGTAGGCAAAGAAGTTCTTCGCCACCCGCACCCGCAGCTGCGCACGCGCGGTCTGCGACATCAGCAGCACCGCCAGCAGCAGCACGGCGGCGAACAGCAGCGTGAGCTGCAGCGCACGGCCCCAGCTGCCGCCGAAGAAGCGCAGGTAGTAGCCGACGCCGGCCACGAACAGCAGATAGCCGCCGCCCAGCAGCAAGGTGGCGGAGTAGAAGGCGAGGCGGTGCGAGACCTGCAGCCGCGCCTGCCAGTCCGACAGGCGGCGCGCGCTCAGGAACAGCAGCGGCACCGCCAGCGCGTGGATGGCGCCGCGGATCGCGAAGGCCTCGTCGTCGAAGCTGCCGAACAGGACAGCCTGCGAGTGGATGTAGATGTCGTAGGCGAACACCAGCGCCAGCCCCAGGCACAGGGGCTTGGCGCCCCAGCGGCCGTCGCGGGCGAGGTTGCGGAACAACTGCTCCACCAGCAGCAGGCCCAGCACCGGCAGCGCGAGCCAGGCAAACAGGCCGGCGCGCGCGATGCGCGGGTCCTCGCTCAGCAGCGGCGCCAGCAGGGCCGCGGCGGCGCACAGGGTGGCCAGCAGCGCCAGCTTGGGCAGCCAGCGCGCCTCGCCGGCCGGTGTCTCGCGCAGGCCGGGGCGCAGCAGCGCGATCAGGAAGGCGAACCAGGCGGCGTAGCGGAGCAGGTCCAGCACGCTGGACGCGAACTCCGGGACGGCGTCCTGCGCCCCTGCCAGCCCCGCCGCCACCGCACCCGCGACGCCCCAGGCAGCGCTGGCCGCCACCGCGGCGAGAAACCAGCCGGCTGCGGCGCCGGCCTGCGGCCGCAGGTAGCCGGTGAGCAGCAGGCGGGTGGCGAGCGCGCCGTAGGCCAGCGCGGCCGCAGCGAAGCCCAGCAGCGCGAGCTGCGCCGTGAGCCGGATCGCATCGGAGTCGAGCATCGGGCGGATCAGACCACAGACGGCTGCTCGGCGGCCGCAGCGTGGGCCACGCTCCGGCACATCGGCGCGCCGGAGCCGCAGGCCGCGGCCGTGCTCAGCGCGCGCCCTTGCCGGTGAGCACCACCGCCACCGTCTCGAACAGGATCATCAGGTCGAGGAACAGCGAGTGGTTCTTCACGTAGTACAGGTCGTACTGCAGCTTCTCGATCGAGTCCTCGACCGTCGCGCCGTACTGGTAGCGCACCTGGGCCCAGCCGGTGACGCCGGGCTTGACCGAGTGGCGCACCGCGACGTACGGGATCTGCTGCGTCAGCTGTTCGACGAAGTAGGCGCGCTCGGGGCGCGGGCCGACCATGCTCATGTCGCCGCTGAGCACGTTGAACAGCTGCGGCAGCTCGTCGATGCGCGTCTTGCGCATGAAGTGCCCGACGCGCGTGACGCGGTCGTCGTCCACCGTCGCCCAGCGCGGCTTGCCGTCGCTCTCGGCGTCGGTGCGCATGCTGCGGAACTTGGCGACCATGAACGGGCGCCCGTCCTGGCCCAGGCGTTCCTGGCGGTACAGCGCCGGACCGCGGCTGTCGAGCTTGATGGCGATCGCCGCCAGCAACATGATGGGCGAAGCCAGCACGATCAGCGCCAGCGCGACCAGGATGTCGAACAGGCGCTTCACGGCGCTGCGCGAGAAGCGCTGGTCGAAGCCGTCGCCGAAGATCATCCAGCCCGCGTTCGCGAAGCCGAGGCGGATCTGGCCCAGGGTCTTCTCGAAGTGGGTGTTGATGTCGTGCACCTTGACGCCGACGATCTTGCAGTCCAGCAGTTCGCGCAGCGGCATGGCGCCGCTGCGGCGCTCGGTGAGGGCGACCACGATCTCGTCGGCGCGCAGCTCGCGCGCGCGCTCGCTGAGCGGGCGATCCGCCGCCAGCACCAGGCTGCGGTCGACCGCGCAGTCGCTCTCGTTGGGGCTCGGGTAGTAGCCGACGACGAGCGCGTTCGGGTCCGACTGCCGCAGCGTGTTCGTCACCAGCGCCGCCGCCTGTCCGCAGCCCAGCACCAGGATGCGGGTGTGGCCGCGGCTGCTGGACCAGGCGGTGGCGTAGACGCGCCGCAGGGTGACCAGGCCCACGCCCACGGTGGCCGCCAGGCGCACCGCGTCGCGCTGGGCGAAGTCCGCCGGCAGCAGGCCGAACAGCAGCCAGGCCAGCGGCAGCGCCAGCAGCAGCGCCAGCGCGGCACGCGCCAGCACCTGCGGCATCGTGAAGTGGGGCGCCTTCTGGTACAGACCGGAGGCGCCGTTGATGAGGAACATGCCGGCAGCCAGCGACACCAGCTGCGGGCCGGCCATGGGCAGCACCGACTTCAAGCTGCCGGTCTGGGTGAAGAACACCAGCAGCATCGCCACCACGATGAACCCCAGGTCCGACAGGATGCGCAGCAGCGTCTGGCGATGGATGTAGTGGTTGAAGACTCTGATCATGGTGTGGCGGCCGGTGCGGTTGCCGGGGCTCACCTGCCTCGAACTGGCACCGAATGTAAGAACCGTCGACAGTTGCGGCCATCCCCGGAGCGAGGGGATGGCGCTGCCACATGCCGGGATGCCGAGTCTCGCGCCGCGCCTGTCGATGGCGATGTGAACTAGTCCGCAGCCCGGCAGGGCGCCGGGCCGTTGCGGCGAGAAATCACCGCGATCGGCAATCGTGCACGCTGGCTGCGCTGTGCCGGGGATGCGCCGGGCGTGCGGCAGCTATGCGACCGGTGGGCGGCCGGTGGGTGGTGGGTCCCCGGGAATTCGTCGAAGGCGCGCGGCCGGATCGGGAGTCAGCGCCTGGGCAGCAGGGGGCGTCCCTGCACCAGCGCGGTGACCGCCGCGGTGGCGGGCAGCGTCTCGTCGCCGGTCACCGGCTGCGGCGTGGCACACCAGCTCACGGCGGGCGCCTCGTCGCAGCGGCGCAGGCACTGCACCTCCACCGGCAGCGCGCCCGACCCGTCGCCGCGCGCCTTCACCGACACATAGGCCTCCAGGCAGGCGTGCCAGATCGCGTCCGCACCCTTGGCACGACAGGCGTCGCCGCGGCAGACGATCACCAACGGCATCTGCGCCGTCGCCGTCGCGGCCTGCGCGGCCTGCGCGGCCTGCGCGGCCACTGCGGCGGGCGAGCGTGTGGCGCCGAAGTCGTCGGCCGGCGCCAGCGTGTCCGGCGCGAGCGCCAGCGGTGCCGGCGGCCACAGGGTTTCGCTCGTGGCCGGCGCAGGCAGCGGGCGCGAGGCGGGGCCGCGGCGTGTTGCCAGCGCACTGCGCGGCGACCGCCGCCGGCCGTCCTTGAGCACCAGGAGCGCGGGCAGCAGGAGCAGCTCGGCGGCCTGGCCGGCGAGCAGCCCGACCGCCGTCATCAGCCCGAAGTTGGCGGTGGGGATGAAGTCGGAGCTGGCCAGCAGCCCGAACTGCGCCGTCAGCAGCACCGAGATCGCCAGCACCGCCCGCCCCGAGCCCTGGAAGCTCTTGGCGATCGCCATCGGCACCGAGATCCCGGCCTGCAGCCGGTGCCGGTAGCCGTGGTAGAGGTGGATGGTGTCGTCCACCGTGATGCCCAGCACCACGCCGGCGATCATCACCGTCGCCAGGTCCAGGTGGATGCCGGCGGCGCCCATGAGCACGAAGATGAAGTACAGCGGCGCCAGGTTGGGCACCATGCAGATCAGCGAGGCCTTCAGCGATCGCCACAGCAAGGCCATGAACAGGAAGATCTGGGCAAATGCGCTCGTGAAGCTGTCGAGCTGGCCGCTCACCAGCAGGTCCACCTGGTCGGCGAACAGGCGCCCGTAGCCGCCCACGTCCACCGCCACGCCCGGGACCGGGCTGGCCGCCACATGGGCGCGGATGGCGTCTATGACCTGCCCGATCTGCTTGGCGCCGTGCACGTTCAGGCTGACCAGGATGCGGGCGTGGCTGAAGTCGCGGTTCACCGCCTCGTACAAATCTTCGCCGTCGTAGACCAGCAGGTACTGGCGCAGCAGGCGGTCGCTCGGCGGCAGGTCGCGGAACGCTGGCTTCTCGCCGTTCATCGCCCAGTGCATCTCCTCCACCAGGTCGACCATGGAGGAGGCGCGGTCCACCTCGCCCAGGTCCTCGATCCAGCGCTGCAGGGCGCGGATGTCGCGCAGCGTCTGCACGTTCTGCAGGCTGTCGCGCCCCTGGCCGACGAGCGAGATCTCCAGCGTCGTCACGCCGGCCAGCTGTGACTCCACCAGCCGCACGTCGCGGTTGATCGGGTCGTCCGGGGCGAAGAAGGTCAGCACGTCGGACTCGACCTGCACCTCGCGCGCGAGCGGCAAGGCCGCCACCAGCAGCGCCAGCGCCACCCCCACCATGGTCTTGGGCCGGCGCATGCCGGTCAGCGTCAAGCGGGTGGCGATGCGGCTGAAGCGCCCCATCGCCGAGCCCTGCTGCGGCCAGCGCCGGTTGTCCCAGCGCGCCAGGAAGGGCGGCACGAGGACGAACACGACCAAGAACACGAGGCCGGTGCCCAGGGCGCCCGCGACGCCGAAGAGCTGGATCGGCGGGATCGGCACGAAGACCAGGCTCAGCAGCCCGGCGCCGGTGGTCAGGACGTTGAAGAGCCCCGGCACCCAGGTCTCCTGCAGCGCCCGATTCACCGCCGCGCCGCGCGTCAGCCCTGCGCCCTGGGCACGCTGCACGCCGGCGTACAAATGCATCAGCGTGGCCAGCGTGTAGGCCGCCAGCAGGCTGGGCAGGATGGCGCTGGCCATGGTGTAGGGCCGGCCTGAGACGGCGATGCCGGCCACCACCGGCAGCACGGTGGTGGACATCGCCAGCCCGCCGATGACCACCGGGCGGATGCGCCCGACGACCCAGAACAGCAGGGCCAGGCCGACGACCACCGTGAGCGGCACGAAGCGCAGCGTGTCCTGCATCATGGACTCGAGCTGCGCCACGTCCACCGTCACCGGGCCGGCGTCGCCCGCGTAATGTCCGCGCAGCCCGGTGTCGTTGATCGCCTTGGCCACCGCCACCTTCAGCGCCAGCCGCTCGGCACTGGTGCGCAAGGGTTCGGGCCGCACCACCAGGGCCAGTACGGTGCCGTCGCGCGAGGCCAGCAGCCCGGGCGCGAAGCGATCCGACAGCACGCGCGCGCGCAGCGCGGCCGGGTCGTCGCTGCGCAGGCGGCGCGCATCGATCAGCGGCTCCACCGCGAAGCCGTCCTCGGTGCCGGAGACGCGCTCCAGCGTCGTCACCGAGATCACGCGGTCGACCAGCGGATCACGGCCCAGGCGGTTGGCCAGGTCGTCCAGCCGCTGCATCACGTTGCGCGAATACAGGTCCGGGCCCTGGAAGATGACGGTCAGGGCCTCGTCGCTCGGAAAGTCGCGCCGCAGCTTGTCGCGCAGTTGGACCGCGGGTGAATCGCCGGTGTAGTAGACCTCCGGCGCGTTGTTCAGTACCAGGCGGGGCAGCGCCCACAGGGACAGCACATGGATCGCGATCACCAGGGCGAGCGCGATCGGCCAGGGCAGCAGGCGCCGACGCTGGTCGGCGCGGCGGCGCCAGATCGCCCAGCCGGACCTGCTCACGGCATCAGAACCGGGTGCGCAAGGCGAGCGCCAGCATGTCGTGCTCGCGGTGGAAGCCGCCCAGCGTGCCCGCCTCGCCGCGGAAGTGGTGGTAGGCCAGGCTCAGCTCGTGCGGCTCCCAGCCGGTGAAGCTGACGCGCGGGCCGAGGTAGACGTCGTGCACGTTCAGCCCGAGGTTGAAGCGCAGGGCCAGCTTCCAGCGCCCCTGGTCGAAGGTGTCCTCGACCTCGCCGCCGAGCGCCGCGTAGCGCTGCCGCTCCAGCGTGTCGGCGCCCGCGTGCAGCTTGCGCGCGGCCAGCTGCAGGTTCACCCGCAAGTCCTCACCGCCGGGGAAGAACTCGACCGCGCCCACCCAGTCGGTGGCGCGCCGCTTCAGGGTCTGGCCGGCCGGCGTGGTCAGCGGGTTGTCCCAGCTCAGCCCCAGTTCGCTGCGCCAGGTGGCGCCGCCGGCGTTGAACTCCAGGTCGGCGCCGAGAAAACGCACATGGGGGTGGGTGGCGGTGAGGGTGCCGGCCAGCGGATCGGCCACGTAGTAGGGCAGCGACTGCCGGGTGCGCGCGGCGGTCAGGCCCCAGTCCACCGCGCCCTCGCCGGTCTGCGTCAGGCGCAGGGCGGCGCCGCCGCTGCCGCCGTCGTCGCTGCGCAGCGCCGCGCTGCGGATGAAGCCGGCCAGGGCGGGCGGCGGATCGATGCCGAGAATCAGCCCGCGCCGCTGGTCGACCGGGCTCCAGACGCTGCGCCGGTCCGCCAGCCGGGCGCCATCGAACGAGGGCATGAGCACCAGGTCCAGCGCCAGGCTGTCTAAGCTCTGCTCCAGCCGCAGCATCGGCTGCGGGCGCCGCCGTTGCGCCAGGTCGTCCAGCAGCAGCCGGCTGGCGTCGACCCGGCTTGCGCGGTCGATCGCCGGCACCTCGTCGACCCGGCCCCAGACCACGGTCTGCAGGCCGGCCGTCAGGCGCAGCCCGCCCTGGCGAAAGCGCACATAGGTGTCGCCCAGCTCGGCGTTCTCCTCGCCATAGGGCTGCCGGCCGCCGCTCTGACGCACCGCGTCCAGCTGCAGGCCGGCGCGCAGTTCCCAGTTCCGGTTCGGCCGCCAGCTCAGTGCCGGGCTGGCGCGCAGCGACAGGCTGCCATCGGCCTCGGGCGCGTTCGGGAACGCGGCGGCCTCCACGAGCACGTCGTCCACGCTCCAGCGTGGCGCCTGCGCCGCGGCCGGCAACGCGGCCAGCGCCAACACGGTCAGCAGCGACGCCGCCAGCCAGGCCGAGGAACGCAATGCGGTCAGTCGTCTGCCGTGCCGCCCGGCCGTCTGCAAGGTCAAAGTCGGTACTCCGATTCGAAGCTTTCGTCCGCCAGCGCCTGCGGTGTGAACAGGCGCGCAGGCAGCTTGCGATCGTAGCGTGCCGATTCCACCACCAGCCGCGTGCTGCTGCCCTGCGTCAGGTCGGACATGGTGCTGCTCGTGACGGTCCCGTAGTCCTGGATGCGCCGGCGCTCCAGCACCAGCCAGCGCTTGCTGGCGGTCTTCGGGTCGCGCTCGAAATAGTCCACGCGCAGCAGCATCGCGCTGCTGCGCTCGACCCAGCTCAGGCGCCGCAGGTAGACCGAGTCGTCCGCCTCCAGCGGCGTGCTCTCCAGCAGATCGCACTCGACACCGGCCAGGGTCTCGCGTCCCAGCAGGCGATGGCTGTCGCGCTTGGGCTTGCGCTCCTGCAAGTCCTCGAAGTAGAGGTCGGAGCCGACGAAGCGGCCGCCCTTGCGGTTGCCCGACACCTTGCGCACGCGGTCGAGCTCGGGCAGGTACAGCGACTGCTCGGTGCTGCCGTCGGCGCGCGAAATGCTCAGCAGGCCGACGCCGGCGATGTCCTTCGGTTCCAGAAAGCGTGCCAGGTAGGCCGAATCGCCGCCCCCCAGATCCTGCCGGTAGGTGACCAGGCGCCGCACGCGAGGCGTCTGCGTGCCTTCGCTGAGCTCCATCCGACTCGTGGTGGTGACGTTGCGGCCCACCGGGCGCGCGTGCGCGGCCTGCGCCAGCTCGAGCGCCGCGTCGGCCAGGGCGACGGACGGCAGCGCCAGCAGCGGCAGGCCGAGCGTCAGAGAGCGGCGGACCGGGTCGGGTGCGTTGGACATGGCGATGCAGACCTGCGCTGGCGGGGGATGACGGAAGCCCGTCTGCAGACGGCCGCCGTGCGGCGCCTGGGTCCGGTCCAGAGGGCGGTGGCGCCGGGGCCGGGCCTGGGACACGGCTGGATGAGACGCAGGAGGCTGCCGATAATGTACGGGCCGCGCGCCGCGCCGATACGCGCAACAGCGGCCCCGGGAGCGCGCAGTTCGCGGCCTTTGCTTCTTGATCGGACCCCTCATGCTGCCCATCCACCAACTGATCTGGCACGAATGGCGCGCGCGCGAGGCCCTGCCGAGGGTGCCCGAGCCCAGCGAGGCGATGGTGGACCTGGAGCAGATCCGCGCCTACGTGAAGGCCTACGAATGGGGCGGACCCACCTCGGCGCTGCAGCTGCACCACCTGACTCAGCTCGCGCGCATGATCCGTCCCGGCGACACGGTGCTCGACCTGGCCTGCGGCCCCGGGCCGCTGCTGCTCGAACTCGCTCCCTTGTATCCGCAATGCCGGTTCATCGGCGCCGATCTCTCGCCACCCATGCTGGAAGTCCTGGCCGAGACCGCGGCCGCCAAGGGCCTGCGCAATGTCCAGACCCTGTGCGAGGACATCCGCGAGATGCCCAGCCTGGCGCCGGCCTCGGTGGACATGGTGATCACCACCTCGGCGCTGCATCACCTGCCGGACCTGGACTGTCTGCAGCAGGTGTTCCAGCGCGTCGAGCGCCTGCTCAAGCCCGATGGCGGCGTGTACGTCTTCGACTTCGGCCTCGTGCGATCGGCCGCGACCCGCGCCCTGCTGGTGGCCGACGTGGCGCGCAAGGCGCCGCCGGTGACCGCGCTGGACTACAAGCACTCACTGGACGCCGCCTTCCCGGTCGAGGAGGTCGCCCTGCGTGCCCGGCGTGCGCTGCGCCGACCGCTGGCGGTGCGGTCGAGCCGCTTCATCGACTTCTTCTATTTCATCCGCACGCCGGACCGCCTGCAGGCCAGCGCGGAGGTCATGGCGTATGTGCACACCATGCGCGGCCGCTGCGGCCTGCCGGTGCGCATGGAGTCCGCCATGTTGCGGCACCTGCAGCGTGCGCGCTGAGCACTGCAGGCAGTGGCACCGGCACCGGCTGGCGCGTGGTCAGGTGCGGCGACAGGCAGAACGGGCGGTTGCGGCCAGGACCGTCGAGATCCCTTACAGATCTTCCGCGACCACCACGGGGTTGCTTCCAGGTTGTTGATTTGGGCGGGTGTTTTGATCTGGCACAGGCTTTGCTACTGTGCTTGTGCCTGATTCAACCGTCCCGTTCCAAAGGAGCGCCAACATGTCCCTCAAGAAATCCCTCAAGGCCATCGCCTTGGCGGTGCCCATGCTTTTTGGCGCCAGCCAGGCGCTTGCCGCCAACCTGCCGTTCTGCGTCGACACGACGGGCTATGACCCCACCGATGCGATCACCGGCAACCAGGTCGCGTGCGCCGGTGCGGGCGCCCAGACCGGTCAAGATGGCTTCGAGGTCGCGAACCTCAACGGCTCCTACGTCGAGAAGTTCCAGGCCTTCATGGTCGGCCCCGCGCTGCACTTTGGCGCCACCATCGTCGCCGACTGGAACTCCTTCGTCGGCATGAACGGTAGCGGCATCAGCCAGACCGGCCTGGACAACGACTACAACCTGTACGCGGTCGTCACCGCGACCGGCCTCGTGACCGGCCCCAACAGCTTCGTCGCGACCGGCGCCACGCTGAGCGTCTACATGGACGCGAACATGGATGCCGGCCTTGCGCTGGGCAACATCGACGACACGACGCTGGCCTACACCGGCGCCGGCGCGGGCGACACCCTGCTCGCCAGCACCACGACGCTGGAATTCGGCTCCGGCTCCACGAGCGCCAGCGCCGGCACCGACGGCTTTGCCGTGATGTTCAAGGATTTCGTGCTGACGGCGGCCGGCGAGGACTTCTTCATCGCCCCGCGGCCCTTCTACATGCGCGTCTACAGCGACGGCGACATCAACGACGGTACCGTCGAGAACGTGGGACCCGGCCTGTACAGCATCCGTGGCGACCTGAGTGCCGATTTCAGGATCCCCGAGCCGGGTTCGCTGGCGCTCACCGGTCTGGCGCTGCTGGGTCTGGGCGCTGTGCGCCGCCGCAAGGCCTGATCGAGACACCCGCCTGGCATCTGCCGGGCGTGTGCTTGACTCTTGAGATGGGGCGCCTTCGGGCGCCCCATTCGTCATCCCGGGTCCCGCGTCTCCCACAATGACGCAGAATCGGGCCGCAGCCGCCGTCCGTCTTCAGGCGGCCACCGATCGACAGCGAGGGCGAACTTGCCACGGACCAAGACCCGCGAGGAGATTGCAGCGGCCTACAAGTCGGAACCCTGGTGGTACGACGTCCGCGGCTTCTTCATCCTCACCTTCGCCTACAACAGCACGCTGCCGGCCCAGCTGGCCTTCTTCGGCCCCAACTTCGGCCCCCGGCACCTGGAACTGGCCTGCGGCACCGGTACCCTGCTGGAGCTGTTCCTGAAGTGGCGGCGCTGGAAAAAGCTGCCAGCGGTGGAGATCGTCGGCGTGGACTATGCCGAGTCCATGCTGGCGGGCGCCATCCACCGCTTTCGCGGCCAGCCCGGCCTGCGCTTCCTGCACGCCGACGCGGCCGAGATGCCGCTGGAAGACGACAGCTTCGACACCTGCAACATCGCCAACGCCATCCACTGCCTGCCCGACGTGGATGGCGGCCTGCGCGGCATGTTCCGTGTCCTCAAGCCGGGCGGCACCCTGGCCGCCAACGTGCTGCTGAACCCGCGCGGGGTCTGGCCCTTCCGCCAGATCGCCACCGCCATCAACCGCTGGGGGGTGAACAAGGGCATCCTCTACACCACCTACGAGCGCGATGACATCCGTCGCCGCATCGTGGGCGCCGGCTTCGAGATCGTGCGCGAACGCGTGGGCGGCAACTGCTACGACGTGCTGGCACGCAAACCCCGCTGATCGGCGCCCGGCATGAGCTTCGACCGTGACGCGGCCTTCTCGCGCAACATTGGCTGGGTCACGGCCGCCGAACAGGCGCTCCTGGGCCAGGCGCGGGTGGCGGTCGCCGGGCTGGGCGGGGTGGGCGGCGCGCACGTGCTGACGCTGGCGCGGCTGGGCATAGGGCGATTCCACGTCGCCGATTTCGACCGCTTCGAGGTCCACAACTTCAACCGCCAGGCGGGCGCCTTCGTGTCCACCGTCGGCCAGCCCAAGGCCGAGGTGGTGCAGCGCATGGCGCTGGACATCAATCCGCAGGCCGAGGTCCGCGCCTTCGGCGAAGGCGTGACGCCGGCCAACCTGGACGCCTTTCTCGACGGCGTGGACGTCTACGTGGACGGCATCGACTTCTTTGCTGCCGATGCACGGCGCATGCTGTTTGCCGCCTGCCACGCGCGCGGCATCCCGGCCGTGACGGCGGCGCCGCTGGGCATGGGGGTCTCGCTGCTGTACTTCAGGCCCGGCGGCATGAGCTTCGAGCGCTATTTCCGGCTCGAGGGCTGCGACCAGACCGAGCAGTACGCGCGCTTCATCGCCGGCCTGTCGCCCGCCATGCTGCAGCGCAACTACCTGGTCGCGCCGGAAGCGGTGGATTTCGCCGCCCGCAAGGGTCCGTCCACCATCATGGCCTGCGAACTGTGCGCCGGCGTCACCGGCAGCGCGGTGCTGAAGATCCTGCTCGGGCGCGGGCCGCTGCGCGCCGCGCCCTGGGCGATGCAGTTCGACGCCTACCGCCAGCGCCTGTCCTTCACCTGGCGCCCGGGCGGCAACGCCAATCCGCTGCAGAAGATCCTGCTGGCGTTGATACGGCCGCAGTTGCGCCTGCGTTGATGCGCCCGGCGCAGGCGGGGCGCCATCACGCCGCACCGGGTGCCGGTGGCAGCCTTGGCGGTCCGTGGCGTATCACCATCGGTGAACGTGGCAATGTCACGCCGGGCCGGGAATCATGGGGGTGGGCCATGGGTGATGCGCTGCATGCCCTGTGCCATCATTCGAAACCCGGTCGCAAAGGCCTTGGTCGGCCGTTGACGGAGACATTCCAGATGAAGATGCCACGGTTCTTGATGGCTTGCCTGCCGCGTTGGATGGCAGCGGTGGGTGCAGCAGCGGTGCTCGCCGGCTGTGCCGGCCTGCAGCCCACGCTTCCCGCCGCCCCTGCCTCGGCCGGCGGCAGCGACTACAGCTACATCGTCGGCGCGGGCGACAGCCTCAACATCATCGTCTGGCGCAACCCCGAGCTGTCGATGTCGGTGCCGGTGCGCCCGGACGGCAAGATCTCGGCCCCGCTGGTCGACGAGATGATGGTGCAGGGCAAGACCTCGGTGCAGATCGCGCGCGAGGTGGAGGCCACCCTGGGCAAGTACGTCCGCGACCCCATTGTGACGGTGGTGGTCACCTCCTTCGTCGGCCCCTACAGCGAGCAGATCCGCGTCGTCGGCGAGGCGGCGCGGCCGCAGTTCCTGCCCTACAAGCAGAAGATGACGCTGCTGGACGTGATGATCGCGGTCGGCGGGCTGACGGATTTTGCCGACGGCAACGCCGCCAGCATCCTGCGCGGCAGCGACAGCGGCAAGCAGTATGCGGTGCGCCTGAAGGACTTGATCAAGCGCGGCGACGTTTCGGCCAATGTCGAGATGCGTCCGGGCGACATCCTGATCATCCCGCAGAGCTTCTTCTGACCAGCGGCCCGTCGCAGCGCGCAAAGGACACCGCCCTCCCATGCAAGAGATCCTGGCCCAGATCACCGGCATCGCCCGCGGCATGTGGCGCTTCCGCTGGGCGGGGGTGCTGGTCGCCTGGATCGTGGCCGTCATCGCCACGGTGGTGGTGTTCCGCATCCCCAACCAGTACGAGGCCTCGGCGCGCATCTACGTCGACACCCAGTCCATCCTCAAGCCGCTGATGGCGGGGCTGGCGGTGCAGCCCAACATCGAGCAGCAGATCGGCATGCTCAGCCGCACCCTGATCAGCCGGCCCAATCTGGAGAAGCTGGTGCGCATGGCCGACCTGGACCTGGGCGCCAGCACCAAGACCCAGCAGGACAAGCTCTACGAGGATCTGGCCAAGGACATCCGCATCGCCAGCACCAGCCGCGACAACCTGTTCACCCTGAGCTTCAACGACAGCGACCAGGACAAGGCCAAGCGCGTGATCCAGTCGCTGGTGTCAATCTTCGTCGAGTCCAGCCTCGGCGCCTCGCGCAAGGACACCGATTCCGCACGCGTCTTCCTCGACGAGCAGATCCGCAACTTCGAGGCCAAGCTCGAGGAGGCCGAGGCGCGGGTGAAGGAGTTCCGCCTGCGCAACCTGGAGATGCAGACACCGGACGGCACCGACAGCGCCACCCGGCTGGCCGGGCTCAGCCGCCAGCTCGAGGACGCGCGGCTGCAGCTGCGCGAGGCGGAGAACGCGCGTGATTCGGCCAAGGCGCAGCTCGCCGGCCAGCAGTCCGGCAAGCAGCCGGACGCCTTGCCGGACCTGCTGGCGCAGGCCGACGTCGCGGTGGCCACGCCCGAACTCGACGCCCGCATCACCGACCTCAAGCGCGGCCTGGACGGGCTGCTGCAGCGCTTCACCGACAAGCACCCCGACGTGCAGTCCACCCAGCGACTGATCCGCGACCTGGAGGCGCAGCGCGAGCGCGAGGTGGCAGCGAAGAAGAAGGAGCTGGCGGCGGCCCGCGCCAAGGGCGGTGGCCTGCCCGAGAACCAGAGCATGGCGGCGCAGGAGTTGTCGCGCATGCTGGCGGCGTCCGAAGTGCAGGTGGCGGCGCTGAAGGCGCGCGTGAGCGAGTACGCGGGGCGCCTGGAGGCCGCCCGCACCGCGCTGCGCACCGCGCCGCAGCTGGAAGCCGAGGCCGCCCAGCTCAACCGCGACTACGAGATCACGAAGAAGAACTACGACAACCTGGTGGCGCGCCGGCAGGCGGCCACCATGTCCGGCGACCTCGAGTCGGCCGCCGGCGTGGCCGACTTCCGGCTCATAGACCCGCCCCGCGTGTCGCCCAAGCCGGTGTCGCCGAACCGCCTCGTGCTGCTGCCGCTGGTGCTGCTGGCGGCGGTGGCCGGCGGCCTGTTCACCGCCTTCGCCGGCAGCCAGCTGCGCCCCGCCTTCCACGACGTGGGCGAACTGCGCCAGAAAACCGGCCTGCCGCTGCTGGGCGTGGTGTCCATCGTGCTGACCGACGTCGACCGTCGGCGCGAGCGCATGGACCGGCTGCGCTTCTTCGGCGCTTCCGGCAGCCTGGTGCTGCTGTTTGCCGCCGGCCTGGCCGTGATGGCCGTGATGGCGGGCCGATGAGCACGCGCCCGGGATTGCACGCATGAGCAGCTTGATCGAACAGGCCGCGCAGCGGCTGGAGCAGTTGCGCCAGGCCGGCGTTGACGTGCCCGTGACCGCGGTGCCGGCCGCCGCACAGGCGGCTTTGCTTGCGCCCGCGCCGCAGCCGCCGGCCGAACCGGAGCCGCCCGCCGAAGCCGCGCCGCAGTCGCGCCGGGTCGAGCTCGACCTGGAAGCCCTGGGCGGCGCCGGCATCGTCACCCCGCACGGCCCGCGCACGCCGACGGCGGACCAGTTCCGCGTCATCAAGCGGCCGCTCATCAGCAACGCCATGGGCAAGGGTGCGGCGCCGCTGAAGCACGGCAACCTGATCATGGTGACCAGCGCCCTGCCCGGCGAGGGCAAGAGCTACACCTCGGTCAACCTGGCGATGAGCATCGCCACCGAGCTGGACAACACGGTGATGCTGGTCGACGCCGACGTCGCCCGCCCCTCGGTGCTGCGCATGCTGGGCCTGCCGTCCGGCCCCGGCCTGCTGGACGTGCTGGAGGGCAAGGCCTCGGTGCCGGACTGCCTGCTGCGCACCAATGTCGACAAGCTCACCCTGCTGCCCAGCGGGACACCGCACCCGCGCGCCACCGAGCTGCTGGCCAGCGACGCCATGCGCGACCTGCTGGACGACATGGCCAACCGCTACCCGGACCGGATCATCATCTTCGACTCGCCGCCGCTGCTGCTGACCACCGAGTCGCGCGTGCTCGCCAGCCACATGGGGCAGATCGTGATCGTCGTGCAGGCCGGACGCACGCTGCAGGCCGACGTGCAGCAGGCTCTGTCCGCCATCGAGGCCTGCCCGGTCAAGCTGATGGTGCTGAACAAGGCGCGCAGCAGCGCCAGCAGCTACGGCGGCAAGGGCTATGGCTACGGCTATGGCTACGGTTACGGCTATGGCCAGGACGAAGCCGCCGATGCCAAGGCCGCTGGCTGAACCGGTGCTGCCGGCAGGCCTTAGTCGCCAGGTCCAGGCCGCGGTCGCAGCCGCGACCGCTGCGCTGGCTTCGGCCGGCATGGTGCAGGCGCAGGAGGCGGCGAACGCGCCGTCGCTGGAGGTGACGCCCACGCTGACAGTCACCCAGACCCTGACCGACAGCTACCGCAGCGCCGGCTTGCCCGCCGGCAGCCCGCGCCGCAGCGAGTCCATCACCACCGCCGGCCCGGGGCTGCGCGTGGTCAGCCGCGCCGGGCGGGTACAGGGCTTCTTCGACTACGGCCTGAGCGGCATCCTGCACGCGCGCGACAGCCGGGCCAGCGAGTTCCTGCACCGCCTGTCCGCCAACGGCCGCGTCGAACTGTTGCCGCAGCACCTGGAGCTCAACGCCAATGCCGGCATCAGCCGCCAGCCGACCTCGGCCTTCGGCATGCAGTCGGTGGACGGCAGCCTCACCCAGCGCAACCAGTCGGACCTGCGCACGCTGTCGCTGCAGCCGGTGCTGCGCGGCGTGCTTGGCGGCGAGGTGGCGCTGCAGGCGAGCCTGAACGCCGGCCGCAGCGACGGCGGCGTGCAGCTCGGCTCGCGCCACCGCGGCGCCCAGCTTGCGCTGTCGCCGGCCGTTGCCGGGCGCGTGGTCGGCTGGTCGCTGAACGCCTCGCGCCAGGTCAGCGATTTCGATGGCGGCCGCGAGACCACCATCGACCGCGCGATCGCCAGCGTCATCGTGCGCCCCGACGTCGACCTGCAGCTCAGCGTGCGCGGCGGCATCGAGCGCTCCGATCTCGCGGCGGTGCAAAGCCGCCAGTACGACAACTTCGGGGCCGGACTGCTCTGGACGCCCTCGGCGCGCACCCGGGTGGAGATCGACGCCGACAAGCGCCAGTTCGGCGAGGCGCACCAGTTGACGCTGGAACACCGGTTCCGCCGCTCGGTGCTGCGCTACACCGACAGCAAGTCCGTCAACGACGGCACCTCCAGCAACGGTGCCG
>CAUJJP010000072.1 GCA_963205525.1 Pseudomonadota bacterium | reverse complement strand
GCAGTTCATCGGCTACGTCCAGCAGCGAGGCCTGCACGTCATGGCCACCACGGCGGTCGACTTCCGGGCATTGACAGCCGACATGCTGGCGCGGCCCGCATGGGCGGCCCGGCTGCGGCTGGGACTGGCGGGCTTCTTCACCAGCGATCGCGCCGCCACCGGCTCGCACGCCTGGCTGGACGATCTCGAGCGCTACTACCACCCCCAGCGCGCGCAGCCGGCGGTGGACGCCGGACTGCGCCGGCTGCGCGCCGCCCTTCCCGGCCTGCCGGCGCGGCCGCAGCACGGCGACCTCGTGCTGAACAACCTCGGCCTGCGGCCCGACGGCCGCCTGATCGTGTTCGATTGGGAGGACTACGAGGAACTGGCACTGCCCGGGCTGGACCTGTTCACGCTCGAATGGTCGCTGCAGCAGGCGTGCCGGCAGCCCGGCGCCCGCGCGCCAGCCGGCGCCGCCGGCCTGCTGGACCTGGACGCCTGGTGCGCGGCGCAAGGGCTCAGCACGGAACATCACCGCGAACTGCGGCTGTGCCATGCGCTGGCCTTCCGCTACCTCAAGCGCCGCTATGGCCCCGAGATCCGCGAGCGCCTGGACCGGCTGATCGCCGAAGGCTGATTCAGCCGCGCGGCGGCGCGTCGATCACCGCGTGCTTCGCCATCCAGCCGACGATGGCGTCCACCATCGCCGTCTTCCATGCCTGCTTGGAGAAGGTGTGGTCGGCGCCCTCGATGTCGACGCGCTGCACCCGCCCCCCATCGAGCAGACCGGACCAGGCCGGGGTCAGGCGCGTGACTTCGTCGAACTCCCGCGCGATGTAGTCGTGGCCGCTCATCAGCACCAGCGCCGGACCGCCGAAGCGGCGCAGGCCCTCGGCGGTGCGCAGGGGCAGCGACAGGGTGTCGAAGTCGTCCTGCGGCGTCGTGCTGGCGCGCGCCAGCAGGCGCCGGCCCCGCCGGTAGTCGCGCAGGACGTCCACCAGCGAGCGCAGCGCGCGCCGCAGCTCGAACCTGCCGCTGAACACCAGGGCCCAGAACTCGCGCGAGCGCAAGCGGTCCCGGTAGTAGGTCTTGACGATGACCTGGGCCTGCCCCTCGGGCGTACGCACCCAGGGGTTGGTGAGCACGACCTCGGTCACCCGCGGGTCGCGCCAGGCGTAGAACAGGATGTCGCTCGCCGAGTTGCATTCGCCGATCAGCGCCAGCCGCTGGAGCGCCGGACAGGCGGCGTGCAAGGCGTCGATCGCGGCCGCGATGTCGTCGCCGATGTGCTGGAAGCCGAGATAGCTTCCCGTGCTGTCGCCCATCCCGCGCTGGTCGAAGCGCAGCACCGCGCAGCCCTGGGCGGCCAGCGCGCGCGCCAGCTGCACGAACTGCCGGTGCGCGCCGGCGCGGTACTGCGGGCCACCGGCGATGACGATGATCGCCGCCCTGCGCGGCGGTTGCGGCGTACGGTGCAGCACCCCGACCAGGCGCTCGCCGCGGCAGTCGAAGACCAAGGGCTGCTCGGCGGTGTCGGCCGGCGGCAGGCGCGCTGCGGTCCACAGCGGCGCCGGCTCGGGCCCCGCGGGCGCGGTGGACGCCGGCACGGACAGGCTGCGCCGCGTCGCGTCCAGCAAGGCGGGCGCCAGCTCGCGCTGGTGCGTCTGCCAGAACGGCGGTCCGGCCAGCAATTCGGCATGCAGCTCGGCACCGGCCTGCTGCAAGGCCTGCTGCGCTTTCGCCGCCGCCGCCGGCAACGCGGCGTCCTCGTCCGCGCGCAGCTCGAACCAATGGACGCGTCGCCCGGCGAGCGCCGCCACGTCCAGCTCGACGCGGTCCAGGGCCTGCGCGAGCGCGGGCCCGATCGCGTAGCCGGAGACCTCGATCGCCTGGCCGGCGGCACTCTGGGCGCGCAGCTCGCTGGTCGTCTTGACGCGGTCCGGCAGGTGCAGGTCGGCGGCGATCCGGATGCGCAGGAACTGGGTGAAGAAGGTCTTGCCGCTGGTCACCGGTTGCCACAGCAGGATGTGCCGCAGGCCGGCATCGGCGCGCGCCAGCTCGGCGGCCATCAGTGCCCCCAGGCGCAGGGCGAGCAGCGTCTCGCAGCCCTGACCGTGCTGACGCAGCCAGGCCAGACCGCGCTGCAGGTCGTCGCGCCAGCCGTCCCAGGTGGCATCGACAAACTCGCCGCTGCTGTCGCCGCTGCCGTAGGGGTCAAGCGCCAGGGTGCCCATGCCCATGGCCGCCAGCGCGCGCGCCTGCAAGGCCACCATCTGCCGGCAGCGGTTCATCTCCTCGCCGAAGGCCGGAACGACGAGCAGGTCGCCGGCCGGATGGCGCGCCGCCGTCGGCGGGTGGTAGACCGCCACCAGCGGGCCGCGTGCGCCCTCGACGACGCAGGGCAGGGGCGCGCCGGCCGCGCTGGACACGCCGTGCTGCATGCGGGTGCTCAGAGCGTGCGCTGCAGATAGCCCAGGATGGCCGGCACCGACTTCAGCTCGCCGAAGTCGTCGACCTCGATGTAGATCTCGAAGGCCTGCTCGATGGCCATGATCAGCTTGACATGGCCGAGCGAGTCCCAGGCCGGCAGGTCCTCGTCGCGGGTCTCGGGCAGGACCGAGGCAGGCGGGACTTTCAGCGTCTCGGCGATCGTGGCTTGAAGGCGCGGGAAATGGCTCATGGTCGGGGTGGCGACGCCGGGCGGCGCGCGATGATGACTCAGGAAGCGGTGGCCGGTGCCTGCACCGTCACCGCGATCGGGAATGCAGACTCCGGGCGCGGCGGACTGTGCTCGAACTCCAGCAGGTAGCTGCCACCAGCGCCAGCGGCCTCGGTGGCTTCGAAGCCCTGAGCCGGCAGGAAGTCCTTCACCAGCGCGTTCTTGGCCGTCGGCAGGTAGCTGGCGCGCACACGGCGCACGCCCTGCGCCTGCAGATGGCGCAACTGGGCGTGCAGGAAGGCGGACTCGGCCTCGCGGCCGATCACCCGGCACGACATCAGAAAGGTATCGAGCTCGGCCAGGTCGGCCGCCGGGCGACGCCAGATCGCGAGCCCGACGACCCCGCTGTCGCCGAAGGCGTCGGCGAGCGAGAAGTCGGCGACCAGGACGTCGTCGCGCGCCATGAACTCGCGCATCTCGTGCTCGCTGTAGCGGCGCGTCGTGAGGTTGAACTGATTGGTCTTGCCGCTGAGCTGGCTCAGCCGGGCGATGTGCGCCACCGCGTCCAGGCGCACCGTCATGCGCATCTCCAGCCGCGCCAGGTAGTCGGCGGCAGCACCGCCGCCACGGGCCAGGTCCTCGCTCAGCGCCCGGCGCTGGCGCTCCTGCTCGTAGAGCTGCGACTTGGCGAGGTCCTCGTCGGTCAGCACCAGCACCTCCAGCCGGGCCACCGCGTCCAGGGTGAGGGGGACATCGAGCGCCCGCTTGGGCACCTGGACCACCTCGACCTGGGGCAGCCGATGGCGCACCGCGGCGCATTCGTGGTCGCTGTCGTCGACGAAGACGAAGGACTCCAGCCCCAGGTTCAGCTCGCGCGCAAGCGACTCGAGGTTGTCGGGCTTGGGCTCCCAGTTCACGCGCCGGGCCGCGAAGTGCGACTCGCGCAAGACCTGGTGCGGGTGCTCGCGCAGCACCTCCAGCACGTCGGCCTCGTTGTTCTTGCTGCACATCGCGAGCACGAAGCCGCGTTGCCGGTAGTCCAGCAGCCGGCGCTGGAAGTCCAGGTAGACCTTGCCCGGGTACTCGGGGCCGAGCGCGATCCCCTGCAGGCCGTCCTCGCCCACGATGCCGCCCCACAGCGTGTTGTCGGCGTCGAGCACGATGACCTTGGCCTTGGGCGCACGCAGCGCGACCCCGACCGCCACCACCCGGCGTGCCAGTTCGCGCGCCGCCGGGGCGGCGAAGGGAAAGCTCGCGCTGTACCAGTAGCGGCGGTCGAAGAAACCGGCCCGACCCACCTGCGCCTGCACCTCGTCGAGGTCCAGGAAGAGCGAGGACGGCAGCTGCTCGCGCATCCAGCCGGCCGCCTCGGTCTTGAGCGCCGACCACCACGCGGCCTCGCCGCGCTCGAACTGGGCGTCGTACAGGCCCAGCGCCGGACCGCTCAACCCGGGCAGCAAGGTGAGCACCAGATGCCCCAGCGGCTGTGCACGGAACAAGGTGGTGATGTCCTGCAGCCGCTGCAAGGCCTGCGCGCGCAGCGTCGCCTGCGCCTGCGCGCTCAAGCCGGCCAGCGGCGCCGCCAGCGCCGGGTGCAGGTCTTCGCGGCGCAGCAGCAGCAGGGTGATGTCGGGCCGGTGCGTCACCAGCGCCGAGTCCGGCGCCGCTTCCTGCAGCGCCAGCCCGTAGGGGGCGTGGTAGACCTCGACCTGCAGGCGCTGCAACGCCGCCGCGAGCCCGAACCAGGGGTCCAGCAGGTCGCTGGTATAGGTGTGCACGATGCCCAGGCGCAGGGTGGCGGTGGCCGGCGCCAGTTCGCCCGCCCGCGCCTGCAGGCGCTCCAGGTGCATGGGACCGACCGCCGTCGGCCCCAGCATCAGCTCGCGGTTCAGCGCCGCCAGCGAATCGTTCTGCAACCAGGCGTCCAGGGGGTCTTTGGCCATGCGGGAATGGGTCGGCGGAAGGATCGGCGTATGGACTTGGCGACCGAGCGGCAAGGCGCGCGGCCGCTGCCGCGGGGTGTTCGCCCGGGATCGGGGACCAGCGCCATTTGGCGTTCTTGGCGCTCTTGGCGCTCCGGCCGCAGCCCGGGGAGGCTAGCACAGGCCCCCGGCGGGCGTGCCGCGTCGACGTGGCGGAGTTCACGTCGGCGCGACTCCTCGCAGGCGGGCGCGGGCGGGTGCTGGCAGCAGCGCGCAGGCCGCGCGCTAGCATGGCCGGCCACCGCCCGACCCGACACCGCCATGCCCACCGAAGCGCCTATCGATCTCGGCAGCCACTGCTTTTCGCTGTCCGAGCAGCTCGCGTTCGGTGCCACATCGCACGACCTCAACCCCATGCACGTCGACCCGGTGGCGGCGCGCCGCACCCTGACCGGGCAGCCGGTGGTGCACGGCGTGCACACCTTGCTGCAGGCGCTGGAGCGCTGGCGCCCGGCGCAGGAGCCGACGGGGCCGCTGCGGCTGGAGTGCGAGTTCAAGCAGCCGATCAATGTCGACGAGACGGTGTGCTTTCGGCAGTCGACGGACGAGCAGGGCGCGACGCTGCTGGACGCCATCGTCGCCGACGTGGTCTGCACCCGGGTGCGCATCACCGCTGCGGGTGCGGCGAGTTCGGCGGGTGCCGCCGCGCCCGCGCCAGCCGCGGCCGACTGCATCGCCGTCAGCCCCGCCGCCAGCGCCTGTGCGCAGGCCGCGGCCACGCACGTCGGGCGCCACTACCTGTTCGCGTCCTGGGCGCCTGCACTCGGCCAGGGCTTCCCACAGGTCGGGCGCCGCCTGGGACCTGCGGCAGCAGGCGCGCTGGCGGCGCTGTCCTACATGGTGGGGATGGTCTGCCCCGGCCTGCACTCGGTGTTCAGCTCGCTCACGCTGCGCGCGGACGGCGCCACCGACGACGCGTGCCTGCGCGTCCACGTGCGGGCGCACGATGCCCGCTTCGGCATCGTCTCGATGGCCTTCGACGGCCCGCTGCAAGGCGAGCTGACGGCCTTCGAGCGCGCCCCGCCGCAGCCGCAACCCAGCGCCGCCGAGCTGGCGGCCCGGGTATCGCCACAGGCCTTCGGCGGCCTGCAGACACTGGTGCTGGGCGGCTCGCGCGGCCTCGGCGAACTGACCGCCAAGCTGCTCGCCGCCGGTGGCGCCGAGGTGCTGCTGACCTATGCCAGCGGGGCGGACGACGCGCAGCGCGTCGCGCAAGAAATCAACGCCTGCGGCCGCGGCCGGGCGCAGACGCGGCAGTGCGACGTGTCGCAGACCAGCGACTGGGCAGCCATCTTCGGCCCGCGGGCGCCGGACGCGGTGTTCTTCTTCGCCACCCCGCGCATCTACCGCAAGTCGGCCGAGCTGTTCGACCGCCAGGCCTTCTCCCAGTTCAGCGACTTCTACCTCGACCGCTTCGCGTCCCTGTGCAGCGCCCTGGAGCAGCAGCTCGGCGAGCGCCGCGCCACGGTCTACCTGCCTTCGACCGCCTTCATCGACGAGCGCCCCAAGGGCATGACCGCCTACACGATGGCCAAGGCGGCGGCGGAAGTGCTGGCCGAGGACCTGAACCGATCCCTACGCCGGGTGCGCGTGGCGCACACCCGGCTGCCCCGGCTGGCGACCGACCAGACCGCGGGCGTGCGCGGCCTGGACCGCCACGCCAATGCCGAGGTCCTGCTCGCCATGCTGCACACCGTGCTCGGCCGCTGAGCGGCCTGCGGGCTACAGGTCCAGGGCGGTCAGCTCGCTGTAGACGTCACGCGCCTGGCCGTCGCTGAGGCTGCGCGATGACAGCATCTTGGGCTGGCTGCGGCGGCGCTGGATGGCGCCGCGCGGCGTGGCACTCAGGAAGCGCGCCTCCACCTGGGTGAGCAGCAGGCCGGCGTGCCACAGCAGGTGCTGCTGCAGCAGCCCACGATGGCGCTCGAGCGCGGCCGGATCGCTCAGGTGCAGCAGCCGCGCCGCCGGCAGGCGCTTGATGCGCGTGGGCTTGTAGATCGCCAGGCAGGCGTCGCCGGGGGCGCCGAAGGCGACGAAGCGCAGCCAGGGCAGGTCGCGGTGGGCCTCGAACTCGGCACGTGCCGCAGCCTGCAGCAGCGCGCCTATGCGCTCTGGTCGGCCCTCGGCGAAGCGGCCGCCGCGCAGCGCCCAGGGTGCGGGCCAGTGCGGCAGGTACAGCAGTCGGTCGTCGAGGAGCCGGAAGCGCAGCCCGAGGAAGACCTCGGCCACCTTCGGGTTCGGCGTGTACATGGTGAAGTGATAGCCGCGCTGGCGTATCACCTCCAGCACCAGCTGCAGGCTGCCGCTGCGGTAGCCGTCGAGCACGCACCAGCTGTGCGGGTTGCAAAAGCGCTCGACACGGCCGTCGATGCTCTGGTCCGAGTACACCGCCAGCAGCACGCCGACCAGCCGCCCGTCGTCGCGCAGCTGCATGCCGTGGTTGGGCACCTCTGCCGCCCAGGGCCGGGTGAGCGAGCGCACCCAGTCCGCGGCGGCGATGCGCCGGCCCATCTGCTCGTAGAGGAAGACGCCCACCTCTTGCAGGTGCTCGGCCTGGATGGGTGTGACTTGCAAGCTCATCGCCGAGAGTCCTTCAGGAGCGGGCCGTGCGGCGCAGCCGGCGCGCCAGCAAGTCCAGGGTCGCCGCCTCGAATCCGGGCGGGCGGCCGGCGAGCGCCCACAAGGCCATGACGAAGGCCAGGAACAGCAGCAGCAGCAGCGCCCCCTTGACCACCAGCACCACCAGCGCCGGCCAGGCCCAGGCGCTCGGCAACATCAGCACCAGCGCCGCCACACCGGCGGCGGCGACCACCGGCCGCCAGGCGGCGCGCAGCAGCGGGCTCCACCCGAGGTTGCCCGCGCGCACGCTGAAGGCCATCATGAGCGGCACCATCGCCACGGACAGGCCGGCGCGCACCTGGGCCGCCCCCTCGACACCGCCGACGCGCACCGCCCACACCGTCAGCGGCGCCAGCACCGCGAGCTCGATCCAGGCCTGAGCCGCCGACAGGCTGGTCCGGCCGGCCACCCACAGCGGCACCTCCAGCACCAGGATCAGCGACGACGCCCCGCCGTAGATCGCCATCGCCGCCACCACCGGCACCGCGGCGTCCCACTGGCTGCCCAGCAGCACGTGCACGAACTGCGGCGCCAGTGCCCACAGGACGACGCTGACGCCCAGGCAGACCACGGCGACGGCGGAGAAGCTGTCCGCCACCGCGCGCCGGAACGCGGCCCGGTCGTCGGCGATGCGCGCCAGGTTGGGGAACAAGGCGCGCCGGATCGGCATCACCAGCTCGTTGCTGGGCAAGGTGGCGAGCTCGGTCGCCACGTGGTAAGTCCCCATCGCCGTGCTGCCGACGGCGCCGCCGACGATGAAGGTGTCGCACTTGCGGTTCAGGTAGCTGCCGATGCGCGACAGCAGCAGCCACTGCGAAAAGCCCCACAGGTCGCGCGCGCGCGCCAGCGACAGGCGCGGCCGGTAGGGATGCATGGCGTAGCTCAGGCCGACGGTGACGACCGACCCCGCCAGCGAACCGGCGACCAGCGCCCAGTAGTTGCGCCACCACAGCGCGGCGGCGATCACGATCAGGAAGCTGCCGAGCTTGGCGTAGAGGTTGAAGCGGAACTCGCGCGCGAAGTCGAGTTCCTTGCGAAAGTGCACGACGCCGATGTTCTGTGCGCCGTCGACCACCGCCTTCGCCGCCACCACCAGCATCACCTCGTCGATACGCGGCTCGCCGAAGTAGCGCGCCGCCAGTGGCGCGGCAAGGACGACGGCGCAGGCCACGAACAGCCCCTGCAGGAGCTGGATGGTCCAGGCGGTGTCGAAGTGTTCCCGGCTGTCGGTTTGTGCGCGCATGAGCGCGAGGTCGACCCCGGCGTAGGCCACGGTCTCGAACAGGCCGTAGGCGATCATCACCATCGCGACGAGGCCGAAATCCGCCGGCGCCAGCAGGCGCGCGAGGATCATGGTGCTGACCAGGCCGATCAGCCGCATCGCCCAGCGCGCGCCGATCATCCACAGCGACCCGGACAGCAACTGCCCGGACGAACCCTGGCCCGGGCCGGTCATCGCGGGGTATCCAGGGAGGTGGGCGGAGGCATGCGAACGATGAGGATAGCGAGTGGGCCGGCCGCCAAGCAGCCACGGCGCGCCGATCAGTGGATTCTTACCGCATCCCCGCACGCAACCCGGCCATCCGCCCCGCATATCATCCCCCCGAGCGCCCGGGATCAGACGCGCCGGCAGCCGGTGCCCTATCGGACTCTCGGCCGTCGATGCGCCCGCCCCGAGCAACCACTCCGCCGGCCTCGAATCCGGCCACCCATCCATGCGGCTGCTGACCACCGCCTTGACCGCGGCGCTGCTCCTCATCGGCGCCGACGCCCGCGCCGACAAGCCACGCAACTGGACCGAGGGCGAGCTGGCGCTGCTGCCCAGCTACTGCCGCGACACCCAGGGCTTCGCGCACACCCAGTCGGGGCCGCAGCGCTCGCCGCGCGCCGAGCACTGGATCGCCCTCATGGGTGAGACCTTCTGGTCCATGCATCACTACTGCTGGGGCCTGATGAACCTGAACCGGGCGCAGATGGCCGGCGTGCCTCGCCAGCAGCGCGAGTTCCTGATCGGCACCTCAATCGACGACTACCAGTTCGTGCTGCGTACCCTGCGTCCCGACTTCCCGCTCCTGCCCGAGGTCCTGACCCGGATCGGCCAGGCGCACCTGCTGCTCAAGCAGTACGACGCGGCGAGCGCCGCCTTCATGCGTGCGCGCGAGGTGAAGCCCGACTACTGGCCGCCCTACGTGGACTGGGCCGAGGCCCAGCTGCAGCTGGGCCTCACGGCGGGCGCCCGGCAGACGATGGAGGCCGCGCTGAATTACCTGCCGGACGAGCCGCGCGTGCTGGCGCTGGCGCAGCGCAGCGGCATGGGCGCCGAGGCCATCGCCGCCGCCCAGCGGGCGGCACGCCAGCGCGCTGCCGCCGCTTCGGCGCCACAGGCGCCCGAACCCCCCGCTTCAGCGGCCCAGACGGCCGAGCCCGCTGCTTCCGCCCCGCAACCGCCTGAATCCGCCGCCTCGGCGGCGTCGACGCCATGAGCGCCCTGCCCTCCCCCGCCCAGACCCCTGTCGAAACCTCCGCCCTGCCCTGCGTGGGCGATGCACGCTGGCCTGAACTGAGCCCGGGCCGCACCGCCCGCGCCGACGACTGGCGGCAGGCGGTGCTGCAGCACGGGCCGGCGGCGGCCGCCGCGCGCGCCGACGGCGGCTTTGCGGTCGCGGTCGATCTTGGCGACGGCCGCAGCTTCCTGGCGGTGGACCGCTTCGCCGAACACACGCTGTGCTATCGCATCGACGGTCAGCGGCTGCGGGTCTCGACGCGCGCCGACGATCTCGCCGGTCCGGGCGAGGCACTGGACCCACAAGCCCTGTTCGACTACCTCTATTTCCACGGCATCCCCGCGCCGCGCACCGTGTTCGCCGCCGTGCGCCGCCTGCCGGCCGGCCACTGCGCGCTGTTCGAGCGCGGCCGGCTCACGATCACGCGCTACTGGACGCCCAGCTTCCGTCCGCTGGCCAGGCCCTCGTTTCCGGCGCTGCGCGACGAGTTCCGCCAGCTCCTGCGCGACGCGGTGGCGCGCCGGCTCGGCGGCGACGGCCGGGCCGCCTGCTTCCTGAGCGGCGGCACCGACAGCTCAACGGTCGCCGGCCTGATCGGCGAGGTCAGCGGCCAGCCGGCCTCGACCTACTCGATCGGTTTCGAGGCCCAGGGCTACGACGAAATGGCGTACGCGCGCATCGCGGCGAAGCGTTTCGGCACCGACCACCACGAGTACTACGTCACCCCCGACGACCTGCTGCGCCACATGCCCGAGGTGGCGGCATGGCAGGACCAGCCCTTCGGCAACTCCTCGCTGCTGCCGGCCTACTGCTGCGCGCGGGTGGCGCACGGCGACGGCGTGCGCCACCTGATCGCCGGTGACGGTGGTGACGAATTGTTCGGCGGCAACGTGCGCTACTCCACCCAGCGCCTGTTCAGCGCCTACGGACGGCTGCCACCAGTGCTGCGCCAGCGACTGCTGGAGCCGGTGTTCGGCCACGCGGTGGTCGGGCGCACGCCCGTGCTCAAGCTCGGCAGCGGCTACATCCGCCATGCGCGCACACCGATGCCGGACCGCATCCAGGGCCACAACCTGCTGCTGCGCCTGGGCATGCACGAGGTCCTGACCCCGGGCTTCGTGGCCAGCGTCGACGCCGACGCGCCGCTGGCCCTGCAGCGAGAGGTCTGGCGCCAGGCCGACGCCGACGGCGAACTCGATCGCACCCTGGCCTACGACTGGCGATTCACGCTCGCGGAGAGCGACCTGCCCAAGGTGCGCAATGCGACCCAGATGGCGGGCCTGGACGTGGCCTTCCCGTTCATCGACCGCCAGCTCCTGGAGTTCTCGCTCAAGCTCCCGGCCTCCTACAAGCTGCGCGGCATGAAGCTGCGCTGGTTCTTCAAGGAAGCGCTGCGCGGCTTCCTGCCGGACGAGATCCTGAGCAAGAAGAAACACGGCTTCGGCCTGCCCTTCGGCGTCTGGGCGGTGCAGCACGCCGGTCTGCGTGCGCTCGCCGAGGACGCCCTGCGCTCGATCGCGAGCCGCGGCCTGGTGCGGCGCGATTTCGTCGACCCCTTGCTGAGCACCCACTTGCCGGCCCACCCGGGCTACTACGGCGAGATGGTCTGGATCCTGACCATGCTGGAGCTCTGGCTGCGCCGCCACCAGCCGGAGTTCCGGGTTCCCGGCTAGTCGTCGAGGGCCGATCGTCTGCGCTACATGCGGATCGGCCCAATGCGCTCTCGTGCCCAGACCAGCCCCGTCACGAACATGGTCCGTCGCACCGTGTTCTGCGTCGTGCCGCCATGGAACCAGTTCCACCAGAGTTCCTTCACGCCAAGCTCGCGGCAAGGGCGAAGGCGGTTGGGTGCATACGCTGGCGAATAAAGCGGCAGGGTTCGGAACACCATGCCGACCCGCTCGTACGCCAGTCGCCCGTCGATCCAGGTGCGCAGCGCACCATCGGGCTCGAAGCCGTTGTCGGCCGCGTCCACCGTGTTGAGCCTCACCTCAGTCTCGACGCAGTACCAGCGCCCTGCGTAGAGCACGCTGCCCAGACCACCCTGCTGGCCCCAGTTGGCGCGGTTCTGACTCTCCGTGCCGTATCGGTAGCCTTCGGGATTTGCACGCTGGAAGTCGTAGAGATGCCAACCGCAGACGACCCCTCCCTCGTCCGGCCCGCCTTGTGCCGCATCGCAGTCGGACCAGGCGTGGCGCATCTGCCAGCCGAAGCCGCCCCCTGATGAGCCGCTGACACCCCCATAGGTTGTGGCGTGCGCGGCCGAGATGCCGATCTTGCCCCCCAATTCGGACCAACGGGCGGCACCGCCCTGTCTCACCTCGCGCCGGTCGGCCGGCGTGCGCACATAAGGGGTGCCCAGCCGCATGTAGTAGCGAACGAAGATCCGACTCAGGCGACCGAAGTCCTCGAAGGGCATGAACAGCTTCATGTTGCTGGCCAGCGTCCCGTGGTAGCCCACGTCACCCCCGACCGGAACCCCGCCGTCAGGCATCTCCAGACGCATTGCGCCGAGCCCGCCGGCCAGCGGCAAGAAGCCATCGCCCCGGTAGTCGCTCGAGACGAGCGAAAGACCGGCCGCCGGAGGATTGACCCACTTGCCCACCGCGGTGTGCGGCCACTTGCGCCTGTCCTGGGGTCCGCCCCAGAGCGCTGGGTCGTAGAAAGCCTCGCCGTCGTGATTGGCCGCACCGGCAACGACGAAGTCCGACAATCGCGCACCGTCCAGGTAGCGCTGCGCGCCGATGACGCCCGGCAGCGCTTCAATGCCCTCATCGAGTCTGCCGCTACGCTCTGCCAGACCCGTCGTCGAGGACTGCGTGTTGACCGGCGGATCGCAGAGAAAGATCCCCAACTGCGAAGGCCCGTCCGTCAGCTTGACCACCGTCAGCGTGATCGCGGCCGACACCACGGTCTTGGACGGACGATCGAATTCGACAAAGCAAGGCAAGGTGGACTGCTTGGCCGCCGAAATCGGCAGCACGCTGCTCGGCGTCGAGGGCGCGACGATCCGACATCGCAGGACGTCAACGGATCCGTCGTCGTAGATCACATGCAAGCTGGGCGCCGTCGCCGCAGAATCGAATGGACCACGCAGCGCAAGCGCAGCGCCGGTGCAACGCACATTCAGCGCAAGCCACCGTGACCGCTGCTGGCAGTACCGCACGAGCGCGGTCAGGTTGAGCCTGCCAACCGATTGCGCCAGTGCCGACGCTGGAGCAGCCGATCGCCACTGCGCCCATGCCGCGCCCCCTTGCGGCATCAACTTCTCATCGAGCCAGTCTCCGCCAGGATGCCGCCATGCCCAGCCCGTCGTGTTGTCGACGTTGTGGTGCGTCGGCCCCCACAGGTCTGCGTTGAAGTCAGTGCCACCCAGCCCGGACCGGTAGGTCGGGGCACCAATGGATTGAAACAGATAGGCATGGTTCGGGCGGTAGTCGACCGCGCCGTCGTCCAACAAAGCTCGGCGCCCCGCACCCTGCGTCGAGCCAGCGCCTTCGGCAGCGACGGCGGACCCTAAGCCCACGCCGCCGAGCCACCTCGAGCCCAAGGTCCCGGCCCAGGAGATCGCACGAAGCACGCCGCGCCGCCTTGCGGTCAGACCCCTGTCGGTCTGAGTCCCCGTGTCTTCTGGCTTGTCACGCGGGTCCGCCTGGGCCGAAGGGCCAGCTTCGTTGTCGACGTCGCTCATTGTCCGGCGCCACCGAGCTTCAGGAAATGCACGTTCTGATCGGCGGCCGACACCACCACGAAGCCGTCGTAGACCTCGCTGTAGGCAAATCGCCCATACATGCCGTTCGTCGTGAAGGGCGGTACCGGGCCCGACGTCTGGACGGTCTTGACGGCAAAAGTCTGAGGATGAATGAAGAACAGCGTCGGCCCGCCCGCCCAGGCGACGAAACGATCGAGTCGCGGCACGTATTGCAGGCCAAGCCCGGCAATCGACGCAAACGGCACGTCACCGAAGTCGACAAAGTCAAGCCGGCCCGACACCGTGTCGAAGATGAAGGGCCTTGACTCGGGCACCTGCGGTTTCAGGTGCCCGATCACCAGCAGCCGGTGTCGTATCGGGTCGATGGCTGCGACCTGACCCCAGGTGCGATTCGTGCCACGGTTCGTGCGCGGCGTCTTCAAATTGCGATCCGGGTCGTACTCGGTCACATTTCCCGCTAGCGTGAGGAAGATCTTGCCGGTGGCCGAGTCGTAGGCCGCGGAAAGCCCCAGGCCAGTCCAGGCCCCGCTGCCTCCAAGGTATCGGTACTTGCCTTCGGGCGTTGCCGACCACCAGCGGTCATCTGCCGTACCAGCCCCGGAACACAGGGACCCGCCGAACATGAACGACACATCGAGCCTGGGGTCATAGACCTGCCCGCCGTAGGTGTGGCGCGAGATCGGGCGTCCATCCGGCGCAAAGCCCATGGCATTGCGCTCGCGCGCCTCGGCAGGAATGCCTGGCAGTTCGATCGAAGGGTCGACAACCCCCGAACGCAGGTCGAAGCCGTCCAGACGGCTCGGACCTTCGATCAGTCGCCAACCCAGCGTATGAAGACTGAATCCCAGGTACTCGTTGCCGCAGTAGTCGCCATGGCCCCCGCTGGCGAAAATGTCCAGTCGCTGCAGCCTTGTATTGAACACGGCGCCGTTCCATGCGCTGACGATGGCCTTGGGGCCACTGATGTAACGGATCGGTGCGCGAGATGACTCGGCAGGAAGCGCATCCATCAGGCGACTGCCTGGAATCTCGAACCACGTCCCCGCCGGTACGTCGGCCAGCGTCGACGTCGCGGGCTTGGAGGGCAGCGTGCTGGAGCGCCCGCTCGCCGACGATCCTGCCGCCACGGCCAAGCCAAGCGTCACGGCGACGAGCAGGTTCTGCCTACCGACCATCATGCAAGCTCACGCGGTGCCACCCGCGCCGGACACCACCATCGGCACTGGGACTACCGATAGCGCACCACGAGCTTGGGCCTGAGCGCCGGCGTGGCGGTGTACTCGCTGCTGTAGAAGCGCTTGGCGTTCGAGTTGCCGCTGAGCGTCTCCAGCACCCAGCCCAGGTTGCCGCGGCTGCCCGCCGCCATCGACTGCACTCCACCGGTGACGTCGAACACCAGCCAGCCCGGGTCCCACCCCGCATCGGCCTGCGCGTCCGCACCCGCGGCCACGTCGCTGCCCTGCCCCAGGGCACCGGCCACCGCCCAAGGCGTCCCCGCCATGCGCTGGTTCCACGTCGCCGCCGCTTCGCTCCACCCCACCAGCATCGGCTTGAGCTGGTACTTGGTGTCGTAGTAGCCGTACTTGTACAGGCTCAGGCTGGCCGACACGATCGTCGCACCGTCAGGGACCGGTCCCCCTTCGGACTGGAAGATCGCGAACCTCACCAGGCTGCGCAAGCGAGTTCCCGCGGCCTGGTCCAGCAGGTACTGCTCGGCGCCGAAGTTGTTGTTCGCGTGGTACTCGTAGACGTAGGTCTCCGCCGTCCCGGCATAACCGCCCACACCATCTTGCAGCGTGACGGTCGTCTCGTTGTCTGAGCCGTCGACCACCACGTTGATGTCCACCGCCGCCGAGGTCTTGCTCGCTCCGCCGTTGTCCACCGCCACCGCCGTCAGCGTGTGGCTGCCCAGCGCCGCCGTGCCCCAGCTGTACGTGTACGGCGCATTCAGGTCTTCGCCGAGCTTGACCCCGTTGGCGTAGAACTCCACCCGCGCCACCGTGCCGTCGCTGTCGGCCGCCGTGGCCTGCAGCAAGACCACCGCTCCTTGCGCAAAGCTCTGCCCTGCCCCGGGTGCGGTCAGCGTCACCGTCGGCGGCTGATTCGTCGCACCGGTCACCGTGATCCCCACCGCCGCCGAGGTCTTGCTCGCCCCGCCGTCGTCGGTGGCCACCGCCGTCAGCGTGTGGCTGCCCACCGCCGCCGTGCTCCACGTGTAGCTGTACGGCGCCGTCGCGTCTTCGCCGAGCTTGACCCCGTTGGCGTAGAACTCCACCCGCGCCACCGTGCCGTCGCTGTCAGCCGCCGTGGCCTGCAGGGTGATCGACGTGCCTTGCACGAAGCTCTGCCCCGCCCCGGGTGCGGTCAGCGTCACCGTCGGCGCCGTGTTGCTGCCGTCGTTGACGCTGATGCTGACCGCCGGCGATGCGCGTTCGACGCCATCTGCACCGACGGCTCGCACGGTAAGAGTCTGGGTGCCGACACCGGCCCCATTCCAGGTGAAGGTGTAGGGGACAGCGGTCGAGCTTCCGATGGCGCTGCCATTGGCATAGACGGCTACATGGCTCACCGTCTTGTCAACCGAGTCGACGCTGATCGAAATACCGCTGCCAGCCGCGAAGGCCGAACCTGCGGCAGGCGAGACGACGTAGGGCAGTGCCTCGCGTACCCTGGGCTGCCAGTTGACCGGTTTGTAGGCCCAGACTTCGCCTGTTGTCTTGTCGATGATGCCCAGGAAGACGTCCAGCGCAGCCACGTACTTCCACTTGCCAAGGATTCCGGTCTTTGTGCCATCGGCGAGCGCCAAGTTGGGCGCCGTCACCGAGGCGGGATTCAACGGTGTCAGCTGCCACTGACCGCTGACCAGGTCGGCCGGTGCCGTCAGGGACCAGACGTCGCGGTTGCCACCCCAGAGCAAGAAGGACTTCCGAATCGGGTCGAAATCGAGGCCATGGTTTCCCAGATCCGACAGCGGAAACGTGCCTGAAGTCACCGTGGGAGTCACGAAAACGTTCTCGTTGCTCGAACCGGGGTTCTGCAGCGACCAGTAGACAAAACTCGTATTCGCAGTGCGCAAGAAGATCTTGCGCTGCGCATCCAATGCAGCCGCTCCCTGTCCACTGAAGGGACGGGTAATGTAGCGACCTACGCGCTCATAGGTATCCGCCGCAGGATTGCCGAGATCGTGGACGGTGTATCGAAACAGCTCGGAACTGGTCTGCAGATACAGAACATCCTTGCCGCCCTCGGTCGCATAGGCGGTGCTTCCATAGATGAAGTTGGTGCCACCCCATCCGGGCTTCAGCTCGCCTGGGAACGAAGGCTCAAGGTTGTCGCGGTTCTGCCACATGCGGCCGCCGATGACCGAGGGGTATAGGTCGGGCTTGACCTGCGAGCCCGGCGCACCGCCTACCGCGTTTGCGTTGGCACGCGATGGATCCCAGAAGTACGGCCCCGTGCGACGACCGTCGGTCAGCTCGAAATAGTGGCCCGTATTGAATGCTGCCCCACCGAATACGACGAAGCGGTCACTGATGGGCAGAAACTCCGAGCTGTCATACGTGTGGGCCGCGATCGGCGCGCTGAAAGGCCCATCAACGGCCTCGTAGAGCGCCGCACCTGGAACCTTGAGAACGACCTGCGACGGCAATGAGGCACGCTGCCAGCGCAGATCATCAGCGCTCCAGCGGTAAATCTCGTTGCCCGGGTAGTTGGCATGCCCGCCACCCCAGATGATCAGGCTGCCGCGGTTGCTGTCCCATGCCATCGAACTCCAGGCATCGAGGATGCTGTACGGCCCTCCGCTGGACGGCGCTTCGGGCGGCCGCGGCCGCTGATCGAAGGGGGTCCAGACGTCCTGGAAGTTGTTCAGGTTCAAGCGAACCCAGCCGTTGGCAGGCAGATTGGAAAGGCGCTTGCCGAGTTCCGAGTCGATGGCAAGCTGATAAGGGGCGGCCGCGCCCAACACCGGCATCATCATCAGCAGGGCCAGGCACAGCGCCCCACAGAGGCTGCCCCCCGACCTTGAGCCTCTCCGGCCCCGCTTGATCCCTTCAGTTTCCGGTTGCATATCGCAGCTCACATGTACCAAGACCGGCAGGATGACCGATCCAGCGCGATCGCGGCAGCCCCTGTTTCCGGTATAGCCATGCAGGTTTTCCCTAGGCAGGGGCTGAACTGAGACTCTGCGCGCGCAGAAGCCGCAGAGACCACCGCCAGAGCGATCGATCCCAGGGTGTGTAGCGCGGCAACTGCAGAGGATCGTCGCCCGCAGCCGCGATGCCATGGACAGTCGTCACGGCACAGCGAAACCCGAGTTCGCGCAGCAACTGCGCGTGTTCGGGGCGATAGTCCTTCCCCGCCTGTCCATTCGGGTAGGCGAAGACGTCGACGGCCTGGCCGGTCAAGGCCTGCAGCACCAGCCTGCTCTGCGCAATCTCTTGCGTCGCCGTTTCGATCGACTCGCAAGCCAGGATCGGATGGTTGACCGTGTGCGCACCGATTTCCATGCCCGCCGCAGCCAGTTCACCCACTTGCGCCGAGGACATCATCAACGAGCGGGGAAGCTCGGGTTCCCCGCAAAGCGCATGCAGGCGCATCAGCTGCTCCCTTCTCCCAACGAGCGTTTGATACTTCAACAACGGCAACAGCGCTTCAATTGCCGCACGGCGCTCGTCCATCGATCCCAGCGAAACTTCGCGCAGCCCCAGGGACTTCAGGTCGACCCGCGCAAGCGCGCACCGGCGAAGACATTCGATGACGAAGTCGTTCCACATCAGCCCGCCGTCAAGGAAGCCGGTCGAGACGAAGAAGGTGGCGCCCAGGCCGTGCCGGCGCAGCACCGGCAGCGCGAGTTCTGCGTTGTCCGCGTACCCGTCATCGAAGGTGATGACCAGCGCTCGCGGCGGAAGCCGCCCGCCACGCAGGGCCTCGAAGCCGTCGCCGAGCCGCATCACGTGGTAGTGGCGCGCCAGGTGGATGATCAGGCGCTCGAAAGCCGCGACGTCGAGTTCTGACGGAAACAGAGCATCGGGGTGTGGCCGCACACGATGCAGGGCGATGATGCTCAGTCGGCCCCTTGCGCCGAAGACGAGGTCGGCCGCACGCCACAGCAGCGAGTTCATCGTCGGTCGGTGGAGCCCGAGCCTCGCGCTGCCGGCTAGGGCCGCACCAGGGTCACCAGGATCCAGCCGCGCAGGAAGCGCAGCGCGTGCACGCGGCTGATCAGCTTCTCGAACGCGGTGCCGAGCAGGAACAGCAGGCCGTTGAACATCAGGTAGTTCGGGTACTGCGACAGGTAGGCGACGGACTCCACCTGCAGCCCGGCGCCGGCAGCCAGGCGTCTGACGTCTCGCGCGGTGTTGGTCTTGTACGCGGTCGGGAAGGTGTCCTCCTCGGCACGCCCTTCGACCGCCTTCACGATGCGGGCGTGGAAGCGGTTGGGCACCAGGCGCGCGGCGAACGTCCCGTAGTCCCACAGGTTTGCCGTCAGAAAGACGACACGGCCGCCTGGACGCAGGATGCGCGCGAGCTCGGCATAGACCTTTTCCGGCTCGGTCAGGTGCTCGAACACGCTGCGCGACATCACCAGGTCGACGCTGGCGTCGGGCACCGGCAGGTGTCCGAGGTCGGCGGTGACCGCCTCGATGCCGGGCGGCACGTCGGTGAAGGCCACCACCTCCACCCCGATCAGGCGCCGCACGCGGCCGAGGAACTTGCGCAGCACGGGCGCCGTGCGGCCGCAGCCCGCGTCCAGCAAGACCTCCGTGCGGGCGTCGATCAGCGACGCCACCTGCTGTTCGAACAAGCGGTACGGATGCGGGACGCCGGTGTAGTAGCGCGCAAGAAAGCGGTCGGCCAATGCAGTCATGACGTGGAACTCCCTGGAAGCGGGTCGGCACCGGGTGCGCGGGCTGCGGTCTCGTTCGAGTCGGGCTGCGGCTCGCGCATCGTGGCTTCAACCAGGATCACGAAGCTGATGAGGTAGTAGGGCAGGTCGAAGTAGGCCAGCGAGAGAAAGGCGCCGCCGGCAGCGTAGCCGACCAGGCTCACCTGCACCATCGGCATCAGCCTGGGCACCCAGTCGGCGTAGCCGGGCATGCCGCGCGCGCGCCTGGCCAGGCGTCCGGCACGCAGCCAGGTCATGCCGAACAAGGCGAGGAACAGCGCCAGGCCAACGAACCCGTGCTCGCCCATCATCTGGAAGTAGATGCTGTGCGCGACCCAGGCCTTCTTGGTGAAGATGTCGAACTCGGGTCCGGTGGGCGCGTAGCGGGCATAGACGGCATCGTCGTCGGCGCGGAAGCCGACGCCGGTGATCGGGTTGTCGCGCGCCGCGTTCCACAGCGTCGTCCAGCTGTACACGCGCGACATCGCCGAGCCCTCGACTTCGTAGCTCTGGATGGTCTCCATGCGCTCGAACCACGACTCGGGCATGAATGGGATGGCCACCGCCAGCAGCGCCGCCAGCACCAGGGTCGCGCGCACCGGGCGCGTGCTCTTCAGGCCCATGAACAGCGCCATCGCCAGCAGCGCCACCAGCGCGCCGCGCGACTGCGAACCCAGGATGGAGAAGGCCACGAGCACAATACACACCAGCAGCGACGCGCGCAGCCAGCGCCTGGCCTGGACCTGGTAAAGGTAGGCGAACAGCGGCACCAGCATCACGAGCGCGGCAGCGAGTGCGTTGTTGTCCTGGATCATGCCGCCCGGGGGCCCCCAGACACGGCCGCCGCCGCCGGTGGCAAGGGTCCACAGGCCGCCCTTGATGCCGTAGAAGCCGACCGACAGGGCCACCACCCAGATCAGCACCTCGATCTGCCGGCGCCCGCGCAAGAGCATCCAGGTCGCGAACAGCATGACCTGGATCTTGGCGACGAACAGCCAGCGCTCGAAGATGATCTCCGGCGTGTTCCAGGCGAAGAACGAGGTGATCGTCATCCAGGCCAGCAGGGTCAGCTGCAGCAGGGTGACCGCGTTCACCGGGAACGGCCGGCGCTGCTTGGAAAACACCAGCGTCAGCAGTGTGACCACCGCCGACAGCTGGGCAAACGGCAGCGTGTAGGCGAACCCGTAGGCGAGCTTGTGCGGGTTCATCATCGACAGCCAGGCCCAGACGTAGGCGCCGATCGGCGGCCGCTTGAAGGCCCACAGCAGCAGTCCGAGCACCAGCAGGGTGAGGGCGATGTCGCGCATGGCGGGCAGAGGGCTCAGGTGCGCGCCAGCACGTGGCTGACGATGTAGCGGTACTTGCCGGACTTCTCGGGTGCGATGGCCGCCACGAGGTCGACGCGGACCTCGACCTGGGCGCCCAGCCTGGCCTGGAAACCGCGCACGATGGACTGGATGGCGCCGGGCGGGAAACCGTCACCGACCACGAGCTCGACCCGCGTGGCCTGGAGCGACTCCTGCGTCACCTTGAAGGCCTGCACGCCCGGCAGGTCGCGCACGACGTAGATCAGCGCCAGCCCGTGCATCACGGTGCCGTCGGCGGCGACGACAAAGTCGGTGGTACGGCCCTGCAGCTCGCGCAGTTGCGGCAGGCCGCGCCCGCAGCCGCAGCGCTCGTGGCTCAGCCGTGCGACGTCACCGGTGCGGTAGCGGATGAACGGGAAGTCCTGGGTTGCCAGGTGGGTGACGACGATCTCGCCCGGCTCGCCGGCCGGCAGCACCTGCCCGGCTGGGTCGACGATCTCGACGATCACGTCCTCGGCGGTGAGGTGCATGCCGCCGTGCGGGCATTCGTGCGCGATGAAGCCCGCGTCGCGCCCGCCGTAGCCGTTGGCCACCTTGCAACCGAACACGCGCGCGATGGTGTCGCGCTGGTCGTCGTACAGCCGCTCGCTGGTGACGAAAGCCACCTGGATGTCCAGGTCGTCCATCCGCTGGCCGCGGCTTTCGGCGTGGCGCGCAATGTGGCTCAAAGCGCTCGGGTAGCCGAACAGCATCTTCGGGCGGCGCGCGCGGATCGTGGCCACGAAATGGTCGAGCTTGGCCCCGCTCATCTCGAAGGCGGGCAACAGTTCGGTGCGCAGAAGTTTGTCGCGCAGCGCGCGGATGCGGTCCTGGCTGCCCAGCTCGATCGGCGAGCCCCAGACCACGATCTCCGGGTCGCCGATATCCACGCCCCACCAACGCGTGGCGCGCCACTTGGCGGCCACGTCGTGGCTGACACGCTCGTTGCCGATGTAGAAGATCAGCGGCTCGCCGCTGCTGCCGCCGGTGTTGAAGCGCTTCAGGCCGCGCGCTTGCGGGTGCTTCATCGCCTCGGTGTGGGCGCGGATGGTCGCCTTGTCCAGCAGCGGCAGCACCTGCAGGTTGTCCACGCCGGCCACCGCCCGCGGGTCGAACCCTAGCTTGCCGAACAGGTCGCGCCAGTACGGCACCTGTTCGGCCTGCAATAGCAGCGAACGCAGCCGCTGCACCTGCAGCGAGGCGATCTGCTCGGGCGACCACCACTGCGATTGTTCCATGCCGCGACGCACGGCCACGCTGTCGTGATGCTTGAGCCGCTCATGCAGCGGAAACGCGAGGCTAGAAATCAGCGCTGTGTACATCGTGTCACCACAGGTCGGCACGCCGGCTTGCCGCCGGGTCGCGATTTTGGCTCTTCAATGCGGTCAATTCGACCGGGCTCACGTGACAAGCTCCATGCGTCGCAGGAGACTCAGCGCACACCGGTGACAGTCCCAGCAGCTGCGGCCGCGCTGCAAGCGGCACGGTATACAGCCGCCCACTTTGGGCCCACGCGCTCCCAGGTGTAGGCACTTGCCGTGTGCAAACCGGCGTTGATGAGTTGCTGCGCCAGCGCGGGGTCAGCCAGCAAGCGCAGTACCGCTTGCGCCATTGCCGCCGGGTCCGCCGATGGTACGAGCAGCGCATTGACACCATGCTCGACGACGAAGGGCACCCCACCGACATTGGTGCTGACCACCGGCACGCCGCTGGACAGCGCCTCGAGCACTGAGTTCGGCATGTTGTCGATGGTGCTCGGGTTGATGGCCACCGTGCTGTCGCGCAGTTTGGCCGCCATGTCGTCACGGCCGAGGCGGCCGGCAAAGCACACACGGTCGTCGACGCCAAGAGCGGCAGCCAGTTGCTCCAGCTCGGCGAGCTGCGGGCCCGTACCGGCCAAGGTCAGCTGCGCCTGCGGATGCTGACGCACGATCAGCGCAAAGGCACGCAAGGCGGTCGCGTTGTCGTAGATCGGCTCCAGATTGCGCGCCACCAGAAGACGCGGTGCACGATCGCCGCCCGCCCTTGCCGCTGCGGGTCTGAAGCGCCCGGGGTCGACGATGTTCGGCACGATCTGCGCAGGCATGCCATGCGCTCCAAACACCTGCTGCAGGAACGCCGATGGCACCACCAGCGTCGCGCCACGCAACCCCGTGCGCACCCAGCGCGCCCTGCGCCGCAGGAACTCACCAGCCTCGCCGCCTCGGTAGTTGACCACGGTGGGCACTCGCCGCAGCCTGGCGACCCACAGCGCAGGCACCGCGAACAGGTGCCAGGACCAACCCGAGTTGGCCATCAGATGGAGTACCTCGGCGCGACCGGCGGCGCGCCACAGTGCAAACCAGTAGGGCACGAGCCTGAACAGCGCACGGACGATCGGCAAGCGAGCCACCAGCGCCGGCCGGTAAGGCGCATTCGTTGCCACCAGCTCCACTTGAACGTGTTCCTGTGCCAGCAGCTCGGCCAACTGGCGCGTCTGCATCGCCATGCCGCCGGCGGGTGGCGGCACCGGCCCCACGAGCGCCACGCGCAGGCCTGCCATGCCGGCCAACCCGGTCATGCGGCCAGAGCGGCTTCGGCCAACGCCGCGTAGGGCCGAACATACCGCGCCACGCTCGACCGCCAGTTGCGTTCTTTTTCGACAAAGCACCGCCCGGCAGAGCGCAGCTGGGGCCAGCGCTCGCGCTGATCGAGCAGTTGCAGCACGCAATCGGCCAGCGCCTGCGCGCTGCCGGCCTTGAACAGCATGCCGGTCTGGCCATGGCGGATCAGTTCCTGGTGTCCGCCCACGTCGCTGGCCACCAGCAGCCGCCCCTGCGCCATGGCCTCCAGCGGCTTCAGCGGCGTGACCAGCTCGGTCAGCCGCATGCTGTGGCGCGGGTAGGCGAGCACGTCGACCAGTTCGTAGTAGCG
>CAUJJP010000071.1 GCA_963205525.1 Pseudomonadota bacterium | reverse complement strand
AGGGCCAGCAGCGCTACGAGGCGCAGCAGCGCGAGCGATCCGTCGCGGCGCTCAAGCGCCGAGCCGCCGCGCTCGGATTCAACCTCGCCCCAACCACGCCGCCGCCCTGCGCGGCGTCAGTCTGAAGTGTTTCTCAGGAGGGCGTGGCTGCGGGCCAGCGCCCGGCCTACTTCAGGTCTTCGATCAGATCGATGTAGGCCTGCATCGCCTGCTCGGCGGATTGGCCTTGCAGCTCGGCCCAGGCGTCGTGCTTGGCGCGCCCCACCATGTCGCCGAAGCCCGGGCGCTTGCCCTGCACATCGCCCTGGGTCGCCTGCTTGTACAGCGCGTAGATCTTCAGCAGGGTCATGTTGTCCGGCTTCTCGGGCAACTGCTTGCTCTGGGCGACGGCTTGGTCGAACGCGGTTTTCAGATCGGCCATGGGGGGCTCCGGGTGCTGGGAAACTCTCGGATTGACGCCGGCCATCTTACTCAGCATCGTGCCGCCCACTGTAGAGCGCCCACCCCAGGAGCAAGCCATGACCGCTGCCGTCAGGCGCATGTCGCGCGTGGACACCGCCTGGCTGCGGATGGACAACGAGGTCAACCGCATGACCATCGTCGGCGTCTGGCTGCTGCGCCCGGCGCTGGATCTGCAGGCGCTGCGCGCGCGCGTGGCGCAACGCCTGCTGCGCTACGAGCAGTTCCGCTGCAAGGCGGTGCACGACGGCATGGGCGCGCTGTGGCAGGAAGACGAGGCCTTCGACATCGCGCAGCACGTGCTGGCCGCGCGGCTGGACGGCAGCGCCGGGTGCAGCCCGCGGCAGGCGCTGCAGGCCTTGTGCGGCGAGCTGGCGATGACGCCGCTGGACCCGGCGCGGCCGCTGTGGCAGATGCACCTGGTGGCCGACTACGAGGGCGGCAGCGCCCTGGTCGCGCGCGTGCACCACTGCGTGGGCGACGGCATCGCCTTGATCTCGGTGCTTTTGGGCATGACCGACGGCGGTGCCGCGCCGCCGCGGCGCCGCGCCCGGCCGGCGCCACCCGACGAGGACTGGCTGGGCCGTGCGCTGCTGGCGCCGCTGGCGGGGCTGACGACGCGCGCGATTGCGGCCTCCGGCGGCGGGCTGGCAAAGTCGCTGCATTGGCTTGCCCAGCTGCAGGACGGCAGCGCCTCGCCACTGGACCTGGCGCGGCTGGCCACCCAGGTGGTGGGCGACGCCGCCGCGCTGGCGCTGATGGCCGACGACTCGCCGACCCTGCTCAAGCGCCGGCCGGCCGGCCAGAAGGTGGTGGCCTGGAGCGAGCCGCTGCCGCTGGACGAGGTGAAGGCGGTCGGGCGCGGCCTGGGCTGCTCGGTGAACGACGTGCTGCTGGCCTGCGCCGCAGGGGCGCTGGGCGCCGACCTCGCGGCGCGCGGCGACGATCCCGCGGGCAAGCAGATCCGCGCCATGGTGCCGGTCAACCTGCGGCCGCTGGACGAGGCCTGGAAGCTGGGCAACCGCTTCGGCCTGGCGCCGCTGGTGCTGCCGATAGGCATCGCGAACCCGGTCGAGCGCGTCTATGCTGTGCGCGCGCGCATGAGCGAGCTCAAGGGCAGCTACCAGCCGCTGATGGCCTTCGGCGTGCTGGCCTTGTCCGGGCTGCTGGTGAAGCCGGCGCAGGACTGGGTGTTGGGCCTGTTCGCGCAGAAGGCGACCGCGGTGATGACCAACGTGCCGGGGCCGGCGCAGCGGCTGCGGCTGTGCGGCAGCACGCTCGAGCAGATGATGTTCTGGGTGCCGGCGACGGGCGAGATCGGGGTCGGGCTGTCCATCCTCAGCTACGCCGGTGGCGTGCAGTTCGGCCTCATCACCGACCGCGCCCTGTGCCCCGAGCCGCAGGCGGTCATAGACCGCTTCGGGCCCGAGTTCCAGAAGCTGCTGTGGCTGACCCTGATGCTGCCGTGGCCGGGGGCGCCGGGAGCGTCGGGCGAGGCGGGCTGAGCGCGGCGTCGGGCTGTCCCAGCGGGTCGAAACGCATCGCCTGCGCGCGCTGGCGCAGCCAGCGGTGGCCGGGATCGGCGCTGTGGCGCCAGTGCCAGTGCATCGCCACCGCGAAGCTGGGCAGCCGCAGGTCGACATCGGCCACCTGCACCGCGTGGCGCTCGGCAAAGCGCGCCGCCGGGCGCGAAGGCAGGACCACCGCGAGCTCGGTGGTCTCCAGGATCGCCGGCACGACCATGAAGTGCGGCAGCGCGAGCCGGATGCGCGATTCCAGGCCGAGCTGCTGCAGCGCGCGCTCGGGCACCGTGTGGCTGCGCACGACGATGTACTCCAGCCGCTCCAGCGCCGCGCGGTCCTGCAGGGCGTGCGCCAATGGGTGGCCGCGGCGCAGCAGCAGGACGTAGCGCTCGCTGAGCAGCACGGCGCGCTCGCCCAGCGGCAGGTCGGGCTGGTAGCCGAACGCGAGGTCGAGCTGGCCGCGCTCGAGCGCGCCTTCGATGGCGTCCAGCGGCAGTTGCACCGCCTCCAGCGTCACGCCCGGCGCATCGCGCGCCAGGTCCTGCAGCAGCAGCGGCAGGAATTCGTCGGCGCCGATGTCGCTCATGTGCAGCACGAAGCGCCGGTGCGCGCGCGCGGCGTCGAAGTGCTCGTTCTCCTGCAGCGCGGCGTCCAGCAACTGCAGCGCCGCCACCACCTGCGGCGCCAGGCGCTCGGCGCGCGGGGTCGGGCGCACGCCGCCGGGCGCGCGCACGAACAGCGGATCGCGCAGCAGCAGCCGCAGCCGGGTCAGGGCGTGGCTGGCCGCCGGCTGCGACAGGCCCAGGCGCTCGGCGGCGCGGCTGACGCTGCGCGTTTGGTGCACTGCGGCAAAAACATGCAGCAGGTTCAGGTCGATGTCGCCGATATTCATGCGGTGCATGGTAGATGCAAAGCCCACGGCATGGACGCTGCGACGGCAAGCCGCCTAGAGTCGCGCGCATCGCAGGCCTTGCGGATCTGCGATCGGCCCCGCGGCCGGGCTGCAGCCAGCCCGCCACCGGTGGAGGTCGGGGAATCCCGGGACGGCCCGGCGTGTTCCTGTGCGCCCTTTTAAGCGGAGCCCCGGCATGGAAGTCCAGTTCACCGAACAGATCAAGCAGCTCAAGCTCGGCGCCGGCCAGACCTTCCATGGCGAGGGCATCCTGGCCATCACGAAGGCGCTGCTGCAGTCCGGCGTGTCCTACATCGGCGGCTACCAGGGGGCGCCGGTGTCGCACCTGCTGGACGTGATGGTGCAGGCCAAGCCCTATGTGGACACCCTGGGCGTGCACGTTGAGGCCTGCTCCAACGAGGCCTCGGCGGCGGCCATGCTGGGCGCCAGCCTGCACTACCCGCTGCGTGGCTGCGTGACCTGGAAGAGCATCGTCGGCACCAACGTCGCCGCCGATGCGCTGTCCAACCTGGCCTCGCCCGGCGTCACCGGCGGTGCCCTGATCGTCGTCGGCGAGGACACCGGCGAAGGCGCCAGCGTGGTCCAGGAGCGCACCCACGCCTTCGCCATGAAGAGCACGATGGCGTTGTTCGACCCGCGGCCGGACCTGCAGACCATGGTCGACAGCGTCGAGCACGCGTTCGCGCTCAGCGAGGCCAGCCACATGCTGGTGATGCTGGGGCTGCGCATCCGCGCCTGCCACGTGCGCGGCAGCTTCCAGACCCGGGACAACGTGGCGCCGCGCCACGGCACCCACGCCTGGATCGAGGAGCCGGCGGCCTTCGACTACGCCAAGCTGTCGCACCCGCCGGTCACCTTCCGCCACGAAAAGCTCAAGGTCGAGCAGCGCATCCCCGCGGCGCAGGCCTACATCGAGCAGCATGGGCTGAACGAGACCTTCGACGGCGCGGGCGTGGACCTGAGCGAGGTCGGCCTGATCGTGCAGGGCGGCATCTTCAACACCCTGCAGCGCGCGCTGCAGGAGATCGGACTCGCGGACGCCTTCGGCGCCAGCCGCATCCCCATCCACGTGCTCAACGTCGTCTACCCGCTGGTGCCACGCCAGATCGGCGCCTTCGCCGCCGGCAAGCGCGCCGTGCTGGTGCTGGAGGAGGGGACGCCGGAGTTCATCGAGAAGGACGTCGTGCAGGGCTTGCGCCGGCTCGACCTGAACACCGCGGTGCACGGCAAGGACATGCTGCAGCCGGCCGGCGAGTACACGGTCGAGACCCTGGTCCAGGGCCTGCTGGCTTTGTGCGAGAAATACCTGCCACAGGTGGACACGGCGCGCGCGCAACGCTGGCTGGCCGACAACGCGGCGCGCCGCAGCGACGTGCCGGTGGCCGAGCTGCCGGCGCGCCCGCCGGGCTTTTGCGTCGGCTGCCCGGAGCGACCGGTGTTCGCCGCCCTCAAGCTCGCGCAAAAGGAGGTCGGGCGCGTGCACGTGGCGGCCGACATCGGCTGCCATTCCTTCGCCACCTTCGAGCCCTTCAACTCCGGGCACTCCATCCTCGGCTTCGGGATGAGCCTGGCCAGCCGCGCCGGCGTCGGGCCGGTGATGTCGCGCCGCACCCTGGCCATCATGGGTGACGGCGGCTTCTGGCACAACGGCCTGCTCACCGGGGTGCAGGCGGCGCTGTTCAACGGCGACGACGCGGTCCTCATCATCCTGAAGAACGGCTACACCTCGGCCACCGGCACGCAGGAAATCATCAGCACGCCGGACGACGAGGCGAAGGCCGAGGCCGAGCGCAACGCCGTCGTGCACCAGAGCCTGGTGCACAAGAACCAGACCATAGAGGGCACGCTCAAGGGTCTGGGCGTGCAGTGGATGCGCACCGTCTACACCTACGAGGTGGACCAGATGCGGCACACGGTGGAGGACGCGCTGACCACCGACTTCAACGGCCTGAAGGTCATCATCGCCGAGGGCGAGTGCCAGCTCGAGCGCCAGCGCCGGCTCAAGCCCTTCGTCGCCGGCCAGCTCAAGCGCGGCGAGCGCGTGGAGCGCGTGAAGTACGGCGTCGACGAGGACGTGTGCAGCGGCGACCACGAGTGCATACGCCTGTCGGGCTGCCCGACGCTCACCATCAAGGACAACCCCGACCCGCTGCGCGTGGACCCGGTGGCCACCGTGATCGACGGCTGCGTGGGCTGCGGCCTGTGCGGCGCCAATGCCCACGCCGCCACCCTGTGCCCGAGCTTCTACCGTGCCGAGGTGGTGAAGAACGCCGGCGCCTGGGAGCGTTTCGTCGCCGGCCTGCGCGCCACCGTGACCGCCTGGCTGCGCCCGCAGTCGGTGGCCTGAAGAGATGGACATGGACACGACTTCGAACCCGCTGCGCCCGCGCTGCGTCCTCATCTGCGCCCTCGGCGGCGAAGGCGGCGGCGTGCTTGCCGAATGGCTTTACGCGGCCGCCCAGCGCGCCGGCTACGCGGCCCAGAGCACCTCGGTGCCGGGGGTGGCGCAGCGCACCGGTGCCACCACCTACTACGTCGAGGTCTGGCCCGAGCCGATCTCCAGCCACCCCGGCCGGCGCCCCATGTTCAGCCTCAACCCGGTGCCGGGCGGGGTCGACCTGCTGGTGTCCTCCGAGCTGCTGGAAGCGGTGCGCCAGACCGCCGCCGGCATGGTCAGCCCGGACCGCACGGTGGTCGTCAGCTCGACCGCGCGCACCCTCACCACGACCGAGAAGATGCAGCCCGCCGACGGCCGCAGCGACAGCGCGGCGCTGATGGCGGCGGTGCAGCGCCACGCCCGCCAGGCCGAGCTGCTGGACCTGGCGGCGCTGGCGCAGCAGGCCGGCACCGTGATCAGCGCCGTCATGTTCGGCGCCATCGCCGCCAGCGGCGTGCTGCCCTTCGCGCGCGAGGTCTACGAGGAGACGATCAAGGAAGGCGGCAAGGGCGTGGCGCCCAGCCTGCGTGGCTTTGCGCTCGCCTACGAGGTGCTCACGCGCCAGCGCGAGCAGCGCGCCGCGGTGGAGGCGGCGCTGCGCCCGCCGCCGCCGGTGGACCTGCGCAGCCTGGGCCGGGCGCGCGTGGCGAGCTACCAGGACGAGTCCTACGCGCGGCTGTACGACGAGCGGCTGGACCGGTTCGCCGCCTGGCCCGCTGTGCAGCAGGAGCTGGCGCGCTGGCTCGCGCTGTGGATGGCCTTCGACGACATCGTGCGCGTGGCTGCGCTCAAGCTCGCGGCCAGCCGCCAGGAGCGGGTGCGCCGCGAGGTGCGCGCCAGCGACGACGAGGTGGTCAAGGTGTTCGACCACTTCAAGCCCGGCGTGCCCGAGATCGCCGCCCTGCTGCCGGCCGGCCTGGCGGCGCGCCTCACGGCCTGGGACCGCAGGCGGGTGGCGGCCGGCCGCGAGCCCTGGGCGATGCCGCTGCAGCTGGGCACGCACACCGTGCACGGGGCGCTGGCGCTGTTCGTGCTTTCGCGGCTGAAGGGCTGGCGCCGCCGCGGCCAGCGCTTCGCGCTCGAGCAGGTGTTGATCGAGCGCTGGCTGGCGGCGGTGCAGGCCGGCGCGCAGAAGAATGCCACGCTCGGCCTGGAGCTGGCGCAGTGCGGGCGCCTGATCAAGGGCTACGGCAGCACCAACGAGCGCGGCAAGACCAGCCTGCTGCACATCGTCGACGTGCTGGCCTTGCGCGACGCCGACACCGTGCGCAGCGCGCGCGAGGCGGCCCTGGCCGACGACGCCGGCCGCGCCCTGAACGCGACCCTGAAATCGCACGGCGCGCCGGCGCTGCCGCCGCGCGAGCAGCCGATACGCATCTTCCGGCGCAAGCCGGCGGGGGGCTGAGGGCGCAGCGGCCGGGCCGGCGCGGCTTCAGTCCTCCAGCTCGGCCTTCGCCATCTCGACGTCCAGCCGCTCCATGGCGTCCATGGGCGTGCTGGCGGCGGCGTCGGCGTAGAGCTGCTCGGCCTGCTTCATGCGCTTGTCGCCTTCCAGCATCACCAGGCCGTTGGCGTACTCGACCATCGCGATCGCGCTCGTCGGGTTGAGCTTGAGCGCCTGCTGGTACATCTTCAGGCCGGTGGCGGTGTCCGCACCCTGGGTGCGGCCGAGCAGCTTGCCGACCTTGTCTATCACCTCGGCGTGGAAGGAACCGAGCGCGATGTGCGCGTCGGCGTGCTTGGGGGCGAGCCGGATCGTCGTCTCCAGCGCGGTCTTGACCTTCGCCCCCAGCCCCTGCGCGAGCGCCTTCGCGACGCTGATGCCCTGGCTGTAGCGCCCGAGCGCGTAGGCCTGCCAGTAGTGGGCGTTCGCATTGCCGGGCTCGGCGGCCTGCTGGGCCTCGGCGCGGCCGGCCGCTTCCAGGAACATCGCCAGCCGCGCCTTCTCGCTCTTTTCCAGGTAGTTGGCGTGGATGCACTGCGCCTTGTTGGCCAGCGTGATGCCGGCGCCACCGGCCTTCAGCCCGGCTTCGAAGGCCTGCTGGAAGTCGCCGGCGTGAAACAGGGACCAGCCTGCCTGCAGCGCCTTGTCCTGGGGCCAGGGTTCGGCGTCGCCCGCATGCAGCCGGGCCCAGTGCTTCTTCAGCACCGCGGCGTCGTAGCGGTAGTCGTCGCCGTAGGGGAACGCGGTCCATTTCGCCATCGGGGCCTCCTCATGCCTTCAGCGTCGGTCAGGTCGCCAGGTAGGGGCCGGCCAGGACGTGCAGGTGCGCGCGTGCGGCCGGGTCCAGATAGGGTTGCAGCAGGGCCAGTACATGGTAGGCGCCGCGCGCCAGCGCGGCGGCCGCCCCTTCGGGCTCGAGCGCGCGGCGCGGGTCGCGCACGTACTCGTAGCTCAGCCAGTAGGTCAGCACCACCGTCATCGCCTGCGCCACCGCGGGCGCGGTGTCGGCGTCGATGCGCACCGCGGCGTGGCGCGCCAGGCCGGCGATGAGGGCGCGCACGGCGGCCGTGGTCTGCTGCAGCCGGCGCTGGAAATGGGTCTCCAGCCGGCGGTTGCGGCTGAGCAGGTCGTTCAGGTCGCGGTACAGGAAGCGGTACTGCCAGATCAGCTCGAACAGCATGTGGAAGAACAGCCAGGCGTCCTCCACCGTGGCCACCGCCTCGGCGGCCTGCAGCAGCTCGTCGAGCGCGGCTTCATAGCGCGCGAACAAGCCGTTCACCAGCTCTTCCTTGGCCGGGTAGTGGTAGTACAGGTTGCCGGGGCTGATGTTCAGCTCGGCCGAGATCAGCGTCGTGCTGACGTTGGGCTCGCCGAAGCGGTTGAACAGGTCCAGCGTCGTTTCCAGGATGCGCTCGGCGGTGCGCCGGGGCGGCTTGCGCTTGGGCGAGGCGGGCGGCATGCGGGCATTCTGGCATCGGCAGCCGCGTCGGGCCTTCCGTAGAATCGCGCCCCTCATGGCCAGCCCCGCGTCCTTGCCCGCCGTGCGTTTCGACGCCGTGTCCAAGGTCTACGCCAGCCCGCGCGGCGCGCTGCAGGCGCTGGACGGTGTGAGCCTGCAGATCGAGCAGGGCGAGTTCTTCGGCCTGCTCGGACCCAACGGCGCCGGCAAGACGACGCTGATCTCCATCCTCGCCGGCCTGGCGCACGCCAGCGCGGGCACGGTGACCGTGATGGGCCACGACGTGCGCGCGGCCTACGCGCAGGCGCGGCGCGCGCTCGGCATCGTGCCGCAGGAGCTGGTGTTCGACCCCTTCTTCAGCGTGCGCGAGGCGCTGCGCATCCAAAGCGGCTACTTCGGCGTGCATGGCAACGAGGCCTGGATCGACGAGCTGCTGGATGGACTGGGCCTCGCCGACAAGGCCGACGCCAACATGCGCCAGCTCTCAGGCGGCATGAAGCGCCGGGTACTGGTGGCGCAGGCGCTGGTGCACCGGCCACCGGTGATCGTGCTCGACGAGCCGACCGCCGGCGTCGACGTCGAACTGCGCCAGACCCTGTGGCAGTTCGTCGCCCGGCTGAACCGGCAGGGCCACACCGTGCTGCTGACCACCCACTACCTGGAGGAAGCCGAGGCCTTGTGCGGGCGCATCGCCATGCTCAAGCTCGGACGTGTGGTCACCCTGGCGCGCACCTCCGAGCTGCTGGCCGCGACCGCGAGCACCATGCTGCGCTTCCAGACCGACGACGCGCTGCCGCCGGACATCGCCGCCCAGGCGCGCGTGACCGGGCGCATCGCGCAGATGGCGGCGCACGACGCCGCCGAGGTGCAGACGCTGCTGGCCCGGCTGCGCGCGGCCGGCGTGCGGGTGGAGAACCTGGAGATCGGCCGCGCCGACCTGGAGGACGTGTTCCTCGAGATCATGCAGGGGCCGGCGCGATGAGCAGCCTGGACGGCGCCGGCACCCTGTTCCGCAAGGAGCTGCTGCGCTTTTGGAAGGTGGGCTTCCAGACCGTGGTGGCGCCGGTGGTCACCTCGCTGCTGTACCTGGCGATCTTCGGCCACGTCCTCGAAGGCCGGGTCGAGGTCTTCCCGGGGGTGGGCTACACCGCCTTCCTGATCCCCGGGCTGGTCATGATGAGCGTGCTGCAGAACGCCTTCGCCAACAGCTCCAGCTCGCTGATCCAGAGCAAGATCACCGGCAACCTGGTGTTCCTGCTGGTGACCCCGCTGTCGCACCAGGCCTGGTTCGTCGCCTACGTCGGCGCCTCGGTGGTGCGCGGGCTGGTGGTCGGCGCCGGGGTGCTCGCGGTTACCGCCTGGCTGGTGCCGCTGCGCCTGGCCGAGCCGTGGTGGATCCTCGTCTTCGGCGTGCTGGGGGCGGCCATCATGGGCACGCTGGGCCTGATCGCCGGCCTGTGGGCGGAGAAGTTCGACCAGATGGCGGCGTTCCAGAACTTCCTGGTGATGCCCATGACCATGCTCTCGGGCGTTTTCTATTCCGTGCAGTCGCTGCCCGGGCCCTGGCTGGCGGCGAGCCACCTGAACCCCTTCTTCTACATCGTCGACGGCTTCCGGCGCGGCTTCTTCGGCGCCAGCGACGTCTCGCCCTGGATCAGCCTGGCCGGCGTCGGCGCGGCCTTCGCCGCCGTCTCGCTGCTGGCGCTGCAGCTGCTGGCCAGCGGCTACAAGCTGCGTCACTGAGCCGCGGCGCGCCTGCGCCAGGACGACCCTCGCCGGCCGGGCCGGCTACAGATCGACGATGGGAAATCAGGACGATCACTTGACATCCTGCAAATTTGGGAAAAAAATCCCAAGAATGGATGCATCCAATCGTCTCCATCTGGCCGTCCAGACGGCGCTGCAGGCACTTCTGCAGCCGCTGGTGCGCCTGCTGCTGCGCTATCAGGTGCCTTTCTCGGTGTTCGAGGAGCTGGCCAGGCGGGCCTATGTGCGAGTGGCGATGGAGGATTTCGCGCTGCCCGGACGCAAGCCGACGGTTTCGCGTGCGTCCATCCTGACCGGGCTGACGCGCAAGGAGGTGCAGCGACTGCTCGCCGAGCCGCCGTACACCGTGGGGCAGGACGGCTACAACCGCGCCGCCCGTGTCGTCAGCGCCTGGACGCGCGACGCCGACTTCCAGGATGCCAGTGGTGGACCGGCGGCGCTGTCGATCAGCGAAGGCCCGCTGGGCTTTGCCGAACTGGTGCGCCGCCACAGCGGAGACATGCCGGCACGGGCGGTGCTGGACGAACTGCTGGCGGTGGCAGCGGTGCAGCTGGGCAGCGACGGCCGCTTGCGCCTGTCGCAGCGTGCCTACGTGCCGCGCGCCGGCGAGACCGAGAAACTCGGCATCCTGGGCAGCGACGTGGCCGACCTGATCGCCACCATAGACCACAACCTGCAGCACGGAGTCACGGATGCGCGCTTCCAGCGCAAGGTGATGTACCGCAGCTTCCCGGCCGAGTCGGCGCCGGCATTCCGTGAACTCAGCGCCCGCCAGGCGCAGAAGCTGCTCGAACTGCTAGATGCCTGGCTGGCCGAACATGACCTGGACAACCCGCCCCACCGGCCCGATGCGCCGCGCCTGCGGCTTGGGCTGGGTATCCAGTACTTCGAGGCGCCAGCCGCGCACGAGCCTGCCAGAAAGGAATGAGATGAACGACCCCCGATGGAAACCCGGCGCACGCAGGCGCTGGCTTGCGACGGCAACAGCGGCCCTGGCACTGGCGGCCTGCGGTGGTGGCGGTGGTGGCATAGGCGGGACCGGAAACGGTGGCACCGGCGTGGCCTACGGCGCGATCACCGGTTTCGGCAGCGTCTGGGTCAATGGTGTGCGCTACGACACCCAGACGGCAGGATTCCAGCTCGACGGGCGCAGCGTCGCTCAGTCCGACCTGCGGGTGGGGATGATCGCGCGCGTGCAGGGCGGAGCGGCCGCCGGCAGCGCAACCCTGGTCAGCGTGGACAGCGCGCTCGAAGGCAGGGTCGAGCAGCTCACGGCGGACGGCTTCGTCGTCATGGGGCAGACGGTCGTGGTCGACGCCGGAACCGGGTTCGAGCTTGGGCGCCGGCCAGGGGTCGGTGACTTCGTCGAGGTGCACGGGCTTGCGTCGTCGGCCGGCGTCATCGCTGCGACCTACGTCGCGCACGAAAGCCCGTCGCCAGCGCCCGGGTTCGAGGCTACCGGGCTGGTCAGCGCGCACGACGCTGCCGCTGCCAGCCTGCGCATTGGAGCGCTGACCGTTCAATATGCGGGGGCCGATCTGCGCGACATGCCCGCGGGCAGCTGGGTCGGCATGGTGGTGCAGGTCGAGGGCAGCGCCTGCGCCAGCAATCCGGTGTGCGGCACGCTCAGTGCGCGTGAAGTGGAGCCTGCAGGCCCGCGCATTGCCGCCAGCCCCGGGGCCGAGGTCGAGGGCTACGTGACCGCGCTCACGGTCGACGGCTTCATGCTCGGCGGCATGCCGGTGGTGGTGGCCGCGGCCACCCTCTTCGAGGACGGGCTGCGATCCGATCTCGTCGTCGGCGCGAAGGTCGAGGTCGAGGGACCGATATCGGCGGGCGTGATGACGGCCACCGAGGTCGAGTTCGAGGCCGGCGCGCGCATCGAAGCCGATCTGCAGGCGGTCATCGGCGATCGCCTGACCCTGGTCGGCCTGCCCGGGCTGGAGATCCAGATCACCGCGCTCACCGTGCTCGAGAACCTCGCCTCGCTGAGCGAGCTGCGGCCGGGCATGCATCTGGAGTTGCGCGGTCGCCCGGCGGGCGATGCGGTGGTGGTCGCGTCGGGGCTCGAGGTCGACTCGCCCGACGACGAGGTCGAACTGCGCGGCCGGGTGTCGGCCTCGGCGAACCCGCAGCTGTCCATCCTGGGCGTGCTCATCGACACGGCCGGACTGCCGGACAGCGCGTTCCGTGACGACGATCGCGTCGTCGGACGCAGCGCGTTTTTCGCCGCCCTGTCCGGCGACCGCGCCGTCCAGGTCAAGGGGCGGCGCAGCGGCACCGCGGTGGTGTGGGAGGAGCTCGAACTCGCGGACTGAGCGCCGGCGCGGGCGGCCCGGCCCCGCAGCACATGGGGGCGTGCCGACTCGCCGATAATTGGCCGCATGTCTGATCCCACCCCCCAGCAGCTGCGCGATTTCATCGCCGCCGGGCTGCCGTGCAGCCACCTCGAGGTCGAGGGCGACGGCCGGCACTTCTTTGCCACCATCGTGTCCGCCGAGTTCGAGGGCAAGAGCCGCATCGCGCGCCACCAGCGGGTCTATGCGGCGCTGGGCGATAGAATGCGCGAGCAATTCCACGCGCTGTCGATGAAGACGCTGACGCCGGCCGAGTTCGCGGCCCACCACCAACCCTGAACATCAGGGCGCCGCGCAGCCATCTTCGCTTCCTGCAGTGCGCCGCCCGTCCGGACGCACCTGCATGGACAAGCTCCTGATCCACGGCGGCCGTCGCCTCGAAGGCACGGTCGCCATCTCCGGCGCCAAGAACGCGGCCCTGCCCGAGCTGTGTGCGGCGCTGCTCGTGGCCGCTCCCGTGCGCCTGGCCAACGTGCCGCAGCTGCAGGACGTGGCCACCACGCTGAAGCTGCTGCGCAGCATGGGCGCGCGCGCCGAGCGCGACGCCGGGCATCCCGACGAGGTGCTGATCGACGCCGGCGGCGCCATCACGCCCGAGGCGCCGTACGAGCTGGTGAAGACCATGCGCGCCTCCATCCTCGTGCTCGGGCCGCTGCTGGCGCGCTTCGGGCGTGCCAGCGTCTCGCTGCCTGGCGGCTGTGCGATCGGCTCGCGGCCGGTGGACCAGCACCTCAAGGGCCTGCAGGCGATGGGGGCGCAGATCGCGGTCGAGCACGGCAACATCGTCGCCAGCGCCAGGCGCCTGAAGGGCGCGCGCATCGCGACCGACATGGTCACCGTCACCGGCACCGAGAACCTGCTCATGGCCGCCACCCTGGCCGAGGGCGAGACGGTGCTCGAGAACGCCGCCCTGGAGCCCGAGGTGAGCGACCTCGCCGAGCTGCTGATCGCGATGGGCGCGCGCATCGAGGGCCACGGCAGCCACCGCATCCGCATCGAGGGGGTGGAGCGCCTGCATCCGCCGGCGGCGGCGCACCGCATCATCGCCGACCGCATCGAAGCCGGCACCTTTTTGTGCGCGGTGGCGGCCACCGGCGGCGAGGTGATGCTGCAGGGGGCGCGTGCCGACCACCTGGACGCGGTGATCGACAAGCTGCGCGAGGCCGGCGCCGAGATCACGGCGGTCGACGACGGTCTACGCATCGCGATGCACAGGAGGCCCGCCGCGGTGAGCCTGCGCACCAGCGAGTACCCGGCCTTCCCGACCGACATGCAGGCCCAGTTCATGGCCGTCAACTGCATCGCCGAGGGCGTGGCGCGGGTCTCGGAAACGATCTTCGAGAACCGCTTCATGCACGTCAACGAGCTGCTGCGGCTGGGGGCGCGGATCGAGGTCGAGGGGCACACCGCGGTGGTGCAGGGGGTGGCCAGCCTGTCCGGTGCCAAGGTGATGGCGACCGACCTGCGCGCCTCGGCGAGCCTGGTGATCGCCGGCCTGGTGGCACAGGGGCAGACCACGGTGGACCGCATCTACCACCTGGACCGTGGCTACGACCGCATGGAAGCCAAGCTGCGCCAGCTCGGCGCCGACATCGAGCGCGCTTCATGATCACGCTGGCGCTGTCCAAGGGACGCATCTTCGACGACACCCTGCCGCTGCTGGCGAGCGCCGGCATCGAGGTGCTGGACGACCCGGAGCGCAGCCGCAAGCTGATCCTGGCGACCAACCGGCCCGAGCTGCGGGTGGTGCTGGTGCGCGCCAGCGATGTGCCCACCTATGTGCAGCACGGCGGCGCCGACCTCGGCGTGGCGGGCAAGGACGTGCTGATCGAGCACGGCGAGCAAGGCCTGTACCAGCCGCTGGACCTGCGCATCGCGTGCTGCCGCATGAGCGTGGCGGTGCGCGCCGATTTCGACTACGCGAGCGCAGTGCGCCAGGGTTCGCGCATCCGTGTCGCGACCAAGTACACCCGCATCGCGCGCCAGCACTTTGCCGACAAGGGCGTGCACGTCGACCTCATCAAGCTCTACGGATCGATGGAGCTGGCTCCGCTGACCGGGCTCGCCGACGCCATCGTCGACCTCGTCTCCACCGGCAGCACGCTGCGTGCCAATCAACTGGTGGAGGTCGAGCACATCATGGACATCTCCTCGCGCCTGGTCGTTAACCAGGCGGCGCTGAAGCTGCAGCGCGCACCCATGCGAGCCCTGATCGACGCCTTTGCCAGCGCCCTGAAGCCATGAGCCTCGTCATCCGCCACCTCGACACCGGCGCCGCCGACTTCGACGCCGAACTCTCGCGCGTGCTGCAGTGGTCGGCCGAGACCGACGCCGCAATCGAGTCGCGCGTGGCCGAGATCCTGGCCGATGTGCGCGCCCGTGGCGACGCCGCCGTGCTGGCGCACACGGCTCGCCTGGACGGCGTGTCGGCGGCGGCGATGGCGGAGCTCGAACTCGGTGCCGGCGATCTGGCGGCGGCGCTGGCGCAGATCACGCCCGCGCAGCGCGCGGCGCTGCAGGCGGCGGCCGAGCGCGTGCGCCGCTACCACGAGCGCCAGCTCGAGGCCTGCGGCCGCAGCTGGCAGTACCGCGACGAGGACGGGACCCTGCTCGGGCAGAAGGTGACGCCGCTGGACCGGGTGGGCATCTACGTGCCCGGCGGCAAGGCCGCCTATCCGTCCAGCGTGCTGATGAACGCCATCCCGGCCCGGGTGGCAGGGGTGGGCGAGATCGTGATGGTGGTGCCCACCCCGCGCGGCGAGCGCAACCCGCTGGTGCTGGCCGCCGCCGCGGTGGCCGGCGTGCAGCGCGTGTTCACCGTCGGCGGCGCGCAGGCGGTGGGCGCGCTGGCCTTCGGCACCGCCAGCGTGCCGCGGGTGGACAAGATCACCGGCCCCGGCAACGCCTACGTGGCCAGCGCCAAGCGCCAGGTGTTCGGCCAGGTCGGCATCGACATGATCGCCGGTCCGAGCGAGATCCTGGTGCTGGCCGACGCCAGCACGCCCGCCGACTGGGTGGCGATGGACTTGTTCAGCCAGGCCGAGCACGACGAGCTGGCGCAGAGCATCCTGCTGTGCCCGGATGCCGGCTACCTTGCGCAGGTGGCGGCGGCAATGGACCGGCTGCTGCCCGCCATGCCGCGCCACGAGGTGATACGCGCCTCGCTGCAGGACCGAGGGGCCCTCATCCGCACCCGCTCGATGGAGGAATGCTGCGCGATTGCGAACCGCATCGCCCCCGAGCACCTGGAGATCAGCGCTGCAGATCCGCAGCGCTGGGAACCCCTGCTGCGCCACGCCGGTGCGATCTTCCTCGGCGCCTGGACCAGCGAGAGCCTGGGCGACTACTGCGCCGGCCCCAACCACGTCCTGCCGACCAGCGGCAGCGCCCGCTTCAGCTCGCCGTTGGGGGTGTACGACTTCCAGAAGCGAAGCAGCCTGATCGAAGTCAGCGAAGCAGGTGCTCACACCCTGGGCCCGATCGCGGCCGAGCTGGCGCACGGTGAAGGCCTGCAGGCGCACGCGCGGGCGGCCGAGATGCGCTTGCAGGCATCGAGTACACGAAGTCAGTGATACACTGAGTTCGTGTCACACGGAGTCCGTGCAATGAAGAACGTCACCGTCACGATGGACGAAGCGGTCGCCGACTGGGCACGTATGGAAGCGGCACGCCGCAACACCAGCGTGTCGCGGCTGATCGGCGAGATGCTGGCCGAAAAGATGCGCCGCAGCGACCGCTACGAGCGCGCCATGCGCGAGGCGCTGAAGTTCCGCGCGGTCCCCTTCACCGGGCCCTATCTGACGCGCGAGCAGATCTATGCCGAGCGGCTCGACCGTTTTCGTTGACACGAACGTCCTGCTGTACGCGGTGGACGTGCGCGATCCGCGCAAGCAGATCGTCGCCCAGCAGTGGCTGGCACAGTGCTGGCAGCGTGGCTGCGGTCGCCTGAGCACGCAGGTGCTGCACGAGATGTACGTCAACCTGCGGCGCCTGGCGCCCGCGCTGAGCATCGAGCAGGCCAGGCGCATGGTGCGTGAGTACCGCGCCTGGACGCCCTGGCTGGTCGACGACGACACCGTCGACCTCGCCTGGTCGCTGCAGGATGAGCACACGTTCCAGTACTGGGACGCGCTCATGGTCGCCGCCGCCCGCCAGCAAGGCTGCACCCTGCTGCTGACCGAAGACCTGCAGCACGATCTGCGCATCGACGAGCTGCGCATCGTCAACCCCTTCCTCGCCGGCCCGGAGATCCTGGACGCATGACCGACCTTGCCCGCCGCATCGCCCGCACCATCCGCCAGGACGTGGCGTCGATGCACGCCTACGCCGTCCAGGACAGCCGTGGGCTGATCAAGCTGGACGCGATGGAGAACCCCTACACCCTGCCGCCCGCGATGCGCGCTGCGCTCGCCGAGCGGCTGGCGGCGGTGGAGCTCAACCGCTATCCCGGCGCGCGCGCCGAGGCGCTCAAGGGCGCGCTTGCCGCGCACGCGGAATTGCCCGCCGGCTGCGCGCTGATGCTGGGCAACGGCAGCGACGAGCTGATCGATCTGCTGTCGGTGGCCTGCTGGCGGCCGGGGGCGACCATCCTCGCGCCGCTGCCGGGTTTCGTGATGTATCCGCTGTCGGCGCAGCTGCGCGGGCTGGAGTTCGTCGGCGTGCCGCTGCGCGCCGACTTCGAGCTCGACCTGCCGGCGATGCTGGCGGCCGTCGAGCGCCATCGTCCGGCGCTGACCTACCTCGCGCACCCCAATAACCCGACCGCCAACCTGTGGGATGTCGACGCGATGCAGGCCATCGTCGACGCCGTCGGGGCGCAGGACGGCCTGGTCGTCATCGACGAGGCCTACCAGCCCTTCGCCTCGCGCAGCTGGATGCCGCGTCTGGCCGGGCAGCCGCAGGTGCTGGTGCTGCGCACCCTGTCCAAGTTCGGCCTCGCCGGTGTGCGCCTGGGCTATCTGTGCGGCGCGGCGGCGCTGATCGCCGAGATCGACAAGGTTCGCCCGCCCTACAACGTCGGCAGTCTGAACGCCGAAGCGGCGCTGTTCGCGCTCGAGCACGGCGAGGAGTTCGCGCGCCAGGCGGCCGCCATCCGCGCCGAGCGCCAGCGCCTGCAGGCCGAGCTGGCAGCGCTGCCGTCGCTGCAGGCCTTCCCTAGCGAGGCGAACATGATCCTCGTTCGGGTGCCCGACTCGCAACGCAGCTTTGAGGGCATGAAGGCGCGCGGCGTGCTGGTCAAGCACGTCGCCGGCCTGCACCCGCTGCTCGCAGGCTGCCTGCGCCTGACGGTGGGCACGCCGGCCGAGAACGACCGCATGCTGCAAGCCCTGAAGGAATCGCTGTGAACGAACGCACCGCCGACGTCAGCCGCAAGACGCAGGAGACGCAGGTCCGCGTCGCCCTGGACCTGGACGGCACGGGCGCTGCCCGGCTCGCCACCGGGATCGGCTTTCTCGACCACATGCTGGACCAGATCGCCCGCCACGGCCTGATCGACCTCACGGTGCAGGCGCAGGGCGACCTGCACATCGACGGCCACCACACGGTGGAGGACGTCGGCATCACCTTCGGCCAGGCGCTGGCGCAGGCGGTGGGCGACAAGCGCGGCATCACGCGCTACGGCCACGCCTACGTGCCGCTGGACGAGGCGCTGTCGCGCGTGGTCGTCGACTTCTCCGGCCGCCCGGGGCTGCACATGCAGCTGCCCTTCACCGCCGCCACGATAGGCGGCCTGGACACCCAGCTCGTGCGCGAGTTCTTCCAGGGCTTCGTCAACCACGCCGGGGTGACGCTGCACATCGACAACCTCAAGGGCGAGAACGCGCACCACCAGTGCGAGACGGTGTTCAAGGCCTTTGCGCGCGCGCTGCGCATGGCGCTCGCGCCCGACGCGCGCGCGGTGGGCGTCGTGCCCTCGACCAAGGGCAGCCTGTGACGCGCACGGTCGCCGTCGTCGACTACGGCATGGGCAATCTGCGCTCGGTGTCGCAGGCGCTGGTGCATGTGGCGCAGGGCAGCTCAGCCACGGTCATCGTCAGCGCCGATCCGCAGCAGGTGCTGGACGCCGAGCGCGTGGTGCTGCCGGGGCAGGGCGCGATGCGCGACTGCATGCGTGCGCTGCACGAAAGCGGGCTGCGCGAGGCGGTGCTGGACGCCGCCGCGCGCAAGCCGCTGCTCGGCGTGTGCATAGGCATGCAGATGCTGCTCGATCACAGCGAGGAGCAGGACACGCCGGGGCTGGGCCTGATCCCCGGCCAGGTGCGGCGCTTTCGGCTGCAGGGCCGTCGCCAGGACGACGGCAGCCGCTACAAGGTGCCGCAGATGGGCTGGAACCGCGTCCACCAGCGCCCGCACCCCATGTGGTCGGGCGTGCCCGACGGCAGCTGGTTCTACTTCGTGCACAGCTTCTACGCCGAGGCCGCGCAGCCCGCGCACATCGCTGGCGAGACCGACTACGGCGACCGCTTTACCAGTGTGGTGGCGCGGGATAATATTTTTGCGACCCAGTTCCACCCGGAAAAGAGCGCGGCCTGCGGCCTGCAGCTCTACCGCAACTTCCTCCACTGGTCCCCCTGAACCCAACCCGCCGGCATCCGACGAGCCATGCTGCTGATTCCTGCCATCGACCTCAAGGACGGTCATTGCGTGCGCCTGCAACAAGGTGACATGCAGGCCGCCACCACCTTCGGCGACGATCCGGCCGCGATGGCCAGGCGCTGGCTGGACGCGGGCGCGCGCCGGCTGCACCTGGTCGACCTCAACGGCGCCTTCGCAGGCAAGCCGGTGAACGAAGGCGCAGTGAAGGCCATCCTGCGCGAGGTCGGCGACGCGATCCCGGTCCAGCTCGGCGGCGGCATCCGCGACCTCGACACCATCGGGCGCTACCTCGACGACGGCATCAGCTACATCATCATCGGCACCGCGGCGGTGAAGAACCCCGGCTTTCTGCACGACGCCTGCAGCGCCTTCGGCGGCCACATCATCGTCGGCCTGGACGCGCGCGACGGCCGTGTCGCCACCGACGGCTGGAGCAAGCTCACCGGGCACGAGGTGATAGACCTTGCGCGCAAGTTCCAGGACTACGGCATCGAGGGCGTGATCTACACCGACATCGGGCGCGACGGCATGCTCTCGGGCATCAACGTCGAGGCCACGGTGAAGCTGGCGCAGGCGCTGGAGATCCCCGTCATCGCCAGCGGCGGCTTGTCCGGCATGCAAGACATCGAGCGCCTGTGCGCGGTCGAGCACGAGGGCGTGGAAGGCGTGATCTGCGGTCGCAGCATCTACAGCGGCGCGCTCGATTTCACGGCCGCGCAGGCGCGCGCCGACGAGCTCGAAGCCGAGCGCTGAAGGCGGCCCGCGGTGCTTGCCAAACGCATCATTCCCTGCCTGGACGTGACCGGCGGGCGGGTCGTCAAGGGCGTCAACTTCGTCGAGCTGCGCGACGCCGGCGACCCGGTGGAGATCGCCGCGCGCTACAACGAGCAGGGGGCGGACGAACTGACCTTTCTCGACATCACCGCCACCAGCGACGGCCGCGACCTCATCCTGCCCATCATCGAGGCCGTGGCCTCGCAGGTCTTCATCCCGCTCACGGTGGGCGGCGGCGTGCGCGCGGTCGAGGACGTGCGGCGGCTGCTCAACGCAGGCGCCGACAAGGTGAGCTTCAACTCGGCGGCGGTGGCCGACCCGCAGCTCGTGCGTGCGGCCTCGCAGCGCTACGGTGCGCAGTGCATCGTGGTCGCCATCGACGCCAAGGCGCGCACCGACGGCAGCGGCTGGGACGTCTACACCCACGGCGGGCGGCGCAACACCGGGCTCGACGCGGTGGCCTGGGCGGTTCGCATGGCGGAACTGGGGGCGGGCGAGATCCTGCTCACCAGCATGGACCGCGATGGCACCAAGAGCGGCTTCGACCTCGCGCTCACGCGCGCCGTCGCCGACGCGGTGCCGGTGCCGGTGATCGCTTCCGGCGGTGTCGGCACGCTGGAGCACCTGTCCGAAGGCATCCGGCTCGGCGGCGCCGACGCCGTGCTCGCGGCCAGCATCTTTCACTACGGCGAGTACACCGTCGGCCAGGCCAAGGCGCTGCTGGCGCGCGACGGGATCACGGTGCGGCCGTGAACGGCAGGCACGCCGGTGCGCGGCACGAGCTGCGCCTGATCGGCGGCGCCTGGAAGCGCAGCAAGCTCCCGGTGGCAGACCTCCCCGGCCTGCGTCCCACGCCCGACCGCGTGCGCGAAACCCTGTTCAACTGGCTGGGTCAGGACTTGAGCGGCTGGCGCGTGCTGGACGCCTTTGCCGGCAGCGGTGCGCTCGGTTTCGAGGCCGCGTCGCGCGGTGCCTCACGGGTCGACCTCGTCGAGCGCGAGCCGGCGCTGGTGCGCAGCCTGCAGGCGGTGAAGACCCGGCTGCGGGCCGATGCGGTGCGTCCGATCTGCGCCGAGGCCCTGGCATGGATGGCCGGCCAGGCGCCCGCCGGCTACGAGCTGGTGCTGATCGACCCGCCCTTCGACGCCGGCCTCGGCGAGGCCGCGCTGCGCGCCGCGCAGCCGCTGCTGGTGACCGGCGGCTGGGTCTACCTGGAGGCGGGGCAGCCGCTGCAGACCCTGCCGGCCGGGCTGCGCGAGCACCGCCGGCTGCGCGCCGGTGCCGTCAGCGCGCAGCTGCTGCAGCTAGACTGAACGCGAACCGCACCTCCGACGATGGCCGCAGGAGCCGCCCATGACCACCCGCACCTTGCTCACCGCCGTCTACCCCGGCACCTTCGACCCCATGACCCTGGGCCACGAGGACCTCATGCGGCGTGCCGCCGGCCTGTTCGAGCGTCTCATCCTGGCGGTCGCCGCGGGCCACCACAAGCGCACCATGTTCAGCCTCGGCGAGCGCCTGGACATCGCGCGCGAGATCGCCGCGCCCTATCCCAACGTCGAGATCGTCGCCTTCCACGGCCTGCTGCGCGACTTCGTGGTCGGCAACGGCGGCAAGGTGGTGGTGCGCGGACTGCGTGCGGTGAGCGACTTCGAGTACGAGTTCCAGATGGCGGGCATGAACCGCCAGCTCATGCCCGAGGTGGAGACCGTGTTCATGACGCCGTCCGACCAGTACCAGTTCGTCAGCGGCACCTTCGTGCGCGAGATTGCCAGCCTTGGCGGCGATGTCTCCAAGTTCGTGGCACCCTCGGTGCTGCGGCGCCTGAAGGAGCGCGTCGCCCAGTCCGCCGCAGCCTGACGCCCGCCCACCCATGGCCCTGCACATCACCGAGGACTGCATCAACTGCGATGTCTGCGAGCCGGTGTGCCCGAACCAGGCGATCTCGCTCGGCCCCGAGATTTACGTAATCGACCCCGCCCGCTGCACCGAGTGCGTGGGCCACTTCAACGAACCGCAGTGTGCGCAGCTGTGTCCGGTGGCGTGCATCCCGGTCGACCCGGCGCACCTGGAAACGAGCGAGCAGCTGATGCTCAGGTACCACGGCCTGCAGGCAGCGGCATCACCCAGGGGCGCAAGTGCGGTTTCGGGCGCGGGCGCTGCGCAGCCGGCCGGCCATTCTCGTGCCGCCGCCGCTGCTCCGGCGCCAGCAGGGGGGCTTCCTTCGCCAGCGGCTTGATCGCCGCCGGGCCCAGGCCGCGCGCCAGGGCTTCTCGCTCACGCGCGTGGCGTTCGGCGGCCAGCGTGTTCAGCGCCAGTCTTTCGCGCTGTGCGACCTCGCGTGCCTCCTGCACGGCGGCGGCCGGCGGCGCGGGCCGGATCGCAAGCGCCTGGCCTTCCGCGCAGGGCTGGCCCTGGAACTGCGATCCATCGGCGCCACAGCGCCAGACAGCTTGCGCCGACACGGACCCGGCCGTGAGGGCGCAGCACAGCAGCAGCATCGATCTCATCGCGTGTCTCCTGAGCGCCCCCAGGGCCGGGCTGCGCCCAGCCCGCCCCCCGTGGGGGTCAAGGAAACTTGGGACGGCCCGGCGTTTCCTTGAGAGTCCGGTGGGGTGGACGGCGTGGCCGCGGGTGGCGGGGGTGCGGCCGTGCGCGGCGGCTTGGGGCGTGGCGGCTGGGCGTGGATGGCGGCCAGGGCCTTGTCCATCGCGCCGGCGAGCATCAGGTCCACCGCGTCCAGCGACTTGTCCATGCTGCGTTCTATGGCGTCGCGCTGGTCGGGGGCGGGCTTCTTCAGCACGTAGTTGACGACCTCGGCCTTCACCCCGGGATGGCCTATGCCCAGGCGCAGGCGCCAGAAGTCGGCGCTGCCCAGCATGCCGTGGATGTCCTTCAGCCCGTTGTGGCCGGCCGCGCTGCCGCCGAACTTGAGCCTGGCCTGGCCGGGCAGCAAATCCAGCTCGTCGTGCGCGACCAGGATCTGCTGCGGCGCGATCTTGTAGAAGCGTGCCAGTGCGGCGACGCTGACCCCCGAGCGGTTCATGAAGGTCATGGGCTGCAGCAGCCAGACCGGACCGCCGTCGGCGGCGCGGCCGTTCACCCGCGCCAGCAGGCCCTTGTAGCCGCCGTCTGCCAGCAGCCGTGCACCCCAGCGCCGCGCCAGCGCGTCTATCCACCAGAAGCCGGCGTTGTGCCGGGTGGCCTCGTACTCGGCGCCCGGGTTGCCCAGGCCGACGAAGAGCTTGATCATGCGCCGGGATTATCCTGGCCGCCACGCGCCGCCGCGTCCACCGCAGCGGGGCCCCCACAAGGGCGAGCCGGTGTCGATGTGGTGCCGGCAGAACGACAAAGGCCGGCGCGGGCAAGCCCGGCCGGCCTGGGAGGGGCGCAGGGCGGCAAGCCCTGCGGCCTCCTCACTTCTTGTTCTGCTTCTCGTCCTTCTTGCCCTTGCCCTTGCCCTTTTCGGGGGCGGCAACGACCGGGGCGACGATCTCTTCCTCGGCCTTGGGTTCGACCACGCTGGCGATCGTGATGTCCTTGCTGCCGTGCATCACGACCTTGATGCCGGCGTCGAGCTTGAGGTCGCGCAGGTGCACGGACTCGCCCTTCTTCAGCTCGCCGAGGTCGACCGTGATGTACTCGGGCAGCTTCTGCGCCAGGCACTCGATCTCGAGTTCGCTGACGACGTGGTTGATCAGGCACTTGTCGGTCTTCACCGCGGGCGCGTTTTCCTCGCCGATGAAGTGCAGCGGCACCTTCTTGCGCAGGCGCGTCGTCGCGTCCACGCGCTGGAAGTCCACGTGCAGCACCAGCGGCCGCCAGGCGTGCATCTGGAAGTCGCGCAGCAGCACCTGTTCGGTCTTGCCGGCGAGTTCCATCTCCAGGATGGACGAGTGGAAGGCTTCCTTCTTGAGGGCGAAGAACAGCGCGTTGTGGTCCAGCTCGATCATCGAGGGCGTGCCGGCGCCGTAGACGATGCCCGGCACCTTGTCGGCGCGGCGCAGGCGGCGGCTCGCTCCGGTCCCCTGCAGCGTGCGCTCGTATGCGGTGAATTTCATGTTCATTCCAGGTTGAAGAGGCCCCGCGACCAGGGCCCGGAAACGACGAGCGGACTGCGGCCGCCCATCCGAAAGGGATCCGAGGGATCCCGCTTGCTCGGTCAGAAGTTGCTGTTCTGCTCCGAGAACAAGGAAGTCACCGATTCGCCGTCGCTGATGCGGCGGATGGTCTCGGCGAACAGGAAGGCCACCGAGAGCTGGCGGATCTTGGTGCAGCCGCGCGCCTGCTCGCTCATCGGGATGGTGTTGGTGATGCAGACCTCGTCGAGCTGCGAGCCGGCGATGCGCTCGATCGCCGGGCCCGAGAACACGGGGTGCGTGCAATAGGCGAACACGCTCTTGGCGCCGCGCTCCTTGAGCACCTCGGCCGCCTTCACCAGGGTGCCGGCGGTGTCGATCATGTCGTCCATGATCACGCAGTTGCGGCCCTCGATCTCGCCGATCACGTGCATGACCTCGGAGACGTTGGCCGCCGGGCGGCGCTTGTCGATGATGGCCAGCTCGCAGCCGAGCTGCTTGGCCAGCGCCCGCGCGCGCACCACGCCGCCGACGTCGGGCGACACCACCACCAGGTCGCGGTAACTCTTGCTCTTGACGTCGGACAGCAGCACCGGGCTGGCGTAGATGTTGTCCACCGGGATGTCGAAGAAGCCCTGGATCTGGTCGGCGTGCAAGTCCATGGTCAGCACGCGCTCCACGCCCACCGTCTCCAGCAAGTTGGCCACCACCTTGGCGCTGATCGGCACCCGCGTGCTGCGCGGACGCCGGTCCTGGCGCGCGTAGCCGAAGTAGGGGATCACGGCCGTGATGCGACGTGCGCTCGCGCGCTTGAGCGCATCGACCATGATCAGCAACTCCATCAAGTTCTCGTTGGTGGGGTTGCAGGTGGGCTGGACGACGAAGACGTCGCGCGCGCGCACGTTCTGGCGGATCTCGACCGTGACTTCGCCGTCCGAGAAGCGACCGACCATCGCCTTGCCCAGGTCGACGCCCAGGTGGCCGGCGATCTCCTGGGCCAGCGCCGGGTTGGCGTTGCCGGTGAAGAGTACGGTGTTGAGCAGCACGCGATGGACTCCGCGGGGACCGGTCGGCCGGTGACGGGCCGACGGATATCAGGCGATGGGTGTTTGGCAGGGGAGGAAGGACTCGAACCCTCGCATGTCGGAATCAAAATCCGATGCCTTGACCAACTTGGCGACTCCCCTACACAGGATGGCGGCAGCTGCCGCAACCCTTGGAAACCTTCAGTCTGACCAGTCCGCAAGCGGATGCCGACCCAGACCCCGGCACATCCGACCCTCCCAGCCCGCCGGCAGTTCTGCCAACGCCAAGCTCGCTAGGGGAGCGTCGCCTGTACCAGCTCTCGCGAACACCGCACTGCCCGATCCCGTCATCCGGCTGTTGCCGAAACGTTCCTCGAGCCACCGGGCGGCTTGCGCCACCTCGGGGCAGATGCGCTGCGCCACCGCCTGCAGGTCGTTCCTGCCGTAGCCGCTGGCCCAGCCCATCTCGCGACATGCGTCGTCGATAGAGCCCGCAAGTGTAGCAGCTTCCGTGTCGCGCGTGAGGTCGGGGTGGCCGAAGATCTCGGCCGTGGGCAGCGCGGCAGGCGGCTTGAGCACCGCATACCACTGTGGCGGCAGCTGCAGCGGCTGCAGCTGCTCGCCTATGCCCTGGACGAAGGCGTCCTCGCCGCCGATGAAGAAGGGCAGGTCCGCACCCAGCCGCAGCGCCAGCGCGGACAGCCTGTGGCGCGGCCAGTGCAGGCCCCACAGCCGGTTCAGGCCCAGCAGCACGGTGGCGGCATCCGAGCTGCCGCCGCCCAGGCCCGCGCCCCAGGGCACGCGCTTGTCGATCGTGATGTCCGCGCCTCGCGTGCAGCCGGCCTCGGCCTGCAGGGCGCGCGCCGCGCGCAGGCACAGGTCGTCGTCGGGCAGCGCCTTGCCCAGGTCGTGGCGGCGGATGGTCCCGTCCTCGCGGCGCTCCAGGTGCAGGGTGTCGCACCAGTCGATGAGCACGAACGGCGACTGCAGCAGGTGGTAGCCGTCGCTGCGCCGGCCGATGACGTGCAGGAACAGGTTCAGCTTGGCCGGTGCCGGCAGGTCGTACAAGGCGCGCACAGGCATGGTGACGATTGTGATCGCGCGGCGCTCAAGGAAACGCCGGGCCGTCCCAGGTTTCCTTGACCCCTCGGGGGCCCGGACGAATCACCGTCCACTGCGGACGGTAATTCGCCTGGCGAGGGCCATCGGGGCCTGCAAGCCCGATGGCGGGCTGGGCGCAGCCCGGCCCTGGGGTGCTCAGGGGCCGGTCGGCATGACGCGAACGCGCAGCGTCACGGCGGGCGTGGCCGGGCCCAGGGTGTCGCGGTGGGCGACGATCAGGCCCTGGTCCCGCGCGGAGGTGTCCACCTGCCAGCCCAGTTGCGCGAAACCCTCGCTCGTGCGCGCGTGCTCGGCCCCGGACCAGGGGCGGCCGTGCAGCCAGTCCGGCAAGGCCTGCAGAGGCAGCGGCTGCCCGAACACCTGCAGCGCCAGGGTCTGCAGGTCGGGGTACTGGCGCTGCTCGCGGCCGTCGTCGAGCTGTGCCATGCCGGCCTCCCAGCTCGCGCTGGCGATGCGCGGGCCCAGCGGCGTGGACAGGTCCAGGCGCCCGCGCTGGGCGTCACCCCAGAGGTCGAATGCGGCCTGGAAACCTTGCGCCGACGTGGTGTCGCTGGCGCCGACCCGCAGCACCAGCCGGCCGCTCAGTGGCGGCGACCCGAAGGGGATGGCAGTGCAGGCGGCCAGCAGCACCACGGCCACCGAAGCCGCGGCGCGCCGCCCGGTCCGGGCGCGGATCACAGACCGACCTGCAGCCGTGCCAGGGTGGCGCGCAAGACCTCGTTGCTGCTGTCCTGGGTCTGTGCCTGGCGCCAGACGCGGCGCGCTTCCTCGCGCTGCTGCAAAGCCCAGAGCACCTCGCCGAGGTGGGCGCCGATCTCGGTGTCGGGGCGCGCGGTCCAGGCCTGGCGCAGCAGCTTCTCGGCGTCGGCGAGGTTGCCGAGCCGATACTCCACCCAGCCCAGGCTGTCGGTGATGAAGGGGTCGCCAGGCATCAGCTCCAGCGCCTTGCGGATCAGCGTCCGTGCCTCGTCCAGACGCACCCCGCGATCGGCCAGCGAGTAGCCGAGCGCGTTGTGGGCGTGGCCGTGCTCGGGCTTGAGCTCGATCACGCGCTGCAGCAGCCGTTCCATGTCGTCGACCCGGCCGAGCTTCTCGGCCACCATGGCCTGCTCGTACCGCAGGTCCACGTCGTCGGGAAAGCGCTCGACGCCGCGCGCCAGCACTTCGTAGGCCTGCGCCCAGCGCTTGACCTCGCGCAGCATCTGCGCCTCCGCGGCCAGCTTGGCGCGTGCGTCCGCCGGGCTGCGCTCTGGCACCTGGTGCAGCGAGGCCACCGCGCGCTCGATCTCGCCCTGGCGCGCCAGCAGCGTCGCCCGTCTGGCCTGCACCTCCAGCGCTCGCTGGGGGTCGTCGATGCGCGCCAGCCAGCGCTCGGCACCGGCGTAGTCGCCGCGCAGCTCGGCGGCCTGTGCCAGCAGCAGCCAGGCCTGGACCAGACCTTGCGCGGCGCCGGTGGCGGGGCCGTCATCGTCGTTCGCGGCAGGCGCTGCATCTGCTGCACTGGCCGAACTGGCCGAACCTGCAGCGGCACTTGCAGCGGCACCTGCGGCGGCACCTGCTGGCACCGGCTCCACCAGTGCGACGTAGCGCTGCAAGGCAGACTCGGCAGACGCGATCTGGCGCAACTCCAGCTGCAGCGCGCCCAGCATCAGCCAGGCCGGCGCCTGCGCCGGTTGCTGGGCGGTGACGAGCCCCAGCTGAGCCACTGCCTCGCCGTAGCGCTGCACGGCGGCGAGCGAGCGCGCCCAGGCCAGCCGCAGCGCGGGGCTGGCGTCCGGGCGGCCGAGGTAGGCGGCGACCAAGTCCTCGGCCTGCGGCGCATGGCCGCGCAGCTCCATCGCCAGCAGCACCGGCCCCGGCGCCGCGGGGTCGTCGCGGGCCGCCTGGCGGGCGAGGTCGAAGGCCTGCTGGGCGTCGTCGGCTGCCAGCCAGGCGCGACCGCGCGTGACCAGCACCGCCGCCTGGCTTGCCGCATCATCGGCGTAGCTGGCCAGCGCCCGGTCCAGCAGCGTCGCGATCTGCTTCTTGTCCGCCACGCGGTCGAACAGGCGCGGCAGGGCGGTGATCAGGTCGGCGCGCTCGCCGGCGGGCGTGAGCTCGAGCAGGGCGTCCAGTGGCTCGCCGGCGTCGCGCAGCTGGTTCAGGGCGACCAGGATCTGCAGTTCCAGCCGCAGCGGCTCGGTCGACTCGGGCAGCGCCTGGCGCCAGGCACGGGTGGCGGCGAGCGCCTCGGCACCGGCGCGCGACTGCAGCGCGATGTCCATCGCACGGCGGAACAGCTGCGGGTCGCGCTGGCGGCGCGCCGCGTCCAGGTAGAGCTGGAAGGCCTGCGCCGGCTGGCCGCCACGCAACTCCATCTCGCCGACGAGCAGCTGGTAGAACAGCGGCGCGTCGAGTGCGCTGCGCTGCGGCGTGTCGGCGGCCGGGATGTTCGTGGCAACCGCCTTGGAAGGCTGATCGGCCGCGCCGGCATGGAAGATGCCGCCGGCCAGGGCAATGGCGGCCAGCCATGAGCGCGTGCACACCACCGGGCGCGGCGCCGCGCGCGAAAACTCAGCCATGCCTGCTCCGCAAGGGTCCGAATTCATTCTCACATAATGCCTGCATGCCCGAGCTCCCCGAAGTCGAGGTCACGCGACGCGGGCTCGAGGGCCCGCTGCAGGGCGCGCGGATCGAGGCCGTGCGCCTGGGCAAACCGCTGCGCTGGCCGCTGGGCTGCGACCCCGACACGCAACTGGTCGGCCGCGTCATCGGCCCGCTCGGGCGGCGCGGCAAATACCTGTGGATGCCCTTGCAGGACACGTTCGGGCATGAGGAGGGCGGACTGCTGCTGCACCTGGGCATGTCGGGGTCGCTGTCGCTGCTGCCGCGGCGGTCGCTGCCGGTCGGGCCGCACGACCACTTCGAGCTGCAGACCACGCACGGCACCCTGCGCCTGACCGACCCGCGACGCTTCGGTGCCGTGGTCTGGTCGGCGTCGCTGGCAGTCGATCCGGCGCAGCGCCTGCTGAAGTCGCTCGGGCATGAGCCCTTCGACGAGGCCCTGACGCCGGAGTTCCTGTACGCCGCGCTGCGGCGTCGGCGTGCGCCCATCAAGCCGGTCCTGCTGGCCGGCGACATCGTCGTCGGCGCAGGCAACATCTACGCCTGTGAAGCCTTGTTCGAGGCCGGCATCCACCCCGGGCTGCGGGCAGATCGTTTGAGCCGGCCGCGCGCGGCGCGCCTGCTGGCGGCGCTGCGCGCGACCTTCACGCGTGCGCTCGCGCTCGGCGGCAGCACGCTGCGCGACTTCCGCGATGCGCACGGCGTGAACGGCAACTACCAGGGCCAGGCCGCGGTCTACGGGCGCGCCGGGCAGGGCTGCAGGCAGTGCGGCCGGACCATACGCCGTGCGCTGCAGGGGCAGCGCGCGACCTACTGGTGCCCGGGCTGCCAGAAGCGCTGAGGACGGCGATGTGCCAGTCGGCCCGTGACGGTTTGCGCGTGCCCGGCACGGCCGATGTCAGCAAGTGTTTCGCCCCTGCCGGACCCGCGCCGGGCTGAGCTAGCATGGCCGCCAGCCGCATGCAAAGTCCGCTCGTCTCCCGCCTGGACAGCCAGGCCGCCTGGCGCTCCTCGCTGGACCGCCACGTCGCGGCGTATGCGCGCTTCCTGCTCGAACAAGACCTGGCCGAGGACGGTGACGGCCAGCGCCTGGATGCGCTGCGCCAGCGCCTGCTGGCGGACCGGCTGATGCTGGCCTTCGTGGCCGAGTTCTCGCGCGGCAAGTCCGAGCTGATCAACGCCATCTTCTTTGCCGACACCGGCCGGCGCGTGCTGCCCGCCACGCCGGGGCGCACCACGATGTGCCCGGTCGAGCTGTTCCACGACCCGGAGTCGCCGCCTTCGCTGTCGCTGCTGCCCATCGAGACCCGGCTCGGCGGCCTGTCGCTGGCCGAGCTGCGTGGACGCGACCAACCCTGGCAGCGCACGGCCCTGGATCCGGGCCGGCCGCAGGCGCTCGCGACGGCGCTGGCGGCGGTCACGCTGACCCGGCGCGTGCCGGTGGAGATGGCGCGCCAGCTGGGTTTCTGGCACCCCGAGCAACCGGCCGACAACCCGCCCATCGAGGCCGACGGGACGGTGGAGATCCCGGCCTGGCGCCACGCCCTGATCAACTACCCGCACCCGCTGCTCAAGCGCGGTCTGGTGGTGATAGACACCCCGGGGCTGAACGCCATCGGCGCCGAGCCCGAGCTGACTCTCTCGCTGCTGCCGGCCGCGCACGCGACGGTCTTCATCCTCGCCGCCGACGCCGGTGTGACCAAGTCCGACCTCGCGGTCTGGCGCGAGCACCTGGGCGGTGCGGCGCTGGAGCGTTTCGTCGTCCTGAACAAGATCGACGCCCTGGCTGATCCCCTGCTGCAGACCGATGAAGTGCAGGCGCAGATCGACCGCCAGCGCCGGCAGACGGCGCAGACGCTGGAGATCGACGCCGCTCGCGTGTTCCCGCTCTCGGCGCGCGAGGCGCTGGCGGCGCGGGTGGCGGGCGACGAAGCCGCGCTGCGCCGCAGCCGGCTGCCCGAGCTGGAGGAGGCGCTCGCCGGCGAGTTGCTGCCGCGCCAGACCGAGTTGTTGGCGCGGGCGACGGTGGAGACCCTGCGCGAGCTGCGCGCCTCCGCCAGTCGGCGGGTGGCCGACCGTCGGCGCCAGAATGCCGAGCAGATGCTTGAGCTGCGCGGCCTGCGCGGCAAGAGCAGCGCCAAGGTGCGCGTGATGCTCGAGCGCGTGGGCGCAGAGGCGGCCGACTTCGAGCGCTGCACGGCGCGCCTGCAGGCCATGCGTTCGGTGCAGGCACGCCAGCAGCGCAGCGCCCTGGCCTTGCTGTCCAGCGAGCAGCTGCGCACCGAGGTCGGCGCCATGCAGTCCGCGGCCGGCGCGGCCGGCTTCGCCTTCGGCAGCCGCAAGCCCTTCGAGCTGCTGTTCGAGCGGCTGCGTGCCGCGCTGGACGCGGCGCAGGCGCAGACGGCGGAGATGCAGCACATGCTGGATGCCAGCTTTCGTCAGCTCAACAGCGAGTTCGGCTTCGCCTTCGCGGTCGGCGTGGCGCCGGAGCTGGGCCGCTACCGCGCCGAACTGGACCTGATCGCGCAGAACTACGGCCGCTACGTCGGCTTCTCGCAGGCCTGGCGACTGGCGGTGCCGGGATTCGTCGAGCAGTTCCGGCGCATGCTGCTGTCCAAGCTGCGGGTGGTGTTCGAGAACGCCGCTGGCGACATCGAGCTGTGGAGCAAGGCGGCCGGCGTGCAGGTCGAGCAGCAGCTGCGCGAGCGGCGCCGTGCCTTCCAGCGCCGGCGCGAGGCGCTGGAGCGTATCCAGTCGGCGGCCGGCGAGCTGGAGCAGCGCATCGACGAGGTGCAGGCGCAGGACGAGCACCTGCGCGAGCTGCAGCAGCAGCTCGACCGCCAGACCTCGGAGACGGTCTCGGTGGCGCTCGGCCTGCTCGCCCCTGCCGACGCGGCGTGAATCTCACCGACGACGCGCAGGCCGACCACGGTCTGGCGGCGGCCGTCGTCGCCTGGCAGCGCCGGCACGGCCGCCACGACCTGCCGTGGCAGCGCAGTCGCGACCCCTACCGCGTCTGGCTGTCCGAAGTGATGCTGCAGCAGACCCAGGTCGCCACCGTGCTGCGCTACTACGCGCGCTTTCTGGATCGCTTCCCGGATGTGCTCGCCCTCGCGCAGGCGCCGCTGGATCAGGTGCTCGCGATCTGGAGCGGGCTGGGCTACTACAGCCGGGCTCGCCACCTGCACCGCTGCGCACAGGTGGTGGTCGAGCAGCACGCCGGCTTGTTCCCGCGCACGGCGGCCGAGTTGGCAGGCCTGCCCGGCATAGGGCGCAGCACGGCGGCGGCGATCGCGGTGTTCTGCCACGGCGAGCGCGCGGCGATCCTGGACGGCAACGTCAAGCGCGTGCTCGCGCGTGCGCTCGGCTTCGGTGCCGACCTGGCGCTGTCCGCGAACGAGAAGGCCTTGTGGGCGCGGGCCGAGGCCTTGCTGCCCGCGGTCGGTGTCGATGCCTACACGCAAGGCCTGATGGACCTGGGTGCCGGTGTGTGCGGCGTGCGCCAGCCGCAGTGTGAGCGCTGCCCGCTTGCCGCGTGCTGCGTCGCGCACCGGCAGGGGCGCCCCCAGGACTATCCGCTGAAGACGCGGCGGCAGCGCCGCCACGGCTGGTCGCACGCGCTGCTGTGGCTGACGCAGGGCAACAGGATCTGGCTCCAGCAAAGGCCGGCGCAGGGCGTGTGGGCCGCCTTGTGGAGCCTGCCCGAGGCCGCTCAGCCCACGCACTGGGAGGAACTGGCGGCAGCGGCCGGTGGCAGCGCGCAACGCCTGGAGCCGGTGCTGCATGTGCTCACCCACGCCGACTGGACCTTGACGCCGGTGCGCTGGCACCTGAGCGACGACATGCAGGCGCCGCCGGGGCTGGCTGGTCGCTGGTTCGGGCGCGAGCAGGCGCTGGACCTCGGCCTGCCGGCGCCGGTGCGCCGGCTGATCAGCTGACGATCTGCTTGCTGCGCAGGTACTCGTTGACGATCTGCAGCCGCATGGACGGCAGCTCCAGCGCCATCAGCTTGTGCCGTGCCGCCAGCGGGATGGGCAGGATCTCGCACCAGCGGTTGGCCACCCAGCCGGCGTCGTCGAGCCGGTAGGGTTCGAGAAAGGGCTGCTGGCCTTGCGCCTTCAGGTTGGCGATCGCCTGCGCGAGGGCGCGCACGCTGCCCAGCATGGCCGGCGCCGGCAGCTCCACGGGGTCGTCCGGCACCGTCTGCACGGCCGAGGTCCACAGGCCGTCCTCCTGCTGCCGCAGCGTGCCGGCGCGCAGGAATCGCGTGCCGCCCCGGCAGCGCAGTTGCAGGATGCCGGCCTGCGCGCTGTCGACTTCCAGCAGCTGGGCCAGCGTGCCCATGGGCTCGAGCTCCACCGGGCCGCGACCCGTCTCGGCGCCCTGGCGCAGGCAGACGACGCCGAAGGCCCGGTCCTCGCGCAGGCACTGCGTGACGAGGTCGACATAGCGCGGCTCGAACACCTTCAGGCTCAGCAGCCCGCCCGGAAACAGCACCGTCTGCAGCGGGAACAGCGCCAGCGGCTGGCCGCCGGTGGCGCCCGATCCTGCTTCAGTGCCCATCGCGCTGGGCATCGAGTTCGCGATGCCGGACCAGGGTCGTGGCCTCGCGCTGGAACCGGGCGCCCAGGTTCTCGGCGAGGTAGACCGAGCGATGCTGGCCGCCGGTGCAGCCTATGCACACCGTGAGGTAGGCGCGCTGGTCGGCACGCAATGCGGGCAGCCAGTGGCGCACGAAGGACTCGATCTGGCCGATCATGGTGTCGACCTCCGGCTGTTCGCGCAGGTACTGCGCCACCGGATCGTCGCGTCCGGTGAGCGGACGCAGTTCGCGGATGTAGAAGGGGTTGGGCAGCACGCGGACGTCGAACAGCAGGTCGGCGTCCAGCGGCACGCCGTGCTTGAAGGCAAAGCTCTCGAACACCAGCGTCAGCTGTGCCGGCGGCACGCCGACCATGTCGCGCACCCAGCGGCGCAGCTGTACCGGCCGCAGCTGGCTGGTGTCGACCACGGTGGCGATGTCGCGCACCCCGGCCAGCAGATCGCGCTCCATCTGCAGCGCCTCCACCAGGGCGCGCGAGAGTTCGCCTTCGACCGCCGTCAGCGGGTGCGGCCGGCGCGACTCCGAGAAGCGTCGCAGCAGGGTGGCCGGGCTGGCGTCCAGGAACAGCACGCGTACGTGCTGACCTTCGGCGCGCAGTTGCTGCACGATGGGCACCAGCTGCGGCAGCGAGCCGGCGGTGCGCACGTCCACTGCCACCGCGAGCCGGCTGGTGTGGCGTTCCTGCTCCAGGCGGATGAATTCGCGCAGCAGCTCCGGCGGCAGGTTGTCGACACAGAAGTAGCCTGCATCCTCCAGCGCGTGCAGCGCGACCGACTTGCCCGAGCCCGACATGCCGGTCACCAGCACGACCTCGGCGCCGCCGGGCCGGCCGGCCGGGATGCTCACGAGGCCTCCCGGCGCTGGCCCAGCATCGCCTGCGCGTGGGCGCGGCTGGTGGCCGCGGCCAGCCGCTCGCCGCCCAGCATGCGCGCGATCTCGCTCACCCGTGTCTCGCCCGCCACCGGCTGCACCTGGCTCAGGGTCTGGCCGCCCTGCAGCGACTTGCTGACCACGTAGTGCGCATCGGCACAGGCTGCCACCTGCGCCAGGTGGGTGACCGCGAACACCTGGGCCCGGGCGCCGAGCTGTTTCATGAGGCGGCCCACGCTGTCGGCCACGCCGCCGCCGACGCCGGCATCGATCTCGTCGAAGATCAGCGTCGTCGGCGCGTCCGCGCCCTGGGCGGCGGTGACCGCCACCGCCAGCGCCAGGCGCGAAAGCTCGCCGCCCGAGGCCACCTTGGCGAGTGCGCGCGGCGTGCTGCCGGCGTGTCCGGCCACGCGCAGCTCCACGTCCTCCAGGCCATGCGCCTGCGGCTGTGCCAGCGCGCACAGCGCGACCTCGAAGCGCCCGCCGTCCATGCCGAGCTGCTGCATGGCCGCGGTCACCGCCGCCGCCAGCCTGGGTGCGGCGCGCTGGCGCTGGGCGGAGACCGCCTGCGCCGCCTGCTGCCAGGCGGCCTGGGCCATGCTGGCGCTGTGCTCCAGCGCGTCGAGGTCGCCCGCGGCCTGCAGTGCCGCCAGCTCGGCCTGCCAGCCGGCCAGCAGCGCCGGCAGCTCGGCCGGCTGGCGGTGGTAGCGGCGCGCCAGCGACAGCCAGGCCGCGAGCCGGGCGTCGAGCTCGGCCAGCCTGGCCGGGTCGGGCTCCATGCGCCCGAGGTAGCTGCCCAGGCTGTGTGCGGCGTCCGCCAGCTCGGCCTGCGCGCTGCGCAGCAGCTCCAGCACCGGGCCGATCTGGGCGTCGTGGCGCTGCACCTCGTCGAGCGCGTCGACCGCATGCCCGAGCAGGGCGCCGGCCGAGGGCTCGCCGTCGGCGATCGCGAGCAGCGCCGCCTGCGCCGCGTCGATCAGCGACTGCCCGTGGTTCAGGCGTTCGTGCTCGGCCTCCAGCGCCGGCCATTCGCCCTCGGCCGGCGCCAGCCTGTCCAGCTCGCCGATCTGCCAGGCCAGCCGCTCGCGCTCGCTGTCCAGGGTGTCGCGGCGCTGGCGGGCATCCTCCAGCAGGGCCTGGCGGCGCCGCCACTCGGTCCAGGCCGCGAGCAAAGGCCGGGTGTCGGCCCCGGCTTCGGCGTCGAGCAGGGCGCGCACCGCAGCCGGCCGCGTCAGGCCCTGCCAGGCGTGCTGGCCGTGGATCTCGACCAGCGCCTCGGCGGCCTCGCGCAGCTGGGCCACGGTGGCGGCGCTGCCGTTGATCCAGGCCCGGCTGCGCCCCTGGGTGTCGACGCTGCGGCGCATCAGCAGTGCGTCATCGGCGGCGCCGAGGCCGGCGTCCTCCAGCCAGGGGGCGAGCACGGCGGGCAGGTCGAACTCGGCGCTCACCTCGGCACGGTCGGCGCCCTCGCGCACCAGGCCGGCGTCGGCACGGGCACCGAGGGCGAACTGCAGGGCGTCGATCAGGATCGACTTGCCGGCGCCGGTCTCGCCGGTGAGGACCGTGAAACCGGGACCGAACTCGAGCTCCAGCTCGGTGACCAGCACCACGTCGCGCAGGCACAGGCGGCGCAGCACTAGACCACGCCTTCGTACCAGCGCAGCTTGCGGCGCAGGGTGGCGTAATAGCTCCAGCCGCGCGGGTGCAGGAAGCGCACCTTGTGCGCCGAGCGCTGCACCCGGACCTGATCGCCCAGCAGCAGGCTGGCCAGCTTGTGCATGTCGAAGTTGGCCGACACATCCTTGCCCTGCACCACCCCGATGCGCACCTCGCCCGCGTCGGGCAGCACGATGGGCCGGTTGGACAAGGTGTGCGAGGCGATCGGCACCACCACCCAGCCACCGATCGCCGGGTGCAGGATGGGGCCGCCGGCCGACAGCGCGTAGGCGGTGGAGCCGGTCGGCGAAGCGATGATGAGGCCATCGGCACGGATGTTGGCGACGAAGTCGTCGCCGACGTCGATGCGCAGCTCGACCATGCTGGCGGTGGCGCCGCGCGCGACGACGACGTCGTTCAGCGACAGCCCGGCGTAGATGCGCTCGCCGTCGCGCCAGACGCTGCCTTCCAGCATGCTGCGCTGCTCTTCCTCGTAGTCGCCGGCGATCATCGGGCCCAGGGCGTCGCGCCACTGGTTGGCCGGCACGTCGGTGATGAAGCCCAGCCGGCCCTGGTTGATGCCCACCAGCGGCAGGCCGTGGCGCGCCACCTCGCGCGCGATGCCCAGCATGGTGCCGTCGCCGCCGACGACGATGCCGAGGTCGCAGTTCAGGCCCAGGGCGTCGGCCGCGACGACCTCGTAGTCGCTCACGCCGGTGGCCTGCGCGGTGTCGCGCTCGAAGGACACGTCCAGCCCCTCGCCGACGAGGAACTGCGCGATTTCCTCCAGCAGCGGCCGGATGCCGCGCGCCTGGTACTTGCCCACGATGGCGGCATGACGGAAGCGGCTGGCCATGCGAAGCATTAGACCATAGCGCTCCCTGGGCAAGCGGGCTGCAAACGGGCTGCCGACGGGCTGCAGACGGGCTGCAGACGGGGCCGCAAACGGTATGGCCACACCGTGCGCGGCGCAGCGCCTGGACCCATGCTCCCTACAATGCCGGCATGCTGGACGACCGCGCCAGAACCCTGCTCAAAGCCCTGGTCGAGCGCTACATCGCCGACGGCCAGCCGGTGGGCTCGCGAACCCTGTCCCGGGCCTCCGGGCTGGAGCTGTCGCCGGCCACCGTGCGCAACGTGATGGCCGACCTCGAGGAGCTGGGTCTGATCGCCAGCCCCCACACCTCGGCCGGGCGCGTGCCCACCGCGCGCGGCTACCGCCTGTTCGTCGACACCATGCTCACCGCCCGCCCGCTGGACGAGGCGCGGCCCGAGCCCGAGGTGGCGGCGCTGCTGCAGCCCGATCAACCGCAGCGCGTGATCGCACAGGCGGCCTCGCTGCTGTCCAACCTGAGCCAGTTCGTCGGCATCGTGAGCGCGCCGCGCAAGGCCGGCGTCTTCCGCCACCTGGAGTTCCTGCGCCTGGGTGAGCGCCGGGTGCTGGTGATCCTGGTGGCGCCCGACGGCGACGTGCAAAACCGCGTCATCTTCACCGCCCGCGACTACAGCGCGGCCGAGCTGCTGGAGGCGTCCAACTACCTCAGCGCCCACTACGCCGGGCTGACGCTCGACGAGGTGCGCACGCGGCTGAAGGGCGAGATGGATGCCTTGCGCGGCGAGATCGCGGCGCTCATGCAGGCCGCGGTGGACGCCGGCAGCGAGGCGCTGCAGGAAAGCGCCGACCACGTCGTCGTCGCCGGCGAACGCAAGCTGCTGGATGTGCGCGACCTGGCCGACGACATGGGCAGCCTGCGCCGCATGTTCGACCTCTTCGAGCGTAAGGCCGAGCTGATGCGGCTGCTGGAGGTGTCCAGCCGTGCCGAAGGGGTGCGCATCTTCATCGGCGGCGAAAGCCAGGTCGTGCCCTACGAGGCGCTGTCCATCGTCACCGCGCCCTACGAGGTGGACGGCCAGATCGTCGGTACCCTGGGCGTCATCGGCCCCACCCGCATGCCCTACGAGCGCATGATCCAGATCGTCGACGTCACGGCGCGCCTGGTCGGGCACGCGCTGTCGCAGAAGTAGAGCCGCGGCTGGGTCGACCGGTGGCAGGCCGATCGCGCCACCTAGAATCGCGGCCGGCGGGCCGTTAGCTCAGTTGGTCAGAGCAGAGGACTCATAATCCTTTGGTCGTTGGTTCAAGTCCAACACGGCCTACCACCCGCAGCCGCAAGGCGGCGCCCCGCGGCTGCTGCGCGCCTCAGCTGCGTGGCTGGGCGGTGGTGGCGGCGGTCGGTGCACGCGTCACCCGCACCTTGCCGCCGGTGCTCACCAGGATCACCTCGTCGCCCGGCTGCAGCGATTCGTCGCCCTTGGCCTGGACGATCGCGCGGCGTTCGCCGCTGCGCAGCTGAACCAGGATTTCGAGCGCGTCCTCGCGCGTCGTGCTGCGCTCGATGGCGTTGCCGACCACGCCGCCGACGACGGCGCCTATCACCCCCAGCGCCACCGATTCGCGGCTGTTGCCTCGCGATGCGCCGGCGATGCCGCCGACCACGCCCCCGGCCGCGGCGCCGACCCCCGATTGCGTGCCGTCCACCGTGACCCGGCGCACCGACAGCACGGTGGCGTCGGTGACGGTGGACAGGCGCTGCGCGTCACCGCGCTGGACCACGTCGGGGCTGGTCGTGGTGCAGGCGGCGAGGGCGCTGACCAGGCTCGCAAGGAGCAGATGGAGCACAGGGCGCTTCATGGACGTGCCTTTCGAATGCATCGGCGTCCATTGTCCCGCAGCCGCTGCGGGCTTGCAGCGTAAAGAAGTGCGGCGGGAAACCGGGTGTGACCGGGGCGCTGCGGGCCCGATGGCCGCCTCTGGGGTGTGCGTAGGCGGCCGTGCGCCAGGCCTGCCGGGGTGCTGGCGTTCAGGCGTTCAGGCGTGCAGCCGGCTGCTGCGCGGCACGCTGGCGAGCAGGAACTCCATCTGGTCGGCCAGGATGCGCCGGCCGCGCAGGATCATGTCCTCGTGCAGACTGGGCACGTAGGGCAGGTACAGCAGGTTCATGTGCGCCTGCTCGGGCAGGCGGTTGCCCTTGCGGCCGTTGCAGGCCTTGCAGGCGGTGATGCAGTTCATCCAGCTGTCGCGCCCGCCGCGCGACACCGGCACGATGTGCTCGCGCGTCAGCATCTCGTTCGGGAACAGGTGGCCGCAGTAGGCACACAGCAGCCGGTCGCGGGTGAAGAGCTTGGGGTTGGTGAGCGCCGGCACGGTGCGCCAGGCCCGGCTGGGTACCGCGCCGCGCACGGCAATGATGGGGTGGACCTCGATCCGAGACTGCCGGCCGCTGCTGCGCTGGATGCCGCCGCGCAGAACCCGGAACGGGCCACCCAGGGTCCAGGCGATGCTGTCGCAGGCGTACAGCACCGCAGCTTCGCGGGTGCTGATCCAGGCCTGAGGGCGGCCCGAGACATCGAGCTGCAGCACGTCCATTGCGCTTGCAAGCGTACTGCAATTGCCGTGCCTACTTCAATGGCCTGCCTGGGTGCAGGGGCTGACATCAAGACCCGGGGCCAGGCTGGGGGCACGCTGCCAGCCGGACCCTGGTTCTAGAGTCCGTTCCCTAGAAAGGAGGGGAAAAACGCACACGCAAGAGTCGTGTTGTCTGCAAAATAGAACGAACGTTCGTTTTACTATTCACCCATGTCCACGGTCTCGACCCGCCCGGTGCACAAAGGCCAGCAGACCCGCGCCGCCATCCTGGACGCGGCGCTGGCCATGGCCTCGCACGTCGGCCTGGAGGGCCTATCCATCGGCGCCCTGGCCGAGCAGACCGGCATGAGCAAGTCCGGCGTGTTCGCCCATTTCGGCTCGCGCGAGGAGTTGCAGATCTCTGTCATCCGCGAGTACCACGCCCGCTTCGAGGACGAGGTCTTCGTGCCCGCGGTGCGCCAGCCGCGCGGCCTGCCGCGCCTGCAGGCCATGTTCGAGCGCTGGGTGCGGCGCGTCTCGCTGGAGCTGGACTCGGGCTGCATCTACATCAGCGGTGCGGTCGAGTTCGACGACCGGCCGGGCCCGGTGCGCGACGCCCTGGTGGCCATGGTGCGTGCCTGGCAGGCGGCGCTGGAGCGCGCGATCCGCCAGGCGATCGAATGCGGCCACCTGCGCGCCGACACCGACGCCCCGCAGATGCTGTACGAGATCCACGGCCTGATCCTCGCCCTGCACCACGACGCGCGGCTGCTGCGCAACCCCGGCGCGCCCGACCGCGCCAGGCGTGGCTTCGCGCGCGTGATCAAGGACCACCAGTCACCCCTTGCGGCGTCGGACTCGACGCCGCTTTCGTCCCACCAGGAGTAATCCATGCCCAGCTACACCCCGCCCCTGCGCGACATGCAGTTCGTGCTGCACGAGCTCCTAGGCGCCGCCGAGCAGCTCAAGGCGATGCCGCGCCACGCCGAGATCGACGCCGACACCATGGACGCGGTGCTCGAACAGGCCGGCAAGTTCGCGGCCGAGGTCGTCGCGCCGCTGAACGCCAGCGGCGATGCCGAGGGATGCCGGCTCGACCTGGCGACGCACGCCGTCACCCCGCCCAAGGGTTTCAAACAGGCCTATGCCGCCTATGTGGAAGGCGGCTGGGCGAGCCTGAGCTGCGACCCGGCCTATGGCGGCCAGGGCCTGCCCATCGTGCTCAACCAGTGCCTGTACGAGATGCTCAACTCGGCCAACCAGGCCTGGACCATGTACCCCGGGCTCAGCCATGGCGCCTACGAGTGCCTGCGCGAGCACGGCACGCCGCAGCAGCAGGCCACCTACCTGCCCAAGCTGACCAGCGGCGAGTGGACTGGCACCATGTGCCTGACCGAGCCGCACTGCGGCACCGACCTCGGGCTGCTGCGCAGCAAGGCCGAGCCGCAGGCCGACGGCAGCTACCGCATCAGCGGCGAGAAGATCTTCATCTCCGCCGGCGAGCACGACATGGCGCAGAACATCGTCCACCTGGTGCTGGCCCGGCTGCCCGACGCGCCGGTGGGCAGCAAGGGCATCTCGCTGTTCGTGGTGCCCAAGTACCTGGTCGGCGCCGATGGCAGCCTGGGCGAGCGCAACGCCATCCGCTGCACCGCGCTCGAGCACAAGATGGGCATCCACGGCAACGCGACCTGCCAGATGCTGCTCGACGGTGCCGTCGGCACCCTGGTCGGCGAGCCGCACAAGGGCCTGGCGGCGATGTTCGTGATGATGAACGCGGCGCGTCTGGGGGTCGGCAACCAGAGCCTGGGGCTGACCGAGGTCGCCTACCAGAATGCCGCCGCCTACGCCCGCGAGCGGCGCCAGATGCGCAGCCTCAGCGGTGCCAAGCAGCCCGACCAGCCGGCCGACACCATCATCGTCCACCCCGACGTGCGCAAGATGCTGCTCACCGCGCGCGCCTACGCCGAGGGTGGGCGGGCGCTGGCGATCTACACCGCGCTGCTGATCGACCGCGAGATCGCGAGCGACGACGCCGACGAACGCAAGGAGGCGGCCGACCTGGTGGCGCTGCTGACGCCGGTGGTCAAGGCCTTCCTCACCGACAACGGCTGGCTTGCCACCAGCCACTGCATGCAGGTGTTCGGCGGCCACGGCTACATCCGCGAGTGGGGGATGGAGCAGTTCGTGCGCGACGCGCGCATCAACATGATCTACGAAGGCACCAACACCGTGCAGTCGCTGGACCTGCTGGGGCGCAAGGTGCTGGGTGACAACGGCAAGAAGCTCAAGGCCTTCGGCAAGCTGATCCAGCAGTTCGTCGAAGACGAGGGCGTGCGCGAGGACATGCAGGAATTCGTCAACCCGCTCGCCGACCTCGGCGACAAGGTCAGCAAGCTGACCATGGAGCTGGGCATGAAGGCGATGGGCAACGCCGACGAGGTGGGTGCGGCGGCGGTGGACTATCTGCGCGTCGTCGGCCACCTGTGCTTTGCCTACTTCTTCGCCCGCATGGCGCGCCTGGCGCTGGACAAGCAGAATTCCGGCGACCCCTTCTACACCGCCAAGCTGGCGACCGCGCGCTTTTATTTCGCCAAGCTGCTGCCTGAGACGGCAGCCCTGATACGCAGCGCGCGCGCCGGGGTGGCGCCGTTGATGGCGATGGACGAGGCCCTTTTCTGAGGAGGACGCGATGAAACGACTCTTGCCGATGATGCTGCTGTCGCTGGCGGCGAACACGGTGTTTGCGCAGGCCAGCCCGGTGGGCCTGTGGAAGACCATAGACGACGAGACCAAGGCCGAGAAGTCCTACGTGCGCATCTCCGAGGACGCCGGCGTCCTCAGCGGCCGCGTCGAGAAGCTGCTCGACCCCAAGCGCCAGGACGCCAGGTGCGACAAGTGCGAGGGCGCACGCAAGGACCAGCCGGTGATCGGCATGACCATCCTCGAAGGCGTGAAGAGGAGCGCCGACGATGGCGTGTGGGACGGCGGCAGCATCCTCGACCCCAACAACGGCAAGACCTACAAGGTGCGCCTGGCCACCAAGGACGGCGGCAAGACGCTGGACGTGCGCGGCTACATCGGCATGCCGCTGCTCGGACGCACCCAGACCTGGCAGCGCGTCGAATGACTGACTCTGGAGTACCCATGAACCGATTCCTCGTTCGCAAGGTCGCCGTGCTCGGCGCCGGCGTGATGGGCGCGCAGATCGCGGCCCAGCTCGTCAACTGCAAGATCCCGGTCCTGCTGTTCGACCTCCCGGCCAAGGAGGGACCGAAAAGCGGCATCGCCCTGCGCGCGATCGAGAACCTCAAGAAGCTCAAACCGGCGCCGCTGGGGGTGGCCGCGGACGCGGTCCACATCGAGCCGGCGAACTACGAGGAACACCTCGCTCGCCTGGCCGAATGCGAGCTCGTGATCGAGGCGATCGCCGAGCGCATGGACTGGAAGCTGGACCTGTACCAGAAGATCGCGCCGGCGTTGAACCCGGCGGCCATCGTCGCCAGCAACACCTCGGGCCTGTCGATCACGCGCCTGGCGCAGGCGCTGCCGGAATCGATTCGGCCGCGCTTTTGCGGCATCCACTTCTTCAACCCGCCGCGCTACATGAGCCTGGTCGAGCTGATCGCCACCCCGGCGACGCAGCCCGAGGTGCTGGACCAGCTCGAGAGCTTCGTCACCAGCGCGGTCGGCAAGAGCGTGGTGCGGGCCAAGGACACGCCCAACTTCATCGCCAACCGGGTCGGCATCGCCGGCATGCTGGCCACCATCCACGAGGCGCAGCACTACGGGCTGAGCGTCGACGTGGTCGACGACCTCACCGGCAAGAAGCTCGGTCGCGCCAGCAGCGGCACCTTCCGCACCGCCGACGTGGTGGGCCTGGACACCATGGCGCACGTCATCAAGACGCTGCAGGACAACCTGCAGGCCGACCCCTTCTACCCGAGCTACGCCACGCCCGCGGTGCTGACACGGCTCATCGAGCAGGGTGCGCTGGGCCAGAAAAGCGGCGCCGGCTTCTACAAGAAGGTGGGCAAGGACATCCTGCGCCTGGACCCGGCGGCCAATGAGGGTGCCGGCGACTACGTCAAGGGTGGCGCCAAGGCCGACCCGCTGATCGATCGCATCCTCAAGAAGCCGGCCGCCGAGCGCCTGAAGCTGCTGCGCGAGAGCAGCCACCCGCAGGCACAGTTCCTGTGGGCCATCCTGCGCGACGGCTTCCACTACGTCGCCGTGCACCTGCACGAGATCGCCGATTGCGCGCGCGACGTCGACTTCGCGATGCGCTGGGGTTTCGGCATGAAGCAGGGCCCGTTCGAGCTCTGGCAGGACGCCGGCTGGGCGCAGGTGGCGCAGTGGGTGCAGGAAGACATCGCCGCCGGCAAGGCGCTGTGCAGCGCGCCGCTTCCGGCCTGGGTGTTCGAGGGACCGGTGGCCGCGGCCGGCGGCGTGCACGGTGCCGAAGGTTCCTGGAGCGCTGCCGATGCGCGCTGGGTGCCGCGCAGCACGCTGGCGGTCTATGCGCGCCAGCACTTCCCTGAAGAAGTGCTCGGCAGCGGAGCCCTGGCCCCGCTGAAGACCGGGACCGAGGAGTACGCGAACGACGAGATCCGGGTCTGGAGCCTGGACGGCGAGGTGCTGATCGCCAGCATCACCGCCAAGCTGCACCTGATCAGCCCGGCGGTGACCGAAGGCCTGCTGAAGGCGGTGGAGATCGCCGAGGCGAAGTACCAGGGACTCGTGATCTGGTCGCCCGACGACGTGTTCTCCGCCGGCGCCAACCTGGAGGCGCTGCTGCCGGTGTTCATGAAGCACGGCGCCAAAGGCATCGCACCGGAGGAGAAGAAGCTTCAGGACGCGATGCTGCGCATCCGCTACGCCCAGGTGCCGGTGGTGGCGGCGATGCGCGGGCTGGCGCTTGGCGGTGGCTGCGAGCTGGCGCTGCATTGCGCGCGCCGTGTCGCCCACCTGGAGAGCTACGTCGGGCTGGTGGAAGTCGGCGTCGGGCTGATCCCCGGCGGCGGCGGCCTCACCTACATCGCGCGCCGCGCCGCCGAGATGGCGGCTGCCGGCAGCGCGAAGGCGGACTGGCTGCAGTTCCTGACCGACGGCTTCACGAGCGCGGCGATGGCCAAGGTGGCCACGAGCGCGATCGAGGCACGCCAGATGGGCTGGCTGCAGTGGGGCGACCTGGTCGTGCCGCACAAGGACGAGCTGCTGTTCGTCGCCATCGCCCAGGCCAGGGCGATGGCCGCCGCCGGCTGGCGCCCGCCGCTGAAGGCGCTGTTCCCGGTCGCCGGGCGCAACGCGCGCGCCACCATCATGGGCCAGCTCGTCAACCTGCGCGACGGCGGCTTTGCAAGCGCGCACGACTTCCACATTGCGAGCCTGATCGCCGACGTGGTCTGCGGCGGCGACGTCGACGCCGGCTCGCTGGTGAGCGAGGAATACCTGATGACGCTCGAGCGCAAGCACTTCTGCAGCCTGCTCGAACACCCCAAGACCCAGGAACGCATCATGGGCATGCTGCAGACCGGCAAGCCGGTGCGCAACTGAGCCCGAGGACGACGCCATGACACAGCTTCAAGACGCCTACATCGTCGCCGCCACGCGCACCCCGATCGGCAAGTCCGGCCGCGGCCACTTCCGCGCCACCCGCCCCGACGACCTGCTGATCGCCGCCGTGAAGAACGCGCTCGCGCAGGTGCCCAGCCTGGACCCGCAGGCGATCGAGGACGCCATCGTCGGCTGCAGCTTCCCCGAGGGCGAGCAGGGCATGAACATGGCCCGGGTCGCGATGGTGCTCGCCGGGCTGCCGCACTCGGTGGGCGGTGCCACCGTGAACCGCTTCTGCGCCAGCGGGCTCACCGCGATCCAGATGGCCGCCGACCGCATCCGCACCGGTCAGGCCGAGGTCATGATCGCTGGTGGCGCCGAGAGCATGAGCCTGGTGCCGATGACGGGCAACAAGCCCAGCTTCAACCCCGAGGTCTTCGCGCACGACGACAACATCGGCATCGCCTACGGCATGGGCATGACGGCGGAGAAGGTCGCCGCACAGTGGAAGGTCTCGCGCGAGGCGCAGGACGCGTTCGCGCTGCAATCGCACCACCGCGCGCTGGCGGCGATCGCGGCCGGCGAGTTCGGCGACGAGATGACGCCGGTGACCGTGACCCAGCGCAGCCCCGATCTCGCCAGCGGCGAGGTGAACCTCAGCACGCGCACGGTGCAGATCGACGAGGGCCCGCGCGCCGACACCTCGCTCGAAGGACTGGCCAGGCTGCGTCCGGTGTTCGCCGCCAAGGGCAGCGTCACCGCCGGCAACAGCAGCCAGACCAGCGACGGCGCGGGCGCGCTCATCCTTGCCAGCGAGCGTGCGTGCAAGACCTTCGGCCTCACGCCGCTGGCGCGCTTCGTCAGCTTCGCCGCGCGCGGCGTGCCGCCGCACATCATGGGCATAGGTCCGATCGAGGCGATCCCTGCAGCCCTGCGCCATGCCGGGATCACGCAGGACCAGCTCGACTGGATCGAACTCAACGAGGCATTCGCCGCTCAGTCGCTGGCGGTGATGAACGAACTCGGACTCGATCCGGCCAAGGTCAACCCCATGGGCGGCGCGATCGCGCTCGGCCACCCGCTGGGCGCCACCGGCGCCATCCGCGCGGCGACCACCATCCATGCACTGCGTCGGCGCAATCTGAAGTACGGCATGGTGACGATGTGCGTGGGCATGGGCCAGGGCGCGGCCGGCATCTTCGAGCGCGTGTGACGATGAGCGAGCACATCAAGACCGCCGTCCTGAACGGCGTGGCCACGATAGAGATCGCGCGACCGCAGAAGAAGAACGCGCTCACGGTGGCGATGTACGAGGCGATGGCGCAGGCGCTGCGTGCGGCGGGGGCCGACGGCGCGGTGCGCGCGGTCCTGATCACCGGCCAGCCCGGCATCTTCACCTCGGGCAACGACATCGAGGACTTCATGGCGCGCCCGCCGGGCGCCGGCGGCAGCGCCACCGAGGACGCCCCGGTGTTCCAGTTCATGCGCGCCCTGCTCGAGCTCGATAAGCCGGTGGTCGCGGCGGTCACTGGGGCGGCGATCGGCATCGGCACCACGCTGCTGCTGCATTGCGACTTCGTCTACGTGGCCGACGACGCGCGGCTGGCCATGCCCTTTGCCAGCCTCGGCCTGGTGCCGGAGTTCGGTGCCAGCCTGCTCGTGCCGCAGCTCATGGGCCAGCGGCGCGCGGCCGAGAAGCTGCTGCTCGGCGACCCCTTCACGGGCGAGCAGGCGGTGGAGTGCGGTATCGCCAGCGCGGTGCTGCCGGCGCCCGAGGTGGCGGCGCACGCGCGCCGCGTGGCGGAGCGCTTCAACGCCCTGCCGCCGGGGGCGGTGCGCGAGGCCAAGCGCCTCATGCGTGCGCCGCAGCGCGAGCTGCTGCTGAAGGTCATCAAGGAGGAAGGCGCGCTGTTCAGCGCCCGGCTGCGCAGCCCGGAGGCGATGGAGGCCTTCCAGGCCTTCTTCCAGAAGCGCAGGCCCGACTTCTCGCAGTTCAGCTGAAACCCCGGCCACCGGCGGCGCGCGCTGCCGGTGTCGTCCCGGGCATCGTCGATGGGAGGAACAAAGCGATGAGCGCGAACACGCTGCAAGGCAAGACCTTGTTCATCACCGGTGCCAGCCGCGGCATCGGGCAGGCGATCGCCGTGCGCGCCGCCGTCGACGGCGCCAACGTGGTGCTGCTGGCCAAGACCACCGAGCCCAACCCCAAGCTCCCGGGCACGCTGTACAGCGCCGCCGAAGCGGTGGAGGCGGCCGGCGGCCAGGCCTTGCCCATTCCCACCGACATCCGCGACGAAGCGGCGGTGGCCGCGGCGGTGGCGGCGGCGCTGGATCGCTTCGGCGGCATCGACATCCTGGTCAACAACGCGAGCGCGATCAGCCTGACGCCGACACCGGCGACGCCGATGAAGCGCTTCGACCTCATGTTCGGCGTCAACGTGCGCGGCACCTTCTGCTGCACCCAGGCCTGCCTGCCGGCGCTGACCGAAAGCGCCCGCGCCGGTCGCCGGCCGCAGGTGCTCACCATGTCGCCGCCGCTGTCGCTGCGGCCGCACTGGTTCGAGCGCCACACCGCCTACACCATGGCCAAGTACGGCATGAGCATGTGCACCCTGGGCCACGCGGCCGAGTTCGCGCCGCTGGGCATCGCCGTCAACAGCCTGTGGCCGCGCACCCCGATCGCCACCGCGGCGCTGCAGATGATCCCGGGCGTGGACACCGGGCGCTGCCGCACGCCGGAGATCCTGGCCGACGCCGCGCACCTGGTCCTGACCCGGGACCCGGCGCCCAGCGGGCAGTTCTTCATCGACGACGAGGTGCTGGCGGCGCACGGTGTGACCGACCTCGATCGGTATGCCGTCGTGCCGGGGACGACCGATTTTCTGCCGGACTTTTTCATCGACTGAATCCGAATTCGGACTGTCGGATTCGTTGCCAGTCCGGATCGCTCGCCCGCGTGCACCCGACACCTGCATTCGGGGGGGCGGGCGCGGATTCAGTCACGGCACGCAGATAGACCGTTTGCGGCGCAGCTTTTCCGAGGTCGGCAAGCTTTATGCTTACAGGCAGTGCATCGCGGCCAGACCCGGTCTGGGTGGGCCGATCGCAGCGAATCCGAGGTGGACATGACGCATCCTGACCAGATCCCCAGCCCTGAAAGCACTGCGACCGAGCCGGTGCAGTTCGCCGCCGTGCAGGGTCTCGAATCCGTCGCGCGTCGGCGTGGCCTGCTGCGGGGCCTGTCGGTCGGTGCGGCCGTCTCGGGAGCGGCGCTGCCGATGTCGGCGCTCGCCACCGGGGGGCGCAAGAGCTGCTTCCACAAGGACACGCCGGCCAAGAAGTGCAAGGCCTCGGTGTCGGGCATGCATTCCGTGATCGCTTCCGCGCAGGTCAACGACTGGCCCGAATCCCCGGGCAAGCATTGCTCGCACTACCAAAACAGCAGCAACTGGCCCGCGGACTCCAGCGGCAAGTTCTGCCGGGGCGTGAACAACACGGCGTTCCGGCGCACCGCCAAGTACAAGGACGTGTTCGCCTGTGCCGGCGGTGGCGACAACGACAAGACCATCGGTGAGATCATGGACGGCTACCCGGACAGCGCGCGTGGCCACTGGATCACCGCCTGCCTGAACGCCACCAAATACGGCAGCCAGTTCTCCTACACCGCCGACGAGATCGTGGCGCTGCACAACGACCCGGCGCGCACCCTGGATGCGCAGATGTTCTTCCGCGACTACCAGGAAAACTACTTCTGATCTTGTGCAGGAACGCCGCTGACACGCTTTCGCGTGCAAGGCGCGCGCGCAGATGGTCGACGCAGGCACTAGCATCGCCGCCTGGCGCCTGAACCCCGTGATCCGCCTGCACTGGCGGGACTGGGGTGGCGATTCGGTCGTCTTCGAGGAGCTTTCCGGGCGGACCCTGCAGTTCGATCCGCTGAGCGCCGCGGCGATGGCCTGCATCGAAGCCGGGGTCACGGATCTGGCTACGCTCGGCCGCACGCTGGCCGACGACCTCGGCACCGTGGCCGATGCTTCCTTCGTCGATGTCTTGTGCACGGTCCTGGAACGCTTGATCAGACTCGGCTGGATCGAACCGGCGGCGCCGTCGGCGGCGCCTCTGGTTCCACCGCCACCACCACCATCGGCGCACTGAGCATCGCCGAGCGCCGTCAGCGCCTGCGCCACGGCGGGCTGGCGGTACGCAGCGGCCTGTTTGCCTTCCGGCTGCGCAGCGATCTGCCGCAGGTGGCCCTGGCCATCGACCGCCTGTACTCCGACTACCCCTGCCTCGGCGAGGCCGACTTCTGCGACTTTGCGCTCGACGTGGTGCATCCGACGCCGCTGCGCCGCTGGCTGCGGCCCCAGGTGGTGGCGCGCTACGACGGCGAGCCGGTGTTCGAGCCCCTGCCCGCGGGGCATGCCTTCCCGCTGATGGAGTGGGCGCTCAACTACTGCGTCACCACCCATGCCTTCGAGCACCTGAGCCTGCACGCGGCGGTGGTCGAACGCGACGGCCGGGCGCTGATCCTGCCGGCGCCGCCGGGATCGGGCAAGAGCACGCTGTGCGCGGCCCTCGTGCACCGCGGCTGGCGCCTGCTGTCCGACGAACTGACGCTCGTCGCACTCGCCGACGGCCGGGTGCACCCGCTGGTGCGACCGGTGAGCCTGAAGAACCGGTCGATCGAGATCATCTCGGGCTGGGCGCCGCAGGCCGAGTTCTGCGACCCGACGCACGACACGCTCAAGGGCACGGTGGCGCACATGCGCGCCCCGGCCGAGCACGTGCGGCGCATGCACGAGACCGCACTGCCGGCCTGGATCGTGTTCCCGCGCTGGCAGGCCGATGCGCCCGCGGTGCTGAGCGAGCGCCCGCGGCCCGACACCGTGCTCGAACTCGGACGCAACAGCTTCAACCTCTCGGTGCTCGGGCGCGTCGGCTTCCAGGCCTTGACCCACCTCGTGGACACCTGCGGCTGCCACGACTTCTGCTACGGCCGGCTGGACGACGCGATGGCGGTCTTCGATCGCCTGGCTGCAGCCGAGGGGCCTGAGAGCCGGGGGTCCTGAGCGCATGAACGACGGCAATCTGATCGCCCCCGCGCTGAGCACGCCCACGCTGCCGGCGCTCACGCCGCGCCAGTGGGAGGACCTGCTCAGCCAGGCGCGCCGATCACGCCTGCTGGCGCGGCTGGCGGCGCGCATCGCCGACCGCGGCTGGATGGCGCAGGTGCCCGCCGGCCCGCGCCTGCACCTGCTGGGTGCGCTGCGCGTGATGCAGCGCCAGCACGACGAGGCGCGCTGGGAAATCGACCGCCTGCGTGCCGCACTCGCGCGCCATGAGGGCGCGGTGGTGCTGCTCAAGGGTGCGGCCTACATCGCCGCCGAACTGCCGCCGCGGCGCGGCCGTCTGTTTGCCGATGTCGACATCATGGTCGAGCGCACGCGCTTGCCGCAGGTGGAGTCGGCGCTGATGGCCGGTGGCTGGATCGCCGAGAAGCTGGAGCCCTACGACGAGCGCTACTACCGCGACTGGATGCACGAGCTGCCGCCCATGCAGCACGTGCAGCGCCATACCCAGCTCGACGTGCACCACACCATCACGCCACCCACCTCGCGTTTCGCGATCGACGGCGCCCGCCTGCTGGCGCAGGCGCGCGCGCTGCCCGACCTGGCGCCGCTGCGGGTGCTGGCGCCCGTCGACATGGTGCTGCACAGCGCCGTGCACCTGATGCAGGAGGGCAGCTTCGAAGGCGGGCTGCGCGACCTGCTGGACATCGACGACCTGCTGCAGCACTTTGCCGCCACCGAGCCCGGGTTCTGGCCTGCGCTGGCGGCGCGCGCCGCCGAGCTGGGCCTGGGTGTGCCGCTGTCGCAGGTGCTGTTCCAGCTCGATCGGCTGGTCGGTACCCGGCCGCCGCAGGCGCAGCGGCCGGCCTTCGCGGCGCTGCAACGCCGCGGTCTGCGCCGCTGGTTGATGAACAAGCTGCTGACCCTGGCGCTGCGCCCTGACCACCCGAGCTGCACCGTGCCCGGCTACCGGGCGGCGGCCTTTGCCCTGTACGTGCGCTCGCACTGGCTGCGCATGCCCTGGTACCAGATCCTTCCCCACCTGGCGCGCAAGAGCTGGCGGCGCCTGCAGGCCAGGCGCGAAGGCGCGGCCGAGCGCGCGCGCGCGCGTGCCGCCGAGGCCGCGGGCGGCGCCGTGCCGCTGCCGCCGCAGCCCTGAGCAGCCGCGAGGCGGGCTGGCCCCGCGGCCCGAGCTGCATGCCCGGCGGCCTGGGCGGGCACGTGCCCGTCCACGCAGGCGGACCCGCGTCCGGTCTCAGGCCGGCAGCTCGCGCGGCTTGCCGCTGTCGTCGATCGCGACGTAGGTGAGGGTCGCCTCGGTCACCTTGACGAGCTGGCGGTTGCTCGGGTTGCGCTCGGCCCAGACCTCGACGTCGACGGTGATCGAGGTGCGTCCGATCCGGCTCACGCGGGCGTAGAAGCTCAGCAGGTCGCCCACCGACACCGGCTGCTTGAACAGGAACTCGTTCACCGCCACGGTGGCGATGCGCCCGCGTGCGACGCAAAACGGCAGCACCGACCCGGCGAGGTCCATCTGGGCCATGATCCAGCCGCCGAAGATGTCGCCGTTGCCGTTCGCGTCGGCCGGCAGCGGCATCACGCGCATCACCAGTTCGGCGTCCTCGTGCACACTCTCGGGCCGCTGCAGGTAGCCCTGGGGGGGACGTTTGGCAGCGTTCATGGGCGTGCGGTATTCAATACTTCCATCCTGACATTCTTTCACGCTTGACCCATGAGACGCGCGGCGGCCGTTCCGGCACACACCGCTGAGCCCGCCCAGGCGCCGCGCTCGGACGCCGCCACCCTGGGCCGATTGCTGCCCTATCTCTGGCAGTACCGGGTGCGGGTGCTGCTGGCGCTGGCCTTCATGCTCGCCGCCAAGGGGGCCAACGTCGGCGTGCCCATCCTGCTCAAGCGGCTGATCGACGGGCTCACGCTCAAACCCGGCGAGCCGGCGACGCTGCTGGTGCTGCCCTTGGGCCTGCTGCTGGCCTATGGCGGGCTGCGCCTGGCCACCAGCCTGTTCACCGAGCTGCGCGAGCTGATCTTCGCCAAGGCCACCGAGGGTGCAGCGCGCCAGATCAGCCTGCAGGTGTTCCGCCACCTGCACGCGCTGAGCCTGCGCTTTCACCTCGAACGCCAGACCGGCGGCATGACGCGCGACATCGAGCGCGGCACGCGCGCCGTGCACTCGCTGATCTCGTATTCGCTGTACAGCATCCTGCCGACGCTGGTCGAGGTGGTGCTGGTGCTCGCCATCCTGGGCTGGCAGTTCGACGCCGGCTTCGTCTGGATCACCGTCGCGGCGCTGCTGGTCTACGTGGCCTACACGGTCGGCGTCACCGAGTGGCGCACCCAGTTCCGGCGCCAGATGAACGAGTTCGACGCCGCCGCACACCAGAAGTCGATAGACGCCCTGCTCAACTATGAAACCGTCAAGTATTTCGGCAACGAGGATTTCGAGACCCGGCGCTACGACGCCAGCCTGGAGCGGCTGCGGCGCGCGGCGCTGAAGAGCCAGGCCACCCTGGGCGTGCTCAACAGCGGCCAGCAGCTCGTGATCGCCATCGCCCTGGTGGCCATGCTGTGGCGCGCCACCCAGGGCGTGGTCGCCGGCACGCTGACGCTGGGCGACCTGGGGATGATCAACGCCTACAAGATTCAGCTCTACATCCCGCGGAACTTCCTCGGCGTGCTGTACCGCGAGATCAAGCAGAGCCTGACCGACATCGACAAGATGTTCGGCCTCCTCGACCGCGAGCGCGAGGTGGCCGACGCCCCCGGCGCCCCGCCGCTGCAGGTGGGCGCGGCGGCGGTGCGTTTCGAGGGCGTGCACTTCGCCTACGACCCGGCGCGACCCATCCTGCACGACCTGAGCTTCGAGATCCCGGCCGGGCGCACGGTGGCGGTGGTCGGCGCCTCGGGGGCCGGCAAGTCGACCCTGGTGCGGCTGCTGTTCCGCTTCTACGACGTGAGCGGTGGGCGCATCACGATAGACGGCCAGGATCTGCGCGCCGTGCAGCAGGACAGCCTGCGGCGGGCGATCGGCATCGTGCCGCAGGACACGGTGCTGTTCAACGACACGGTGGGCTACAACATCGCCTACGGCCGCCCCGGCGCCAGCGACGAGGAGGTGCTCGCGGCGGCGAAGGCGGCGCACATCCACGACTTCATCGCCGCCACGCCCAAGGGCTACGAGACCCTGGTCGGCGAGCGTGGCCTCAAGCTCAGCGGCGGCGAGAAGCAGCGCGTGGCGATCGCGCGCACCCTGCTGAAGAACCCGCCCATCCTGGTCCTGGACGAGGCGACCTCGGCGCTCGACTCGGCCAACGAGCGCGCCATCCAGGCCGAGCTGCGCCAGGTCTCGCGCGGGCGCACCACCCTCGTCATCGCGCACCGCCTGGGCACCGTGGTCGATGCGCACCGCATCGTCGTGCTCGACGCCGGCCGGGTGGTCGAGACCGGCACCCACCAGGAGCTGCTGGCGCTGGACGGCCACTACGCGCAGCTGTGGCGGCTGCAGCAGCGCGGCGGCGATCAGGACCGCCCGGGCTGAGGGCCTTGCTTCACGGGCGCTGAGCCCGGTTCGGCCGGTCGGCGACGATGCGGCCGTCCACCAGCTCCACCACGCGGTCGCAGCGCGCGGCCAGCGCGGGGTCGTGGGTGACGACGATGAAGGCGGTGTGCAACTCGCCGTGCAGCCGGCGCAGGAGGCCGAAGACCTCGTCGGCGCTGTGCCGGTCGAGGTTGCCGGTGGGCTCGTCGGCCAGCACCAGCGGCGGCGCGGCGACCAGCGCGCGCGCGATCGCCACCCGCTGCTGCATGCCGCCGGAGAGCTCGCCCGGGCGCTTGTGCAGGGCGACGGCCAGCCCCATCGCCGCCAGCAGCTCGCCCGCCCGCGCTTGCTCTGCCGCGCCAACGCGGCCGGCGCGCATGAGCAGCGGCAGGGTCACGTTCTCCAGCGCGCTGAAGGCCGGCAGCAGGTGGTGGAACTGGAACACGAAGCCGAGCGCGCGGCCGCGCAGCCGGGTCAGCGCGGCGTCGTCCAGGCCGGCGGTTTCCTTTCCCAGCAGCCGGTAGCTGCCGGCGCTCGGCGGCTCCAGCAGGCCCAGCACGTTCAGCAGCGTGCTCTTGCCCGACCCCGAGGGGCCGATGAGGGCCACGAACTCGCCGCTGCGCACCTCGAGCTGCAGCCCGTGCAGCACCTCCACCTCGTTCGGCCGCCCGCGGTGGTAGGACTTGCGCAGCTCGTGCAAGGCCACCAGCGGGCCGGCCGGCGGACCGGCCGGCGAAGCTGTCGGCGATCGCGCCGACGGTTCCGTCAACGGGGCGGCCGGCGCGCTCATCAGGTCACCTTCGCCCTCGAAGGGCTTCGGCGTGAGCGCTTGGGGGCTGCCCGGCGCGCTCACAGCCGGATCGCCTGTGCCGGGTCGAGCGCGGCGGCGCGGCGCGCCGGCGCCACCGCCGCCAGCACGCCGGCCAGGGTGGCGGCGACGGCGATGCGCAGGCTCAGGTCGAGCGGCAGCGCGATGGCGAACAGCGGCAGGCCGTCGCTGCCCTTCACGAAGCGGGTGAAGGCGGCGATCAGCAGCGCCGCCAGCGCCACCCCGAGCACCGAGCCGACGGCGCCGACCAGCGCCCCCTGGAGCAGGAACACGCGCTGCACCTGGGCGCGGCTGGCGCCCATCGCGCGCAGGATGCCGATCTCGCGCTGCTTTTGCACCACCGAGACGACGAGCACGCTGGCGATGCCCAGCACCACCACCACGGCGACCACCGCGCGCACGATGCCGGTGCTGATGGACTGCGCGTTCAGCGCCGACACGAGCTGCGCGTTCGCCTGCTGCCAGCCCTCCACCTCGTAGGGCAGCTGCGCCGCGAGCTGGGCCGCCAGGGCGTCGGCGCCCCAGACCTGGTCCAGCCGCAGGTCCAGGCTGGTCGCGCCGCCGGGCAGGCCGCTCAGGCTTTGCGCGCTGCGCAGCGCCAGGTAGACGCTGCGCCGGTTGAGCTCGCGCGCGCCCAGGTCCACCAGGGCGGTGACGCGCAGCGGCGTGTCCAGCTCGCCGGTGCGCAGGGTGAAGCGATCCCCCACCGCCAGCGCCAGGTCGGCGGCGAGCTGGCGGCCGATGATGGCCTCGCCCGGCCCCAACCTTGCCTGTCCTGCCACCACCTTGGCGCGCAGCTGGACGATGCGGTCGTAGCGGTCGAGCTCGATGCCGGACACCGACACCGAGGCCGAGGCGCTGCCGCGCAAGGCCAGGCCGGCGGCGCTGACCATGGGCGACACCGCCTGCACGCCGGGTCTTTGCAGCAGCGCCTGCGCGAGTGCCGGCCAGTCGGCGATCGAGCGCTGGCGCTGCGCGCGCGGCTGCACGCGGTCCAGCGCCAGCGTGCCCGGTGGCGGCGCGAGCTGCGGCGTCTCGTCGCGCACGCGGATGCTCAGGTGCGGCTGCGCGCCCAGGGTGCGCTCCAGGGTGCTGGCCTGCAGGCCGGAGATGAGGGCGGAGATATAGGTCACCACCGCCACCCCGGCGGCGACGCCGGTCAGGATGAGCAGCGACTGCATGCGCCCCTCGCGCAGAAAGCGCAGCGCGACCCGGCGTTCGAAGGCCCACATCGCTGAACTCAGCGTCCGACCGCCTCGCTGAGCGCCGCACCGTCGCCTGCGTCGCCACCGCTGCCACCGCTGCCACCGCTGCTGCCAGCGCGCAGCGCCGCCGCATCGGCCGCCACCGCACGCGCCCGGCTGCCCGGCGGCGGGGCCTTGCCCAGCACCACCCAGTCGTCGTCCGCCATCCCGGCGAGCACCTCGACCTGCGTCGCCGAGCGCAGGCCGAGCTTGAGCTTGCGCGACTCGATGCGGCCGTCGGCGACGACCCAGACCTCGCCATCGCCACCGCCACCGCCGCGCAGCGCCGCCAGCGGCAGCAGCCGTGCGTGCTCGCGGCGCGCCGTGACCACCGCCAGCGCCAGCGTCATGTCCTCGCGCAGAAAGGGCGGCACCGTGTCCAGGCTGAAGTGCAGGTCGATCGCGCCGCGCTGCGCGTCCACATGAGGCGCGATGCGTTGCAGGCGGGCGTCGAAGGGTTGGGCCGGGAAGGCGTCGGCCTGCACCCGCGCCGGCTGGCCGACCGCGAGCTCGGCGAGGAAGCGCTCGTCGACCTGCGCCACCAGCTCCAGCGGGCCGTCCAGTGCCAGCCAGAGCAGGGCGCGCCCCGGCTGCACCACCTGGCCAGGCTCCACGCTGCGCTGCAGCACGCGCGCCGCGGCGGGCGCGCGGACCACGGTCTGTGCCAGCCGCTCCTGCGCCAGTGCCAGCGCCGCCTGCGCCGCCGCCACCTGGGCGTCGGCCAGCGCGCGCTCGCTGCCGCCGGTGCCCAGGGCGGCGTGCTGGACGCGCGCGGCCTCCAGCTGGGCCTCGGCCACCGCCAGCGCGCGGCCGGCCTCGTCGCCGCGTGAGGGGCTCAGGAAGCCGCGCGCCACCAGCTCGGCGCTGCGCCGCTGCTCGGCCAGGGCGGCCAGCTGCTGGGCGCGCGCCTGCGCCAGCTGGGCGTCGGCGGCGCGCAGCCGCGCCCCGCCGGCCCCGGCCTGCGCCGCCCGCGCCTGTGCCAGCAGCGCCTGCGCCTGCGCCAGTGCGGCGCGCGCCTCGGCATCTTCCAGCCGCAGCAAGGCGGCGCCGGCGCCGACCTGTGCGCCCTCGCGCACCAGCACCTCGGCGACGCGGCCGGTCAGGGTGGCGCCGACCTCGACGCTGGAGCGCGACGCCACGCGCGCGCTGAACTGCAGGCTGCGTACCAGGGTGCCGCTTTCGGGCTGCAGGGCTGCCACCGCCGGTGCGCGCCAGGCCGCCCAGGCCAGCAGCAGCGCCAGCGGCAAGGCCAGGGCCGGCAGCATCCAAGGGCGTCGCTTCATGCGGCCATTGTTCCACCCGGTGCGCAGGGCTTCGCGGCAGGGCCCGGGCGGACCGGCGCCGGCTCGGGTCCGCAAGGCCTACGCGTAGACTCGCGCCCCGTGGAAACCAAGTGGCTGGAAGACTTCGTGAGCCTGGCCGAGACGCGCAGCTTCAGCCGATCGGCGCAGCTGCGCCACGTCACGCAGCCGGCGTTCTCGCGCCGCATCCAGGCGCTGGAGGCCTGGGCGGGGATAGACCTCGTCGACCGCTCCTCCTACCCCACGCGGCTCACGAAGGCCGGCGAGACCCTGCGCGAGCAGGCGCTGGAGATCCTGGGGCACTTGCACACGGCGCGCAACACCATGCGCAGCCACCAGGTGGCGGGGCAGGACACGATCGAGTTCGCGGTCCCGCACACCCTGGCCTTCACCTTCTTCCCGCACTGGCTGGCCGAGCTGCGCGCCAGCTTCGGCGCCGTGCGCAGCCGCCTGATCGCGCTCAACGTGCACGACGCGGTGCTGCGCCTGACCGAGGGCGGCTGCGAGCTGCTGATCGCCTACCACCACCCGGCACAGCCCCTGCAACTGCCGCCCGATCGCTACGAGATGCTCAGCCTGTGCTGCGAGACCCTGGCGCCCTACGCACGCGCGCTGGACGGCCGCGCCAGCTTCACGCTGCCCGGCCGGCGCGGCGAGCGCACTCCTTTCCTGGCCTACAGCCCGGCGGCCTACATGGCACAGCTGGTCGAACTCATGCTCAAGCAACACCCGCCGCAGACCACCCTGGACGCGATCTACGAGACCGACATGGCCGAGGGCCTGAAGGCGATGGCGCTCGAAGGCCACGGCATCGCCTTCTTGCCGCACAGCGCGGTGCGCGACGAGCTGCGCCAGGGCCGGCTCGCGCCCGCCGCCGCCCCCAGCGAGGGCTACGAGCTGACGATGGACGTGCGCATCTACCGCGAGCGCGCGGGTGCCGCGCGTCACCCGGAGACGGCGGCGCAGCGCCTGTGGACGGACCTGCAGGCGCAGGCCGGCGCCGGAGCGCAGCCATGATCGAGCTGCGCGGCGTCAGCAAGTGGTACGGCGGCTTCCAGGTGCTGGCCGAGTGCAGCACGCGCGTGGACCGCGGCGAGGTGGTCGTCGTCTGCGGCCCCTCGGGATCGGGCAAGAGCACGCTGATCAAGACCGTGAACGCGCTCGAGCCCTTCCAGCAGGGCGAGATCGTGGTCGACGGCGTGAGCGTGGGCGACCCCAGGACCGACCTGCCGCAGCTGCGGCGCCGGGTCGGCATGGTGTTCCAGCACTTCGAGCTGTTTCCGCACCTGTCGGTGATGCGCAACCTGGCGCTGGCGCAGGAGCGCGTGCTCGGCCGCACCCCGGCCGAGGCCGCCGAGCGCGGGCTCAAGGTGCTGGAGCGGGTCGGCCTGACGGCACACCGCGACAAGTACCCGGCCCAGCTCTCGGGCGGCCAGCAGCAGCGGGTGGCGATCGCACGCGCGCTGAGCATGGACCCGGTGGTGATGCTGTTCGACGAGCCGACCTCGGCCCTGGACCCCGAGATGGTGGGCGAGGTGCTGGACGTCATGGTGCAGCTCGCGCGCGAAGGCATGACGATGATGGTCGTCACCCACGAGATGGGGTTCGCGCGCCAGGTCAGCCACCGCGTCGTCTTCATGGACCAGGGCCGCATCGTCGAGGACTGCGCGAAGGACGAGTTCTTCGGCGACCCGGCGCAGCGCACGCCGCGCGCGCGCGAGTTCCTCTCGCGCATCCTGAGCCACTGAGGCCGATGAAGCCATGACCGACCACCTGACCCTGACCCGGCCCGACGACTGGCACCTGCACCTGCGCGACGGCGCCGCGCTGCAGGCCGTGCTGCCGGCCAGCGCGGCGCAGTTCGCGCGCGCCATCGTGATGCCCAACCTGCGCCCGCCGGTGACCCGCACCGAGCAGGCGCTGGCCTACCGCGAGCGCATCCTGGCCGCCCGGCCGGCGCAGGGGCCGGGGCGCGACTTCCAGCCACTGATGACGCTGTACCTGACCGACCACACGCCGCCCGAGGAGATGGCGCGCGCGCAGGCCGCGGGCATCGTCGCCTGCAAGCTCTACCCGGCGGGCGCGACGACGCACAGCGACGCCGGGGTGACCGACATCCGGCGCATCCATCCGGTGCTGGAGGCGATGCAGCGCGCCGGTCTGCTGCTGCTGGTGCACGGCGAGGTCACCGACCCCGAGGTCGACATCTTCGACCGCGAGGCGGTCTTCATCGAGCGCGTGATGGCGCCGCTGCGGCGCGACTTCCCGGCGCTCAAGGTCGTCTTCGAGCACATCACGACGCGCGAGGCGGCGCAGTACGTGGCGGCGGCCGACGCCCACACCGCGGCCACCATCACCGCCCACCACCTGCTGTTCAACCGCAACGCGCTGTTCGTCGGCGGGCTGCGTCCGCACTGGTACTGCCTGCCGGTGCTCAAGCGCGAACCGCACCGCCAGGCGCTGGTGGCCGCGGCCACCGGCGGCAGCCCGAAGTTCTTCCTCGGCACCGACAGCGCCCCTCATGCGGCGGCGCTGAAGGAGGCCAGCGTCTGCGGTGCCGGCTGCTACACCGCGCCGGCGGCGCTGGAGCTGTACGCCCAGGCCTTCGAGGCCGCGGGCGCGCTGCACCGCCTGGAGGGCTTTGCCAGCCACCACGGCGCCGACTTCTACGGCCTGCCGCGCAACACCGGCACGGTCAGCCTGCGCCGCCAGCCGCGCACGCTGCCGGCCACGCTGCCTTTCGGCGAGACCGAGATCAAGCCGCTGTGCGGCGGCGAGACCCTGGCCTGGAGTCTCGTATGAAGCTGATGCTGCTGATCGACGCCGACAACGTCAGCGTCGGCGTCATGGAGCAGGCGGTGGCGACACTGCTGGCCGAGCACGGCGCGCTGCACGTGCGCCGGGCCTACTGCAACGCCGAGTCGGCGGCCAAGCACCAGGCGCTGTTCAAGCGCCTGGGCATACGCCCGGTGGTCAACCTGGCGGCGGGCAAGAACTCGACCGACATCGCGATGGCGGTGGACGCGCTGGATCTGGCGATCAGCGAGCGGCCCGATCTGGTCGCCATCGCGTCCTCGGATTCCGACTTCGCGCCGCTGGTGCTGCGCCTGCGCGAGAAGGGCTGCCGCGTGGTCGGCATCGGCCAGCAGGGCAAGACCGGCGAAGCCACGCAGGCGGTCTACGACGCCTACACCGTGTTTGCGCACCGGGCGCCGGTGACGGAGGCGGCGAAGAGTGCGCTCAAGCCCGCGCTCAAGCCCGCGCCCAAGCCCGCGCCCAAGCCGGCACCGAGAAAGGCGAGCGCGGGCGCGGCGCCCAGGCCGCAGGCCGCAGGACCGGTCGCCGCGCCTGCGGCTGCCCGGGCAGCGCCGGCAGCGGCCGAGGAGCCCGCACCGGCAGCCGAGCCGGCGGCGAATCCGCCCGCGCCCGACAGCCCACGCAAGAGCGCCCGCGAGAGCGCCCGCACGGGCACCCCCACGAGCGCCCGCACGAGCGCCCGCACGGGCACCCGCGCGAGCACCGGCGCGGCGCCCGCCGCAGCGCCCGCGGCAGCACCACCCCTGGCCGCGTCACCGACAGCCCCGTCGCCGGCTGCCGCAGCCGCCGCGGTGCGAGCCGCCGTGCCCGAGCCGCTCTCCGATGCCGCCGCCGCCATCCTCGCCGCACTGCCCGAGCTGGCTCAGGGCCTGACGCTGGACCTGCGGGTGGCGGCCGAGAGGCTGCGCGCCGCCGGGCTGCTGAGCAAGCGCGGCGCCTCCACCAAGCTCCTGGGTGCGCACCCGCAGCGCTTCGAGCTGCTGCCGCAGACCCATCCGCAGAAGGTGCGGCTGCGCGCTTGATGGCGGGCTTGACGTCGGGCTTGACGCTGGCTGGGTCGCGGCGATCTTGAAGCCGCCCCGCCCATCCCCACATCGGCCGCAGGGGTGCCCCCGTCGCGGCGCCTTCGGAGTTCGTGGTCCATGAAGCGCATCGTCTTGTTCGTCGTCACCAACCTGGCCGTGATGCTGGTGCTGGGCGTCGTGGCCAGCCTGCTGGGCGTGAATCGCTACCTGACGGCCAACGGGCTGAACCTGGGCGCGCTGCTGGGCTTCGCCGCCGTGATGGGGTTTGGCGGCGCCATCATCTCGCTGCTGATGAGCAAGCCGATGGCCAAGTGGAGCACGCGTGCGGCGGTCATCAACGATTCCGGCGATCCCACCCACCGCTGGCTGGTCGCCACCGTCGAGCGCTTCGCCACCAAGGCCGGCATCGGCATGCCCGAGGTCGCGATCTACGAAGGCGCGGCGAACGCCTTCGCCACCGGCGCATTCCGCAACAGCGCGCTGGTGGCGGTCTCCACCGGGCTGCTGCAGGGCATGACACGCGACGAGGTGGAGGCGGTGATCGGCCACGAGGTGGCGCACGTGGCCAACGGCGACATGGTGACGATGACGCTCATCCAGGGCGTGATGAATACCTTCGTCGTCTTCCTCTCGCGCGTGATCGGCTACTTCGTCGACCGCGTCGTGCTGCGCAACCAGAACGAAGGCCCGGGTGTCGGCTACTACGCAGCGACGCTGGTGCTGGACCTGCTGCTGGGCGTGCTGGCGGCGCTCATCGTGGCCTGGTTCTCGCGCCAGCGCGAGTACCGTGCGGACGCCGGCGCAGCCCAGCTGCTGGGCCGCAAGCAGCCCATGATCAACGCCCTGGCGCGCCTGGGCGGGCTGCAGCCGGGAGAACTGCCGCGCGCGGTGGAGGCGATGGGCATCAGCGGCAAGGGCGGGGTGATGGCACTTCTGGCCACCCACCCGCCGATCGAGGACCGCATCCGCGCGCTGCAGCAGGCGGGCTGTGCGCAGCCCGCGGTGCCGCGGCGGGCGTGTGCGGCGCGGCAGGGGGCCGCAGCTGCTGCGCCGGCCGCGCCTGCTGTTGTCGGCCGTCTCTACTGCGCCGGCAGGAAGTCCTCCACCGACAGGTAGCGCTCGCCGGTGTCGTAGTTGAAGCCGAGCACACGCGTGCCGGCGGGCAGTTCGGGCAGCTTGGCGGCGATCGCGGCCAGCGTGGCGCCGCTGGAGATGCCCACCAGCAACCCCTCCTCGCGCGCGCAGCGGCGCGCCATCTCGCGCGCCGGTTCGGCGTCCACCGTGATCACGCCGTCCAGCAGCGCGGTGTCCAGGTTCTTGGGGATGAAGCCGGCGCCCAGGCCCTGGATCGGGTGCGGCCCCGGCTGCCCGCCGCTGATCACCGGCGACTGGCTGGGCTCGACCGCGAACACCTTCAGCGCCGGCCAGGCGGTCTTGAGCACGCGCGCGCAGCCGCTGAGGTGGCCGCCGGTGCCGACCCCGGTGATGATGAGGTCCAGCCCCTGCGGAAAGTCGTTCAGGATCTCGCGCGCGGTGGTGCGCGCGTGGACGTCGATGTTGGCCGGGTTGTCGAACTGCTGCGGCATCCAGGCGCCGGGGATGGCCTGCACCAGTTCCTGCGCCTTCGCGATCGCGCCCTTCATGCCCTGGGCGCGCGGCGTGAGCTCGAAGCGTGCGCCATAGGCCAGCATCAGGCGGCGGCGCTCCACGCTCATGCTGTCGGGCATCACCAGCACCAGCGGATAGCCCTTTACCGCCGCCACCATCGCCAGCCCGATGCCGGTGTTGCCGGAGGTCGGCTCGATGATGGTGCCGCCCGGGCGCAGCAGGCCGCGCTGTTCGGCGTCCTCCACCATCGCCAGCGCGATGCGGTCCTTGATCGAGCCGCCGGGGTTGGCGCGCTCGGACTTGATCCAGACCTCGGCGTCACCAAAGAGGCGCTGCATGCGGATGTGCGGCGTGTTGCCGATGGTGGCGAGGATGTTTTCGGCCTTCATTCGGGTCTCCAGGGATAATCAAATCGTGAAGTCGGCCAGACCGCCGCTGGCGCATGGCACCGAAAGGTCGCGCTGGAGGAAGGTCCGGACTGCACAGGGCAGCGTAGCAGCTAACGGCTGTCCACCGTGAGGTGAGGATTAGAGCAACAGAGACGAGTCCGGGCGGGTTCGCCCAGGGTGTTCTATGGGATGCCGGCGTCAGCCGGCGGCCCGTGCGGCGCAAGCCGCACGGGCCCGGGCGCAAGCCCGGGATCACATAGCCACCCCGGGCGGGCAAGGCCCGTCCGGGGTGAAACGGGCAATCTCTACGCGCAGCAACACCAAATAGGCACGCGACGTTCGATGCGGCAGCGTCCGCACCGATCAGAGCCCCGGCCCGGGGCGAGCGTGCGGGTAGGTGGCACCGAGCCGGGCGGGCGACCCCCGGCCCAGAGGAATGGCGGTCACGGCAGCCCTTCGCAAGAGGGTGCGGCCGCACAGAATCCGGCCTATCGGCCGACTTCACACATATTTTTCGGGCCGCCGCCCGGTGCCGGTCGAGGCCGGACGGCGCGCCGCCAAGGTCTTGAAGGAGCAGGCCCGTGAACTGGCTCGAACTGAAGGTCCCGCCGCTGGCGGTCTGGCTGGTCTGCGCGCTCGCGGTGGTGGCGGCAGCGCTCGTGCTGCCGGGGCCGCGGCTGGCGTTCAGCGGCCACCGCTGGCTGGCCGCAGGGCTGGCGCTGGCCGGCGCGGGCGTCGCGCTGGGCGGCGTGCTGGCGTTCCGGCAGGCCCGCACCACCGTCAATCCGCTCGCCCCGCAGCGCGCGCGCACGGTGGTCAGCGCAGGCGTCTACCGCCTCACGCGCAACCCCATGTACCTCGGCCTGGCGCTGCTGCTGCTGGCCCTGGTGCTGTGGTGGGCCGACCCGTTGGGCCTGCTTGCGGTCGCGGTCTTCTGCGCCTGGATGACGCAGTTCCAGATCAAGCCCGAGGAACGCGCCCTGCACGCGCGCTTCGGCGCGGAGTTCGAACGCTATCGGGCGAGGGTGAGGCGCTGGCTTTGACTTTGCGTCGGCGCAGGAGACGGTTGCGGTCTAAAATGCGGGTTTACCCGTATGCACCCTGACGCTGCCACCCTCTGGCGCGGACCGCGCTGGACGCTGGCCGTGCTGCTCGCCTGCCTGGGCATGCTCGGGCCGTTTGCGATCGACACCTATCTGCCGGCATTTGCCGGCATCGCGCAGTCGCTGGGCGCCTCGCCGGTGCACATGCAGCAGACGCTGTCGAGCTACCTGTTCGGCTTCGCGGCCATGAACCTGTTCCACGGCGCGCTGTCGGACAGCTTCGGACGGCGCCGCGTCATCCTCTGGGGCATCGGTCTGTTCACGCTTGCCTCGGTGGGCTGCGCGACCTCCACCTCGATCGGCTCGCTGGTCTTCTTCCGCACCTTGCAGGGGCTGGCGTCGGGGGCGGGCACGGTGGTGTCGCGCGCCATCATCCGCGACCTCTTCCCGCCCGCCGAAGCGCAGCGCGTGATGTCGCAGGTGACGATCTTCTTCGGCGTCGCACCGGCGGTGGCGCCGCTGTTCGGCGGCTGGCTGTTCGTGCACCTGGGCTGGCACTCGATCTTCTGGCTGCTCGCCGTGCTCGGCCTGCTGCTGTGGCTGGGCACCCAGCGCTTCCTGCCGGAGACGCTGCACGCGTCGCTGGTGCAGCCCTTCACCCCGGGCCCGTTGCTGGCGGGCTACCGGCAGATGGCCACCAGCCCGGTGTTCATGATGCTGGTGCTGGCCAGCGGGGTGCCGTTCAACGGCATGTTCCTGTACGTGCTGGCGGCGCCCGAGTTCCTGGGCCAGCACCTGAAGCTGGCGCCGACCCAGTTCTTCTGGTTCTTCCTGTGCAGCATAGGCGGCATCATGGCCGGGGCCTGGCTGTCCGGGCGGCTGGCCGGGCGCATCGCGCCGGCACGCCAGATCCGCTACGGCTTCGCCGTCATGGGCGCGGTGTCGCTGCTCAACGTGCTGCTCAACGCGCTGTTCGTGCCGGCCGCCTGGTGGGCGCTGCCGCCGATCGCGGTGTTCGCCTTCGGCTGGTCGCTCATGGTGCCGGTGGTGACGCTGATGGTGCTCGACCAGGTGCCCGAGCGGCGCGGCATGGCCTCGTCCATGCAGGCCTGCATAGGCGCCGTCTCCAACGGCCTGGTGGCCGGCGTCGTCGCCCCGCTGGTGATGCATTCCACCCTGGGCATGGCGATCACCTCGCTGGCCATGATGGGGGTGGGCATGCTGGCCTGGGTCTGGGTGCGGCCGCGGCTGCGGGCGCAGGCGCGGCCGGCCTCAAGTTGAGGCCAGCGGCTGCCGATGGGAGATCCTGATCCAGGAGATTCCCGTCCCATGTGCCCACACCCCTCGCGCCGCCGCCGGCCACGGACAGCCCCGCGACCGGCCTCACGACCGGCCTCACGGTGCGCCTTGCTGCTGACGACGATGCTGGCGATGCTGTCGGCGCCGCCGGTCGCCGGGGCAGAGCCCGAGGCCATCTCCGACCCGATGGCGCACCTGAAGGCGCGGTTGGAGGAAAAGCTGGGCGCCTTGCGCGTGCAGGAGCAGGAGGCCGCCAGCCACGAGTTGAAGGTGACTTCGCGCGCCGCCGCGCCGCCGCGGGCTGCCGCGGCGCGTGGCCCGAGCCCGGCGGGCCCGGCGAACCTGGTGAACCCGGCGAACCCGGCGAACCCGCCGCGGGGCACCCGGCCGGACCTGGCCTGGGACTACCAGGGAGAGGTCGGGCCGGCGCACTGGGCGCAGCTCAAACCCGAGTTCGCCACCTGCGCCAGCGGGCAGCGGCAAAGCCCGATCGACATCCGCGACGGCATCGCGGTCGAACTGGAGCCGGTGCGCTTCGACTATCGCGCCAGCGGCTTTGCGGTGCTGGACACCGGCCACTCGGTGCAGGCCGACATCGCCCAGGGCAACTCGATCGAGGTCATGGGGCGGCGCTACGAGCTGCAGCACCTGCATTTCCACCGCCCGTCCGAGGAGCGCATCAACGGCCGCCAGTTCGAGATGTCGGCGCACCTGGTGCACCAGGACGCCGAGGGTCGGTTGGCGGTGGTGGCGGTGGTGTTCGAGCGCGGCGTGGCGCAGCCGGTGGTGCAGCAGGTCTGGAACAACCTGCCGCTGGAAAAGCGCCAGCCGCTGCGCGCCAGCCAGCCCCTGGACCCGACCGCGCTGCTGCCCGCCGAGCGCGGCTACTACACCTACATGGGATCGCTCACCACCCCGCCGTGCACCGAAGGCGTGCTGTGGATGGTGATGCAGCAGCCGCTGCAGGTTTCGGCCGCGCAGATAGCCATCCTCTCGCGCCTGTACCCGGGCAATGCACGGCCGGTGCAGCAGACCGCGGGCCGGCTGATCAAGCAGTCGATGTGAGCGGGCGGCCGGCCGGGCGCCGCCCGGTCCGGGCATGGTTGGCTGGCTGTCTGGCTGCCTGGTTGCCTGGTTGCCTGGTTGCCTGGTGCTGTGGCCCGCGTCGCCCCACGGGCAGCGCCAGGCCGCAGGCGACCGGTGGCCGTCTGCCGCCGGCCGCCGCAGCACCTTCGAACTCCTAGGCTTCGCGGCGGCGCGGGTCCTGCGGCAGCGGCAGGCCGCAGTCGTCGAGCGCGCGCGCGATGTCGCCGCGGCCGACCGGGCGCAGCAGCATGCGGTCGGCACCGGCGAGCTGCATGCGGATGCGGTCGGCGTGGTGCTGGCGGTCGCCGATCGCGATCAGCGCCAGCGGGCGGCCGCGCCGCGTGTCGTGCAGGCTGCGGCACAAGGCCTCGGTGTCTGCCGGATCGGCGTCGCTGCCCAGGCCGAGAAAGGCCGCCACGTGCTGCTGGCGCCGGCTCAGCCCGCTGGCCTCGGCCGCGCTGACCGCCACGTGCGGCCGAAATCCGAACAGCGACAGGGTCTGGCACAGGGTGGCGCGGGCCTGTGGATTGGCTTCCAGCACCAGCACGTCCAGCACCGGCAGCTCGGCGGCGGCCACGTGGTCTCGACCCTGGGCCCGCATCTGGGCCCGCCGCACGGCGGCGCGCCGCCGTACCTTGCGCTGTGCCGTGTCTACGGCGCCGAGGGCTGAAGCGGCGGCAGGTGCTGGGGCCACTGCTGGGGCCACTGCCGGGGCGGCCGGTTGCGCGCCCACGCTCGGCGCGTCGGCGTCCGCCGGCCACTGTGGCGGTGCCTCGATCGTCGGCCAGGCCGCGGGCTCGCGAGGCAGGGGCTGCTCGAGCAGGCTCAGCACCCAGTCGGCGCCCACCTCGTCCTCGGGTTCAGAAAGCGTGGGCACCACCGGCGGCGCGGTGGCGGGCTCGTCGCTGGGCAGGTCCTGCGGCCGCAGCCGGCTGTCCAGCACCGCCGCGCAGTGGTGACAGCGCACCCGGCTGCGCACGTTGATGGCCTGACAGGCCGGGCAGCGCATCACCAGCGGTGTGCCGCAGGCCTCGCAGGCGAGCGCGTGCTCGGCGTTCACGCGTGCGCAGGCTGGACATCTCGACATCGACAGACGGTCCACGGTCGCCGACCTCCCTAGGCGGTGCCGTACCACGGTGGCGCCGCTGACACCAGCCTACTGCAAGCGCCGCCGCTTGCGAAGCGCTGGATGGGGAGCCGGTGCCGGTGCATCCACGGTTCATATGATCAAGCATCACTTTGAATGACGTCTGCAGGTTCTTGTTTTTGCGTGACATTTTCTCTCGAGGTCGCTTGCAAATCATATGTAAGCTATTGATTTGATTGAATTTTTTCTGCCGTTCGGTTGACCGCCGTCGATTCGCTGCGTTAAAGTGTGCGCGAGTGGGAATTTTTGGGTTGTAGTGGCGGGTCAGGGTGGTGGAGATCGTCTTTCAAGGCACGTCGCCGATCGCGCTGGATGCCAAGGGCCGGATCACCGTGCCCGTGCGCCAGCGCGACCTGCTGATGCAGGCCTGCGAAGGCCGGCTCACGCTTACCAAGCACCCGGACGGCTTTCTGTGGGTGATGCCGCGCCCGCGCTGGGAGCTCACCCGCGAGCGGCTGATGTCGATGAGCATGGACGCCGACCCCTGGCGGCGCGTGTTTCTCGGCAGCGCGGTGGACGTGGAGATCGATGCCGCGGCGCGCGTCCTGATTCCGCCGGAGCTGCGTGCCGCCGCCGGCCTGACCAAGGACGTGCGCCTGATCGGCCACGGCCGCGTGCTCGAGCTGTGGGATGCCGAGCGCCACGAGGCCTACGAGAAGCGCCTGATGGCGCAGCCGATGCCGGCCGAGGTGCGGAGCTTCATCCTCCAATGAACGCGCCCCTCAAGCACGCCACCGTGCTGCTCGACGAGGCGGTGCAGGCCCTCGTCAACCGCACCGACGGCATCTACGTCGACGGCACCTTCGGCCGCGGCGGCCACAGCCGCGCGCTGCTGCAGCGGCTGGCGCCCGACGCGCGGCTGATCGCCTTCGACCGCGACCCGCAGGCGGTGGCGGCGGCGCGCGCCGACATCGCCGACCCGCGCTTCGAGATCGTGCACGCCAACTTCGGCCAGATGCGCGAGGAACTCGCCGCGCGCGGCATCGCGCGCGTGCACGGCGTGCTGCTGGACCTCGGCGTCAGCAGTCCGCAGATCGACGACCCGCAGCGCGGGTTCAGCTTTCGCCATGACGCACCGCTGGACATGCGCATGGACACGACCCGTGGCGAAACCGCCGCGGACTTCCTGGCCCGCGCCGACGAGCGCACCCTCACACAGGTGATCCGCGATCATGGGGAAGAACGGTTTGCTGTTCAGATTGCAAAGGCGCTTGTTGCTCGGCGCGAAGGCGGGGCTCCCGTTCGAAGCACCGGGGACCTGGCCGCGCTCGTGGCTCGTGCAGTCAAGACCCGCGAGCCGGGCCAGGACCCTGCAACGCGCACGTTTCAGGCTCTTCGGATTTTCGTCAACGCCGAGCTTGAGGCACTCGAGCAAGGACTGAGTGCGGCGCTGGCCCTGCTGGCGCCGCAGGGCCGACTGGTCGTGATCAGCTTCCACTCGGGCGAGGACAGGGTCGTGAAGACCTTCATCCTGCGCGAGAGCCGCGACGTTCCCGACCGCCGCGCCCCGATGGCGCCGCCGCGCGCCATGCGGCTGGCCGCGCTCGGCCGCGTGCGGCCCTCGGCCGCCGAGGTGGCGGCGAACCCGCGCGCCCGCTCGGCGGTGATGCGGGTGGCGGCGCGCACCGAGGTGGCGGCATGAACCCGCCGGGCAGCGCGAAGCTGAACCTGCTGCTCGCCATCGCCCTGCTGGCCAGCGCGATGCTGCTGGTGAAGACCGCCTACGAGGCGCGCCGCCTCTTCAACGCGGTGGACCGCGCCAACGACGAGCGGGTGACGCTGGAGTCCGAACGCCAGCGTCTGGAGTCCGATCGCCAGGCGCAGGCGACCCCGCTGCGCATCGAGCGCGTCGCGCGCGAGCAGCTCCAGATGCGCAACGCCAGCGCCGCCGTGACCCTGTACGTGCAGCCGCCGCGAGCGCTGCCGGAGGCGGCGAAGTGAGCCGCCGCAGCGTTCCCAACACGCGCAGCCCGCTGCTGGCCGCGCGCACGCCGCCGGGTCGCTCGCGCTTCATCGTCGCCCTGCTCGCCGCAGCCTTCCTGGTGCTGGCCGCGCGTGCGGTCTGGGTGCAGGTGCTGCACGCCGACTTCTACCAGCGCAAGGGCGAGAAGAACTATCTCTACACCGAGGACGTACCGGCCGGGCGCGGCAAGGTGCTGGACCGCAACGGCCGCATCCTGGCCGCCAGCGTGCCGGCACTGGACATCGCGCTGCGGCCCAAGGAGTTCGTCGCCGACCGCCGCCAGCGCGCCGAACTGGCGCGTCTGGCGGGCATGACGCTGCCCGCCTTCGAGGCCCGGCTCGCCATCCACAAGCCCTTCGTCTGGCTGGAGCGCGGCGTCGATGCCGGTGCGCGCCCGGGCCTGCAGGCCTTGCTGGCGCAAGGGGTGCGCGGCCTGGAGCTGCGTGAGAGCTTCCGCCGCGCCTACCCGGAGGGCGAGGCGGCGGCGCAGATCGTCGGCTTCACCGATCTGCAGCAAAACGGGCTGGAAGGGGTGGAGAAGGTGTTCCAGGATGCGCTGCGCGGGCGCGACGGCCAGCGCGCGGTGGTGCGCGACCGCATGGGGCGCGTGGTGGAGGACGTGGGCGAGCCGGTCGATCCGCTGCCCGGCCGCGACCTCGTGCTGTCCATCGACGCCCGCGTGCAGGCGCTGGCCTACCAGCGGCTGCGCGACGCCGTGGCCGCGCACCGCGCCAAGAGCGGCAGCCTGGTGGTGCTGGATGCGCGCAGCGGCGAGCTGCTGGCGCTGGCCAGCTTCCCGAGCTACCAGCCCGACGACCGGCGCCACCTCAAGCCCGAGCAGCTGCGCAACCGCGCCCTGACCGACATCTTCGAACCCGGCTCGACGATCAAGCCCTTCACCATCGCGCTGGCGCTGGACAAGGACCTGGTGCGGCCCGAGGACAGCTTCGACACCGCCCCCGGCTGGATCAGCGTCACCGGCTCGACGATCCGCGACTCGCACCCGCTGGGCCGGCTCAGCGTGGCCGAGATCGTGCAGAAGTCCAGCAACGTCGGCACCGTCAAGATCGCCAGCAAGCTCAGCCGGCGCGAGATGTGGGAACTCTTCAGCGCGGTCGGCCTGGGCGTGAAGCCGCAGATCGAGTACCCCGGCGCCGCCACCGGCCGCCTGCGTCCGTACAAGAGCTGGCGCCCGATCGAGCAGGCGACCATGAGCTACGGCTACGGCCTGTCGGCCAGCCTGCTGCAGATGGCGCGCGCCTACACCGTGTTCGCCACCGACGGCGAGCTGCTGCCGGTGACCCTGCTCAAGCGCGAGGAGCCCGCGGTCGGCCAGCGCGTGATCGGTGCCGACACCGCGCGCACCGTGCGCGACATGCTGCGCCTGGCCGCCGGCCCCGGCGGCACCGCGCCCAAGGCGCAGACGGTGGGCTATTCGGTGGGCGGCAAGACCGGCACCGCGCGCAAGCAGGAAGGCCGCGGCTACAGCAGCGACAAGTACCGCGCCTGGTTCGTCGGCCTGGCGCCGGTGAGCGCGCCGCGCCTGATCGTGGCGGTGATGATCGACGAGCCGCGCGGCGTCTACTACGGCGGCCAGGTCGCGGCGCCGGTGTTCTCCGCCGTCGTCCAGCAAGGCCTGCGCACCCTGGGCGTGGCGCCGGACATCGAGTTCAAGCCCGGCATCGTGGCCGAACCCGGCCCGGCCGAGATCGAGAGCTTCTAATGCCGCTGACCCGTCTGCGCTCGCCGGCCGCCGCTGCACGCTGGCTCTCGTCCTGGGTGCGCGGCAGCCTGCGCACCGACAGCCGGCTCGTGCGCCCGGGCGACGCCTTCATCGCCTGGCCGGGCTACGCCACCGACGGCCGGCGCTTCGTGCGCGCCGCGCTCGACGCGGGTGCGGCCACCTGTCTGGTCGAGGCCGAGGGCATCGAGGCCTTCGGCTTCGAGGATGCGCGGGTGGCGGTGCTGCCGCGCCTGAAGGCCGCCACCGGCGCCATCGCGAGCGAGTTTTACGGCCATCCCGGCCAGCAGCTGGACATCGTGGCGAGCACCGGCACCAACGGCAAGACCTCCACCGCCTGGTGGACGGCGCAGGCGCTGTCTGCACTCGGCCGGCGCTGCGGCGTGATCGGCACCCTGGGCGTCGGCGAGCCGGGCGCGGTGGCCGCCACCGGCCTCACCACCCCCGACCCGGTGACCTTGCACGCGACCCTGCGCGGCTTCGTCGACGCCGGCTTGCGCGCCTGCGCGCTCGAGGCCTCGTCGATCGGCATCGACGAGCACCGGCTGGACGCGGTGCCCATCGACGTTGCCCTCTTCACCAACTTCACGCGCGACCACCTGGACTACCACCGCAGCATGGACGCCTACTGGGCCGCCAAGCGCCGGCTGTTCGGCTGGCCCGGGCTGCACGCCGCGGTGCTCAACGTCGACGATGCGCAGGGCGCCGCCCTGGCTGCGGAGCTCGGCGCGGGTGGTGCGGCGCTGGACCTCTGGCCGGTGAGCGCGCAGGCGGCGGCGCAGGCGGGGGCGCAGGCGACGACCCCCGGCGCGGCCCGGCTGCGCGCGGCGGCCATCCACTACCAGGCCGGCGGCCTGGCTTTCGAGGTTCACGAGGGCGACCAGGTGCAGCCGGTGCGCAGCCGCCTGATCGGCGACTACAACGTGCACAACCTGCTCGTCGTTCTCGGCGGCCTGCGCGCGCTGGGCGTGCCGCTGGCCGAGGCGGCGGCGCGGGTGCCGGCGCTCACGCCGGTGCCCGGGCGCATGCAGCGCGTGGGCGCCAGCGCCGGGGTCGAGGTGGTGGTGGACTACGCCCACACGCCGGACGCGCTGGACAAGGTGCTGGCCTCGCTGCGGCCGCTGGCGGCGGCACGCGGCGGCCGGCTGTGGTGCGTGTTCGGCTGCGGCGGCAACCGCGATGCGAGCAAGCGCCCGCTCATGGGCGCGATCGCCGAGCGCGCCGCCGACGTCCTCATCGTCACCAGCGACAACCCGCGCGACGAGGACCCGGCCGCCATCGTGGCCCAGATCGTCGCCGGCTGCAGCCGGCCGGCGGCCGTGCGCAGCGAGCTCGACCGCCGCGCCGCGCTGGCTGCGGCCCTGCGCGAGGCGCAGCCGGCCGACGTCGTGCTGATCGCCGGCAAGGGCCACGAGGACTACCAGGAAGTGCGCGGCGTGCGTCATCCCTACTCGGACGCCGAGCAGGTGCGCCTGCTGCTGCAGGAGGGGGGGCGATGAACGACTCGCTGGCCAGCCTGCACGCCCTGCTGCAGTCCCGGCTGCCCGGCGCGCGCCTGCACGGCGACGGCGCCGTCGCCATCCGGCGCGTGCACAGCGACACGCGCACGCTGGAGCTCGGGGACTTGTTCGTCGCCCTGCGGGGCGAGCGCCACGACGCCCACGACTTGCTGCCGCAGGCGCGCGCCGCCGGCGCGTCGGCCCTGCTCGCCGAGCGAGGTGTGGCCGCCAGCGGGCTGCCGGGGATGGAGGTCGACGACAGCCTGCGCGCGCTGCAGCAGCTCGCCGCCGGCTGGCGCAGCCGGCTGGTGCTGCCGCTGATCGCGGTCACCGGCAGCAACGGCAAGACCACCGTGACCCAGATGATCGGCGCCATCCTGCGCGCCTGGGTCGGCGAGGCGGCCCAGGCCACCGCCGGCAACCTGAACAACCACATCGGCGTGCCGCTGACCCTGCTGCGACTGGATGCCGGCACGCGCGCGGCGGTGATCGAACTGGGCATGAACCACCCGGGCGAGATCGCCGAGCTGGCGGCACTGGCGGCGCCCACGGTGGCGCTGGTGAACAACGCGCAGCGCGAGCACCAGGAGTTCATGCACACGGTGCAGGCGGTGGCGCGCGAGAACGGCGCCGTCATCCAGGCCCTGGCCGACGACGGCTGCGCGGTGTTCCCGGCCGACGACGCCTACACGCCGCTGTGGCAGGCCCTGGCCGGCGCGCGCCGGGTCTGCCGCTTCGGCCGCGGCGGCGAGGTCGACGGCGAGGGCGACTGGGCCGGTGACCACTGGCGGCTGCGCCTGCGCACGCCGGCCGGCGAGCTGGCCTGCGCGCTGCACATCGCCGGTGCGCACAACCTGCGCAACGCGCTCGCCGCCGCTGCCGCCGCCTTCGCCGCCGGAGCGCCGCTGGCGGCGCTGGCGGCCGGGCTGGAGGATTTCCGCCCGGTGGGCGGGCGCTCGGCGGCGCGTGCCATCGCCTGGCAGGGCCACGCCGCGACCCTGGTCGACGACAGCTACAACGCCAACCCCGACTCGGTGCGGGCGGCGATCGACGTCCTCGCCAGCCTGCCGGCGCCGCAGTGGCTGCTGCTGGGCGACATGGGCGAGGTCGGCAGCCAGGGAGCGGCCTTCCACGCCGAGGTCGGTGCTTATGCGCGCGAGCGCGGCCTGCTGCGGCTGTGGTGCGCCGGGCCGCTGAGCGCGGCGACCGCGCAGGCCTTCGGCGCCGGCGCGCAGCACTTTGCCGACACCCAGGCGCTGCTGGCGGCGCTGTCCGAGCCGCTGATCGACAAGCCCGACGCCGCGTCGCTGCTCGTCAAGGGTTCGCGCTTCATGCGCATGGAGCGCGTCGTGCAGGCGCTGGCGGCCGCGGCGTCGGCGGAGGGCGGGGCATGCTGCTGAGCCTGTCGCAATGGCTGCTCACGCTGTACCCGCAGGAGCTGAGCTTTCTGCGCGTGTTCCAGTACCTGACCTTCCGCGCCGTGCTGGCGGCGATGACGGCGATGCTGATCGGGCTGGCCTTCGGCCCCTGGGTGATCCGCCGGCTGGCGGCGCTGAAGATCGGCCAGCCGATCCGCGAGTACGGCGTGCAGTCGCACCTGGCCAAGCGCGGCACGCCGACCATGGGCGGGGTGCTGATCCTGATCGGGATCGCGGTCGCCACCCTGCTGTGGTTCGACTGGGGCAACCGCTTCGTCTGGATCGTGATGCTGGTGACCTTCGGCTTCGGCGCCATCGGCTGGGTCGACGACTGGCGCAAGGTGGTGCGCAAGAACCCCGAGGGCATGCGCTCGGCCGAGAAGTACTTCTGGCAGAGCGTGATCGGCCTCATCGCCGCCATCTACCTCGCGTTCAGCGTCGCCGAGACCTCCAACCTGCGCGTGCTGGAGCTGTTTCTGCGCTGGATCGCGAGCGGCTTCTCGAACGACCTGCCGCCCAAGGCCGACCTCATGCTGCCCTTCTTCAAGACGGTGAGCTATCCGCTGGGGGTGTTCGGCTTCATCGCCCTGAGCTACTTCGTGATCGTCGGCGCGAGCAACGCGGTCAACCTCACCGACGGACTGGACGGCCTGGCCATCATGCCGGTGGTGCTGGTGGGCTCGGCGCTCGGCGTCTTCGCCTACGTCGTGGGCAACGCCAACTTCAGCCGCTACCTGCTGCTGCCCTATATCCCCGGTGCCGGCGAGCTGCTCATCTTCTGCGCCGCGATGGCCGGCGCGGGGCTGGCCTTTCTTTGGTTCAACGCCCACCCGGCGCAGGTCTTCATGGGCGACGTGGGCGCCTTGGCGCTGGGCGGCGCGCTCGGCACCATCGCCGTCATCACGCGCCAGGAGATCGTGCTCGGGATCATGGGCGGGGTCTTCGTGCTGGAGGCGCTGTCGGTGATGGCGCAGGTGGCCTGGTTCAAGTGGACGCGCAAGCGCACCGGGGTCGGCCAGCGCATCCTGCTGATGGCGCCGCTGCACCACCACTACGAGAAGAAGGGCTGGGCCGAGACCCAGGTCGTGGTGCGCTTCTGGATCGTCACCATGCTGCTGTGCCTGGTCGGGCTGGCGAGCCTGAAGCTGCGCTGAGATGTCTGCCATGCAGCCCCTGAACCCCGTTCCCGCACAGCCCGAGGCCGGTGCGCACTGGCTGTGCGGGCTGCCGGTGCTGGTGCTCGGCCTCGGCGACTCGGGGCTGGCGATGACGCGCTGGTGCGCGCGCCACGGTGCCCGGGTGCAGGTCTGGGACTCGCGCCCCAGCGCGCCGCACGAAGGCGAGATCGAAGGCCTGGCGGCGCGGCTGCACGGCGACCTGGACCCGGCGCTGGCGGCGCAGTGCAAGCTCGTGCTCAAGAGCCCGGGGCTGGCGCCGCAGGACGCGCGCATCGCGCCGCTGCTGCAGGCCGCGGCCGAGCGCGGGATCGCGGTGCTCGGCGAGCTGGACTTGTTCGTGCGCGCGCTCGCGGACCTGCGCGCCGCCGAGCCGGCCTACGCGCCCGCGCTGCTGGCCATCACCGGCACCAACGGCAAGACCACGGTGACCTCGATGACGGCGCTGCTGGTGGCGCGCGCCGGCCGGCGCGTGGTGGCGGCGGGCAACGTCGGCCCGACCCTGCTCGACACCCTGACCCGGCAGACCGCGCTCGCGCGCGAGGAGTGGCCCGAGGTCTGGGTGCTGGAGCTGTCCTCGTTCCAGCTTGACCGCGTGCAGGGCTTCGAGCCGGCGGCGGCGACGGTGCTCAACCTGAGCCAGGACCACCTCGACTGGCATGGTTCGATGGACGCCTACGCGGCGGCGAAGTCGCGCGTCTTCGGCTCCCAGGCGCTCATGGTGCTCAACCGCGACGACCCGGCGGTGCTCGCCATGCGGCCGCAGCCGGTCGTCCCCAAGGGGCGCAAGACGCCGCTGGAGGCGCCGCGGCGCGTGCTGCGTTTCGGCCTGGATGCGCCGCGCGAGCCGGGCGATTTCGGCCTCGTGGTGGAAGCCGGCATGGCCTGGCTGGTGCGCGCGCTGCCGGATGAAGATGGCGTGAAGCGGCGCCGCGACGAGGCGCCCGAGATCCATCTGCAGCGCCTGATGCCGGCCGATGCGCTGCGCGTGCGCGGGCGCCACAACGCCGCCAACGCCCTGGCCGCGCTCGCGCTGGCGAGCGCCATCGGCTGCCCGCTGGCGCCCATGCTGCACGGCCTGCGCGAGTACCGCGGCGAGCCGCACCGGGTCGAGCCGGTGGGCAGCGTCGGCGGCATCGAGGCCTACGACGACAGCAAGGGCACCAACGTCGGCGCCACCGTGGCCGCGCTCGAAGGCCTGGGTGCGGAGCTGGCGCCGGGTCGCCTGGTCGTCATCCTCGGCGGCGAAGGCAAGGGCCAGGACTTCGCGCCGCTGGCCGCACCGCTGGCGCGCTACGCACGCGCGGCGGCCCTGATCGGGCGCGACGCACCGGCCATCGCGGCGGCACTGCGCGGCTGCGGCGTGGAGATCCAGACCGTGCAGACCCTGCAGACCCTGCCGGCCGCGGTGGCCTGGGCCTATGCGCAGGCGCGCAGCGGCGACGCGGTGCTGCTCTCGCCGGCCTGCGCCAGCCTGGACATGTTCCGCAACTACGCGCACCGCGCCGAGGTCTTCGTCGAAGCGGTGCGCGCGCTCGCGACCGACAAGGGGGAGCTGGCCTGATGGCGCGCGCCACCGCACTTCGGATGCCGCTGCTGCAGCGCTGGCGTGCCGCCTGGGCGGCGCGCCGCGAGGCCACGGCGCGGCTGCCGGTGCGCGACGGCCTGCGCGGCACCGCCATGCCGGCGCCGCAGGCCTTCGACCGCGGGCTGGTCGTCGTGGTCGCCGCCTTGCTCGCGGTCGGCCTGGTGATGGTGTACTCGGCCTCGATCGCGCTGCCCGACAGCCGCAAGTTCGCCGCCTACGCGCCGACCCACTTCCTGCTGCGCCATGCGCTGGCGATCGCGATCGGGCTCGTCGCCGCGCTCGCCGTCGCCCAGGTTCCGGTGGCGTTCTGGGAGAAGCACGCGCCGCACCTCTTCGTGCTCGCCCTCGTGCTGCTGGTGCTGGTGCTGCTGCCCTTCATCGGCAAGGTGGTGAACGCCTCGCGGCGCTGGATCCCGCTCGGATTCATGAACTTCCAGCCCTCGGAGCTGGCCAAGCTGGCGATCGCGATGTATGCCGCCAACTACATGGTGCGCCGCATGGACACGCGCGAGGACTTCTTCCGCGCCGTCTGGCCGATGGCGGTGGCGCTGGCATTCGCCGGTGCGCTGCTGCTGCGCCAGCCCGACATGGGGGCCTTCATCGTCATCGTCGTGATCGCGATGGGCATCCTGTTCCTGGGCGGCGTGAACGCGCGCATGTTCTTCCTCATCGCGGCGGTGGTGGTGGCGACCTTCGCCCTCATCATCGCCTTCGACGACCTGCGCCGCGAGCGCATCTTCGCCTACCTCGACCCCTGGGATCCCAAGTACGTCAAGGACAAGGCCTACCAGCTCACCCACTCGCTGATCGCCTTCGGGCGCGGCGAGTGGTTCGGCCAGGGCCTGGGCGCCAGCGTCGAGAAGCTGCACTACCTGCCGGAGGCGCACACTGACTTCCTGCTCGCGGTGATCGGCGAGGAACTCGGTCTCGTCGGCGTGCTGGCCGTCATCGCCGCCTTTTTCTGGATGACGCGCCGCATTTTCCTCATCGGCCGCCAGGCGATCGCGCTCGACCGCGTGTTCGCCGGCCTCATGGTGCAGGGCATAGGCATCTGGTTCGGCGCCCAGGGCTTCATCAACATGGGGGTCAACCTCGGCGTGCTGCCGACCAAGGGCCTGACCCTGCCGCTGGTGAGCTTCGGCGGCTCGGCCCTGCTGCTGAACCTGACCGCGATCGCGATCGTGGTGCGCGTGGACTCGGAGAGCCGCGCCCTCATGCGCGGGGGCCGGGCATGAAGCACCTGGTGGTGATGGCCGCGGGCACCGGCGGACACGTGATCCCGGGCCTGGCGCTGGCGCGCGAAATGCAGGGCCGCGGCTGGAGCGTGAGCTGGCTGGGCACCACCAGCGGGATGGAGAACGCCCTCGTGCCGCCGACCGGGATCGCGCTCGACCGCATCGGCTTCAGCGGTCTGCGCGGCAAGGGGGGGTGGCACACCCTCACCGGCGGCCTGCGCCTGCTCAAGGCGTTCTGGGACTGCCTGCTCATCCTGCGCCGGCGCGGCGCCAGCGCGGTGCTGGGCATGGGCGGCTACGTCTGCTTTCCGGGCGGCATGATGGCCGCCCTGCTCGGCCGCCCGCTGCTGCTGGTCAACGCCGACGCGGCGCTGCTGATGAGCAACCGCGCCCTGCTGCCGGTGGCGGACCGGGTGGTCTTCGGTTTCGACGGTGCGGACGCGCGCAAGACGCGCCAGGCGGTGGTGACCGGCAACCCGGTGCGCGCCGCGATCGAGGCGCTGGCGCCGCCGCAGGAACGCCTGGCCGGCCGCGCCGGCCCGCTGCGCCTGCTGGTGGTGGGCGGCAGCCTGGGCGCGCAGGTGCTCAACCAGACGCTGCCGGCGGCGCTGGCGCTGATCGACCCCGCGCGCCGGCCGCAGGTCACGCACCAGACCGGCAACGCCCACCACGCCGCGGTGGCGGCGGCCTACGAGGCGGCCGGGGTCGGCGCGCGCGTGCTGCCCTTCATCGACGACATGGCGCAGGAGCTCGCCGACTGCGACCTCATGCTGTGCCGCGCCGGAGCCGGCACCGTGAGCGAGCTGTGCGCCGCCGGCGTGGCGTCCATCCTGGTGCCCCTGATCGTGAGCACCACCGCCCACCAGCGCGACAACGCGCAGCACATGGCGCAGGCCGGGGCGGCGATCCACCTGCCGCAATCCGAACTCGGCGCGCAGCGCCTGGCCGACGAACTGCAGCGCCTGGACCGCGCATCGCTGCTGGCGATGGCGCAGCGCGCGCGCGCCCTGGCCAGGCCGCGCGCGGCGGCCCGCGTGGCAGACCAGATCGAGGCCCTGATGAGCCCAAAGGGCAAGCGATGAAGCACGCCGTCAAGCACATCCATTTCGTCGGCATCGGTGGTGCCGGCATGAGCGGGATCGCCGAGATCCTGCACAACCTGGGCTACACCGTCTCCGGCAGCGACCAGAGCGCGAGCGCGGTCACGCAGCGTCTGGCGACGCTGGGCATCCGGGTCGCGATCGGCCACGACGCCGGCCACATCGCGGGCGCGCAGGCGGTGGTCACCTCCACCGCGGTGAAGGGCGACAACCCGGAGGTCATCGCCGCGCGCGCGCGCCGGGTGCCGGTGGTGCCGCGCGCGGTCATGCTGGCCGAGCTGATGCGGCTGAAGAAGGGGATCGCGATCGCCGGCACCCACGGCAAGACCACCACCACCTCGCTCGTCACCAGCGTGCTCGCCGAAGCCGGGCTGGACCCCACCTTCGTCATCGGCGGCAAGCTGGAGAGCGCGGGCGTGAACAGCCGGCTCGGCGCCGGCGAGTACATCGTGGTCGAGGCCGACGAGAGCGACGCCTCCTTCCTCAACCTCAACCCGGTCCTGTCGGTCGTCACCAACATCGACGCCGACCACATGGACACCTATGGCCACGACCTGACGCGGCTGCGCAGCAGCTTCGTCGACTTCCTGCACCGCATGCCCTTCTACGGCGCGGCCATCCTGTGCGGCGACGACCCCGGCGTGCGCGCCATCCTGCCCATGGTCTCGCGTCCGCTGGTGAGCTACGGCCTCGGCGCCGAGGCGCAGGTGCGCGCGGTCGATGTGCAGGCGCTGCCCGGCGGGCAGATGCGCTTCACCTGCCAGCGCCGCAACGGCAGCACGATGCCGGACCTCGCGATCACGCTCAACCTGCCGGGCGAACACAACGTGCGCAACGCGCTGGCGGCGATCGCGGTCGCCACCGAGCTCGAACTGCCGGACGCCCCCATCGTGCAGGCGCTGCGCGACTTCGCCGGTGTCGGCCGGCGCTTCCAGCGCTGGGGCGAGCTGGCGGCCGTGGAAGGCGGGCGCTTCACCCTGATCGACGACTACGGCCACCACCCGGTGGAGATGGCGGCGGTGCTCGCCGCCGCGCGCGGCGCCTTCCCCGGCCGGCGCCTGGTGCTGGCCTTCCAGCCGCACCGCTACACCCGCACGCGCGACTGCTTCGAGGACTTCGTGAAGGTCATGCGCCAGGCCGACGCGGTGCTGCTGACCGAGGTCTACGCCGCCGGCGAGCCGGCCATCGTGGCTGCCGACGGCCGCGCGCTGGCACGCGCGCTGCGCGTGGCCGGCCCCAGCGAGCCGGTGTTCGTCGACGAGGTGGGGGCCTTGCCGCAGGCGATCCAGGACTTCGCGCGCGAGGGCGACGTCGTCATCGTGATGGGCGCCGGCAGCATAGGCGCGGTGCCGCAGCAGCTGGTCGAGCGCATCGGGGGTGCGGCATGAGCGGCGGTCTGACGACGGACCTGGGCCGGGTCGCGGTCCTGATGGGCGGCGACAGCGCCGAACGCGAGGTCTCGCTGATGTCGGGCGCCGGCGTGCTGCAGGCGCTGCAGTCGCTGGGCGTGGACGCGCAGGCCTTCGACCCCGCCGAGCGCGGCCTGCACGCGCTGAAGGACGAGGGCTTCGCGCGCGCCTTCGTCGCCCTGCACGGCCGCCACGGCGAGGACGGCACGGTGCAGGGCGCGCTGGAGCTGCTGGGCATCCCCTACACCGGCTCCGGCGTGATGGCCAGTGCGATCTGCATGGACAAGGTGATGACCAAGCGCGTCTGGCTCGCCGAAGGCCTGCCGACGCCGCGCTGGCTGCGGCTGGCGCCGGGCGAGCAGCAGCGTGAGCGCGTGATCGCGGTGCCCGACGAGCTCGGCCTGCCGCTGATCGTCAAGCCGCCGCGCGAGGGCTCGTCGATCGGCATCAGCAAGGTCGCCGGCTACTCACAGATGCTGGACGCGGTGGCACTGGCGGCGCGCTACGACCACGACGTGCTGTGCGAGGAGTTCATCGACGGCATCGAGCTCACCTGCCCGGTGCTGGGCAGCGGCGCGGGCGCGCAGGCGCTGCCGGTGATACGCATCGCCGCACCCGACGGCAACTACGACTACGAGCACAAGTACTTCAGCGAGGACACCGGCTACCACTGCCCGAGCGGCCTGCCGCCGGCCGAGGAGGCCGAGGTGCAGCGCCTGACCCTGGCCGCCTACCGCGTGCTGGGCTGCCGCGGCTGGGGGCGCGCCGACCTCATGCTGCGCGCCAGCGACCGCCGCATCTTCCTGCTCGAGATGAACACCAGCCCCGGCATGACCGGGCACTCGCTGGTGCCGATGTCGGCCAGGGCGGCGGGCCTGGGCTACCCGCAGCTGTGCCTGCACCTGCTGCAGGCCGCCACCCTGGACCGGGACGCCGTCTGATGGCCACGCGCAGCGCCCCCGCCCCCTGGCCGCCCGACGTGCGGCTGATGAACGGCGTCGCCACCGGCGTCTTCGCGCTCGCCGCGCTGGCGCTGCTGGCGGCGGCCGTGCTGTGGCTGACGCGCGCGCCCATGTTCGTCATCCGCTCGATCCAGATCGAGGGCGAGCTGGTGCGCAACAACCTGCCGACCCTGCGCGCGAACGCGCTGCCGCGGCTGCGCGGCCAGTTCTTCAGCCTGGACCTGCAGCAGGCGCGCGCCGCCTTCGAGGCCGTGCCCTGGGTGCGCCACGCGGTGGTGCGCCGGGTCTGGCCGGACCGGCTCGCGGTGCGGCTGGAGGAGCACCGTCCGGTCGCCCTGTGGCAGCCCGAGGACGAGCGCAACCCGCTGCTGGTGAACAGCTTCGGCGAGATCTTCGAGGCCAACGTCGGCGACGTCGACGACGATGCGCTGCCGGTGCTCGCCGGCCCCTCCGAGCAGGCCGAGCGCCACGCCGCCGCGATGTGGGCGCTGCTGCAGCGCCTGCAGCCGCTGCTGGCGCTGCACGAGCTGCAGCTGCGCCGGCTGCAGCTCAGCGCGCGCGGCTCCTGGCGCGGCGAGACCGAGGACGGCCAGGTCATCGAGTTCGGCCGCGGCAGCGCCGACGAGATCGTCGCCCGCAGCGAGCGCTTCGTGCGCACCCTGGCCCAGGTCACCGGGCGCTGGCACAAGCCGCTGCTCAGCGCCGACCTGCGCCACGCCGACGGCTATGCGCTGCGGCTGCAGGGCGTGAGCACGGTCGCTGCCTCGGCGGCGGGAACCCACTGAGGAAACATGCCCAAGGAATACAAGGATCTCGTCGTCGGCCTGGACATCGGCACCGCCAAGGTGATGGTGGTGGTGGCCGAGGTGCTGCCGGGTGCGGAGCTGCGCGTCGTCGGCCTCGGCGTGGCGCCCGCGCACGGCCTCAAGCGCGGCGTGGTGGTGAACATCGACGCCACCGTGCAGAGCATCCAGCAGGCGCTGAAGGAGGCCGAGATGATGGCCGCCTGCAAGATCGCCGGCGTCTGGACCGGCATCACCGGCAGCCACATCCGGGGCCAGAACTCGACCGGCATGGTGATCGTGCGCGACAACCGCGAGGTCACGCCGGTCGACGTCGGGCGCGTCGTCGAGACCGCGAAGGCGATCAACATCCCCAACGACCAGCGCGTGCTGCTGGTGGAACCGCAGGAGTTCGTGATCGACGGCCACGAGGTGAAGGAGCCGATCGGCATGAGCGGCAGCCGGCTCGAGGTGAAGGTGCACATCGTCACCGGCGCCATGAGCGCGGCGGAGAACATCCTCAAGTGCGTGCGCCGCTGCGGGCTGGAGGTGCAGGGCCTGGTGCTCAACCCGAGCGCGAGCGCGGCCGCGGTGCTCACCGCCGACGAGCGCGACCTCGGGGTGGCGGTGGTCGACATCGGCGCCGGCACCACCGACGTCCAGGTCTACACCGACGGCAGCGTGCGCCACACGGCGGTGATCCCGATCGCCGGCGACCTCATCACGAGCGACATCGCGATGGCGCTGCGCACCCCGACCAAGGACGCAGAGGAGATCAAGGTCGAGCACGGGGTGGCCAAGCAGATGCTCGCCGACCCGGGCGACCAGCTCGAGGTGCCGGGCCTGGGCGACCGCGCGCCGCGCAGCCTGTCGCGCCAGGCGCTGGCGGGGGTGATAGAGCCGCGGGTGGAGGAGATCTTCTCGCTCGTGCACCAGGTCATCCGCGACAGCGGCCACGAGGAACTGCTGTCCAGCGGCATCGTGCTCACCGGCGGCGCGGCGGTGATGCCGGGCATGGTGGAGCTGGGCGAGGACATCTTCCTCAAGCCCGTGCGCAAAGGCCTGCCGACCTACAGCGGACCCTTGTTCGACATGGTCGCCGGCCCGCGCGCCGCCACCGTGATGGGGCTGCTGGAGGAGGCGCGGCTGGCGCGCGCGCGCGGTCACAAGGCAGCGGTGCAGGCGGGGTCGGTGAAGACCCTGTTCGGCCGCGCCCGCGACTGGTTCCTGGGCAACTTCTGAGGAGTCGAGCGCATGACGACAAGACTCCCGAGCGATGCTGCGACGGCGGCGTCAAACACCACGGGCAACTGCAGACAACTGACGACGGAAGACAAGGAGGTTCAGATGGCCATCGAGATGATCGAAGCATTCGACGAGGGCACCAAGATCAAGGTGATCGGTGTCGGCGGTGGCGGCGGCAACGCCGTCGAGCACATGATCGCGCAGGGCGTGCAGGGGGTGGAGTTCGCCTGCGCCAACACCGATGCGCAGGCGCTCAACCGCAGCCGCGCCGGCGCGCTGGTGCAGCTCGGCGCCAACGGCCTGGGTGCCGGCGGCAAGCCCGACAAGGGGCGTGCCGCGGCGCAGGAGGCCGAGGCGCAGATCCGCGAGGCGCTGGAAGGCGCGCACATGGTGTTCATCACCGCCGGCATGGGCGGCGGCACCGGCACCGGCGCCGCGCCGGTGGTGGCGCGGGTGGCCAAGGAGATGGGCATCCTGACCGTGGGCGTGGTCACCAAGCCTTTCGAGTTCGAGGGCACGCGCCGCATGAAGCAGGCCGACGCCGGCACCGCCGAGCTCGAGGCCAACGTCGACAGCCTGATCGTCGTCCTCAACGAGAAGCTGCTCGAGGTGCTGGGCGACGACGTGACGCAGGAGCAGGCCTTTGCGCACGCCAACGACGTGCTGAAGAACGCGGTCGGCGGCATCAGCGACATCATCCACATGGACGCCCTGGTCAACGTCGACTTCGAGGACGTGAAGACCGTGATGTCCGAGCCCGGCAAGGCCATGATGGGCACCGCCACCGCGGGCGGTCCGGACCGCGCCACCAAGGCGGCGGAAGCGGCCGTCGCCTGCCCGCTGCTGGAAGGTATAGACCTCAGCGGCGCGCGCGGCGTGCTGGTGCTGATCGCCGCCAGCCGCAGCACCTTCAAGCTCAAGGAAAGCCAGGCGGCGATGAACTGCATCCGCCGCTACGCCGCCGACGAGGCGCACATCATCTACGGCGCGGCGATGGACGAGAGCCTGGGCGACGCGCTGCGCGTGACCGTGATCGCCACCGGCCTGTCGACCCAGGGCAAGCGCCAGAGCGCGCCGCTGACGGTGGTGCCCAGCGTGGCGGCGGTCGGCCAGCGCACCGGGACCGACAACCTGCCGGTGCTGACCGCGTCGCTGCCGGCGGCTGCCACCGCCGGCCTGCCGACCGTCGGCGCCCCGGCCATGCACAGCTACGAAGGCCTGAACACGCCCAGCGTGTGGCGCAACGGGCGCACCGCGGCGGCGAAGGTGGACGCCCTCGCCAGCCACGGCATGGAAGAGATCGAGATCCCCGCCTTCCTGCGCAAGCAGGCGGACTGAGCCTGGATCGGCCGCCGGGCGTTCCAGAGTCGGCCGTCATCGATCGGGCTGGCAAGGTGCGAAGCGCAGCGATGGCCGGCGCCATCGCGAGCATTCGCAACACCGCCAGCGCGGACAAGGGCGGCCCGATCTGCTGTGCAGCGTCCTCACCCGCAAGGTGAGCGCATCCGTCGCATCAAGTGCCGGGCAGTTCACGCCGTCCACGCCGTCCACGCCGTCCACGCCGTTCACGCAGTTCACGCAGTTCACGCAGTTCACGCGGCAGCGAGCGGTCGCCTGCCGGATCCTGGTTCGCGTTCAGGCGGTGGCGGTCGCTGCTGCGCTTCGGTCTGCGGCAGCCGCGGGCAGGCCGCCGAAACGCTGGTGAAAGTAGGGTGCTGCCGCCGGCAGCGGGCCGTCTGCGGTCTGGCAGACGGCGCGCAGGTGCTGCTGTGCGCCGCTGCAGGTCAGGCGATAGATGTCGCGGCACAGGCTGCGCGCCGCGCGCCCGCTCCAGTCTGCAGGCAGGAGCTGGCCGGGCAGTTGGGGGTCGTCGAGCAGGGTGCGGCGAAAGCCGTGCATGAGCAGGGTCTGGACGGCGAAGGCCTGCTCGGGGTCGACCTCGGGCGCGCCTTGCAGCGCCCGCAGCACGGGCTCGAAGCCGCGTCGGAACTCGTCGTACTCCGCCGCCAGGGCTTGCAGATTCCAGCAGGCGTGCACGAGATGGAGCAAGGCCTGGCTGCCGTTGGCGCCGTCGTGTGCGGCCTGCATCGTGACCACTTGATCGCGCACGCCGCTGGCCTGCAGGATGTCTTCCAGCGCCTCGCGGTCGGGCGTCGGGTGCGCGCAGACGCCGCTGGCCAGGCTGCCGTAGCCGGCCCAGCTGAGCTCCTTGCGCAAGGCTTCGCGCCGCTCGCTGGCCAGCGAGGCGGGCAGCACGACGAGCAGCCACTGGCCCGCCCAGTGCTCGTCAGGGCCGAAGTAGATGCGCCGGTCCGCGCGCTCGAACCGCCTGCGGCCGGCCGCGGTGATGCTGTAGTCGCTGCGCCTGCCGTGCTGCTGTGCGCTCAACCACTGCTCCTGCGCGAGCCGGAAGACACTGGTGCGCACCAGCCGCTCGCTGATGCCGAAAGCCTCGACCAGCCGGATCAGGCTGCCCAGCCACAGGCGTCCGCCGTGCGGCGCCACCAGGTCGCCGAAGACGGTGACGATCAAGGACTTGGCACGTACAGGCTGGCGCTGCAGGTGCTCCTGGATCCAGAGATCGACGGCGCGACTCTTCATGGGTGATTTGTGCGGTTCGGACCTGCGCCGATTTGATCTGAATCAGACCTGCTGTCCAAGACAGCGACGGTTGCGGCTTCAACTGATACAGTTTAACGGCGGATTACGAGTTTGTTCTGTATCATTTTGACGGTGGCGATTCGCTGAGTCGACCGCGCACGCCAGGGCCCGCCATGCGGCCCGGGGCGGACAGTGCGGTCGTCGCCCCGGTGTCTGCAGCCAGCACGGCTGCGTTCATTCACATCCCTGGCGCGTGAGCCGGGCGGAGGACTGAGTCATGAAGGCCAAGCAAGCGCAGTCGGTCAAGCACGTCCCGACCTATTGCTACAACTGCGTCGCCGGTCCGGACTTCATGACGGTCAAGGTCGTCGACGGCCTGGCCACCGAGATCGAGCCCAACTACGCCGCCTGCGACATCCATCCTGGCAAGGGCAAGCCCTGCGTCAAGGCCTACGGCGTGGTGCAGAAGACCTACAACCCGAACCGCATCCTCACGCCGATGAAGCGCACCAACCCGAAGAAGGGGCGCAACGAGGATCCCGGCTTCGTGCCGATCTCGTGGGACGAGGCGCTGGACCTGGTGGCCGAGAAGCTCAACGCGGTGCGCGCCAAGGGCCTGACCGACGACGCCGGGCTGCCGCGGGTGGCGGTCAGCCTCGGCCACGGCGGCACGCCGGCGCACTACATGGGCACCTTCCCGGCCTTTCTTGCCGCCTGGGGCGAGATCGACTTCAGCTTCGGTTCGGGCCAGGGTGTCAAGTGCGTGCACTCCGAGCACCTGTACGGCGAGTTCTGGCACCGCGCCTTCACGGTGGCGGCGGACACGCCGAACTGCCGCTACAACATCGCGGTGGGCGCCAACGTCGACGTGACCGGCGGCCCGGCAGCGGTGATGCGCCACGCCGATGCGCGCGTGCGCGGCTACAAGCGGGTGATGGTGGAGCCGCACCTGTCGGCCACCGGCGCCTGTTCGGCCGAATGGGTGCCGATCCGCCCGAAGACCGACCCCGCCTTCCTTTTCGCACTCATCCACGTGCTGGTGCGCGAGCACGGCGTCGACAAGCTCGACCTGCCCTTCCTGCGCGACCGCACCAACTCGCCCTACCTGGTGGCCCCCGACGGCCTGTACCTGCGCCACGCGCAAAGCCGCAAGCCGATGGTCTGGGACCCGGCCAGCGCCAGCGCGGTCGAATTCGACACCGCGGGCGTGCAGCCTGCGGTGGCGGGCGCCTTCCGCGTGCCCTTGGGCATCGTGGTGGACGCCGACGGCGAGACGCGCGAGCACCGCGACGCCGAGTGCTGCACCGCCTACGAAATGCTCTCGCGCCACATCGAGAAGTACTCGCCCGAATGGGCGGCGTCGGTGTGCGACGTGCCGGCGGCGACGATACGGCGCATCGCCAACGAGTATCTCGAGGCGGCGAGCATAGGCGCCACGATCGAGATCGACGGCCGCACGCTGCCGCTGCGCCCGGTGGCGGTGACGCTGGGCAAGTCGGTCAACAACGGCTGGGGTGCCTACGAGTGCTGCTGGGCGCGCACCTTGCTGGCGGTGCTGGTCGGCGCGCTGGAGAACCCGGGCGGGCTGCTGGGCACGACGGTGCGGCTGAACCGCTCGCGCGACAACCGCCACCTGTCGGTGCGCCCGGGCGAAGACGGGTTCATGGTGCAGTACTTCAACCCGACGACCAAGGAGGAGTGGCAGCTCAAGCCGTCGACGCGCAACCTGCACCAGTCGCTGGTGCCCATCGTCGGCCACAACGGCGCCTGGAGCCAGTCGCTGGGCCCGACCCAGCTCGCCTGGATGTTCCAGGGCGACCGTCCCGACGACTGGAGCATGCCGATGCCGACGCTGCCCGACGTCTGGCTCGTCTACCGGTCCAACCCGTCGATCTCGTTCTGGGAGACGCGCCACCTCGCCGAGGTCGTCGCGAGCTTCCCCTTCATGGCCTGTTTCGCCTACACGATCGACGAAACCAACTACATGGCCGACGTGCTGCTGCCCGAGGCCACGGACCTCGAGTCGACGCAGATGATCCGCATCGGCGGCACCAAGTTCGTCGAGCAGTTCTGGGACCACAAGGGCGTGGTGCTGCGCACCAAGGCGGTCGAGCCGCAGGGGCAGGCGCGCGACTTCACCTGGATCACCACCGAGCTGGCACGCCGCACCGGCTTGCTGGGCAAGTACGTCAAGGCCCTGAACAAGGGCGTCGCCGGCGTCGCCCCGCTGTCCGGCGAGGGCTACGACTACAGCCTGGATCCCGAGACGCCGCCCGAGACCGACCAGATCTGGGACTCGGTGTGCCGCGCCGCGACCTACACGATCTCCGAGGGGCGCGAGGTGCACGACCTCGAGTGGTTCAAGACCAACGGCTTCTACGCGGTGCCGATGTCGCGCCAGGAGTGGTACCTGAGCCCGACGCTGGCCAAGCAGGGGCTGCGCTACGAGCTGCCCTACCAGGAGCGGCTGCTGATCGCCGGACGCGAGCTCGGCCGGCGCCTGCACGAGAGCAAGATGAACTGGTGGGACGAGCAGCTCAGCGAGTACGCCGCCCTGCCCGAGTGGCACGACGTGCCGGGGCGCTGGGTGCGCAACCTCGAGCGTGCCGGCTGCAAGCCGCAGGATTTCCCGTTCTGGCTGCTCACGACCAAGAGCATGCAGTACCACGCCGGCGGCAACGCCATGATCGCCGTCATGCACGAGGTGGCGAAGAACCTGCGCGGCCACGCCGGCGTGATCATGAACAGCAAGACCGCCGCCGGCCTGGGCATCGCCGAGGGCGACCGCATCGAAGTGCGCTCGCACATCGGCGCCACCTACGGCCGGGCGACGCTGATGCAGGGCGTGCGTCCGGACACGCTGGTCATCATCGGCCAGTTCGACCACTGGGCCACACCGTTTGCCAAGACGCTCGAAGCACCGAGCCTGAACACCATCGCACCGATGGCGCTGGACCTCACCGACGCCACCGGCTCGGGCGCCGACATCGTGCGCGTGGCCGTACGCCGCATGGAGCAAACCGCATGACCCGCTATGTGATGACGATCGACCTGCGCCGCTGCGTGGGTTGCCAGACCTGCACCACGGCGTGCAAGACGACCAACGTGACGCCGCCGGGCGTGCAGTGGCGGCGCGTGCTCGATGTCGAAAGCGGCGAGTTCCCCGACGTGCGGCGGACCTTTCTGCCCATGGCCTGCATGCACTGCGGCGACCCGCCGTGCGAATCGGTGTGCCCGACGCAGGCCACCACCAAGCGCACCGACGGACTGGTGGCGATCGACTACGACCTGTGCATAGGCTGCGCCAACTGCGTCATGGCCTGCCCCTACGACGCGCGCTCGATCACCCACAAGCCCACCTTCTCCTTCGGCGAACCGACGGCGGTCGAATCGGCGCGCTTCGATCCCGCGCGGCTGGGCGTGTCGACCAAGTGCACCTTCTGCGTGGACCGCATCGACGAGGCGGCCATCACCGGCCGCACCCCGGGCGTGCACCCCGAGGTGACGCCGGCCTGCGTCAACTCGTGCATCTCCGGCGCGATGGCCTTCGGCGACATCGACGACCCGGCGAGCAACGTCAACGCCCTGCTCGCCGACACCCAGCACTTCCGCATGCACGAGGAACTCGGCACCGATCCGGGCGTGTACTACCTGTGGGACGAACGCGCATGAAAACTTTCGACAAGCGGGTCGTCGACCCCGTCTCGCCGCGCCAGCAGCGCAACTGGGACTGGCGCGCAGCGTGCAACTTCGTCTTCGGCGGTGCCGGCGGCGGACTGCTGGCGCTGGCCGCCATCACGCCCGGCGCCGGCACCCTGGTGACGCGCATCGCGGCCGTGCTCGGCCTGGCGCTGATCGGCGCCGGACTGACCTGCGTGTGGTTCGAGATCGGCCGCCCCTGGCGCGCGCTGAACGTCTTTCGCCACGCCCGCACCTCATGGATGACGCGTGAGGCCTTCGTCGCGGCGGCGGCATTCCCGCTCGGCGCGCTGCTCGTGCTGATGCCCTCGCCGCTGCTGGCCGCGGTGTGCGGGTTGATCGGCCTGGTCTTCGTCTACTGCCAGGCGCGCATCCTGCAGGCCAACAAGGGCATCCCGGCGTGGCGCCACCCGCGCCTGGTGGCCTTGGTGCTGTGCACCGGCCTGGCCGAGGGCGCCGGCCTGCTGGCGGGCGCGATCGCCATCACCGCAGGCGCCGCGGCGCGCGAGGCGGCCATCGTCCTGCTCGTCCTGCTGGCGCTGCGCCTGTGGCTGTGGCACGCCTATCGGGCGGCGCTCGGCCGCGACGGCGCGCCCACCGGCTGCCTGCAGGCCTTCGACGCCATGGCCGGGCGCTTCGTGTGGGTCGGGCACGTCGCACCGGCGCTGGCGATCGTCGCCGCGCTGGCCGGCCTGCCGGGTGCGCCGCTGTGGCTGGCGGCGGGCGGGCTGCTGGCCCTGGGCGGCGGCTGGTTCTTCAAGGCCACCCTGGTCCTGCGCGCCGCCTACACCCAGGGGCTGGCGATCAAGCACCTGCCTTCGCGCGGCGCCGGCCCCAGCGGGACGACGGTCAAGCCGGGCTGGTGAAGGCCGCGCGCCGCCGCCTGGCGCAATCGTCCGGCGGCGTCGTCCGGCGCAGCCTGCCGACGCCGCCAAACGACCTCGGCCGCGCTCGTGCCAAGCCGCCGGACTGCCGCGCCGGTGCTGCGGCGCTGACGTCCTAAGCCCCGCCCCGACACCGCCAGCGTCCGATCCGGCCGCACGCCGAGGGCGGCCATCGCCGCGCGGCGGCCCGTCGTCGCGCCTTCACCGCTGCGCTGCAGGCAAAATGGCGGGCTGTCGCGCCCGCACCCCTGCGACAGGCGCTGCCGCAAACCCGACCCGGACCCATACCGCCCATGACGACAGACACCTCGCGCGCGAGCCAGCGTGACCTCGGCCGCCACGCCTACAGCCGCGAAGAGCTGATCGCCTGCGGGCACGGCGAGCTCTTCGGCCCCGGCAATGCGCGGCTGCCGCTGCCCAACATGCTGATGTTCGACCGCATCGTGCACATCGACGACACCGGCGGCGCACACCGCAAGGGCCGCATCGAAGCCGAGCTCGACATCCGGCCCGATCTGTGGTTCTTCGACTGCCACTTCGAGACCGATCCCGTGATGCCGGGCTGCCTGGGGCTGGACGCGCTGTGGCAGCTGGTGGGCTTCTGGCTCGGCTGGCACGGCAACCCCGGGCGCGGGCGCGCCCTGGGCGCGGGCGAGATCAAGTTCTTCGGCCAGGTGCTGCCCAAGGTGGCCAAGGTCAGCTACAAGCTCGACCTCAAGCGCGTCATCGAGCGCAAGCTGGTGATGGGCATCGCCGACGGCCATGTCTACGCCGACGGGCGCGAGATCTATTCCGCCTCCGACCTCAAGGTCGGCCTGTTCACCTCGACCGAGGACTTCTGATGCGGCGCGTGGTCATCACCGGCCAGGGCATCGTCTCCAGCCTGGGCAAGGACTGCGCCGAAGTGGCCGCCAGCCTGCGCGAAGGCCGCTCCGGCATCCGTCACAACCCGAGCTACGCCGAGCACGGCATGCGCTGCCAGGTCAGCGGCCGGCCGCAGCTCGATCTGGAGGCGGCGGTCGACCGCCGCACCCTGCGCTTCATGGGCGACGCCGCGGCCTACGCCTACCTGTCCATGCAGCAGGCGCTGGCGCAGTCGGGGCTCACCCCGGCGCAGATCTCGCACCCGCGCACGGGGCTCGTGGCCGGCAGCGGCGGCGCCTCCAGCCACAACCAGGTCTGGGCCGCCGACACCTTGCGCGCCAAGGGCATCAAGCGCGTCGGCCCGTTCATGGTCACGCGCACCATGGGCAGCACGGTGTCGGCCTGCCTGGCCACCAGTTTCGCGATCAAGGGCGTCAACTACTCGATCAGCTCCGCCTGCGCCACCAGCGCGCACTGCATCGGCCACGCCGCCCAGCTCATCGCCTGGGGCCAGCAGGACGTGGTCTTCGCCGGCGGCGGCGAGGAGGAGAGCTGGGAGCTCTCGCTGCTGTTCGATGCCATGGGCGCGATGTCCAGCGGCTACAACGACCGCCCCGAGCAGGCCTCGCGCGCCTTCGACACCGCGCGTGACGGTTTCGTCATCGCCGGCGGCGGCGGCATGCTGGTGCTGGAGGCGCTGGAGCACGCGCAGGCGCGCGGCGCCACCATCCTCGCCGAGCTGGTGGGCTACGGCGCCACCTCGGACGGCCACGACATGGTGGCCCCGTCCGGCGAAGGCGCGGTGCGCTGCATGCAGCAGGCCCTGGCCAGCGTCAGGCAGCCGGTGGACTACATCAACGCCCACGGCACCTCCACCCCGGTGGGCGACGGCGCCGAGCTGGGCGCGGTGCGCGAGGTCTTCGGCGCCCTGCCGGGCGGCCGGCTGCCCATGATCAGCTCGACCAAGTCGCTGTCCGGCCATTCGCTGGGTGCGGCCGGGGTGCAGGAGTCGATCTATTCGCTGCTCATGCTGGCGCAGGGATTCGCCGCCGCCTCGGCCAACATCGAGAACCTGGACCCGGCGGCCGAGGGCATGCCGGTGCTGCGCGCGCGCCACGACGGCGAGCTCGGCGCGGTGATGTCCAACAGCTTCGGCTTCGGCGGCACCAACGCCTCGCTGGTGTTTGCGCGTTTCGAGGGCTGAACGTCCTGGGCGGCGCGGCGGCGTCAGCCCCGCAGCGTCGCCAGCAGCCCCGCCACCCCGAGTCCGAGCGCGGCCAGCGCGTCGCCCGCGATCAGGCCGCCGCCGAGCAGCGAGGCGGTGCTCATGTCCGCCGGCAGGCCCTCGTCCTCGGGCCGGCGGCCGCGCCGCTCGGCCAGCGTGGCCGCCAGGCTGGAGATCACGCCGCCGGCCGCAAACCAGGCCGAGGTCGCCAGGCCGAGGAAGGTGCCGAAGGAATAGGCGTAGGGCGAGGGCAGGAGCACGGCGTCGACGATGAACTCCGCGCTGCGCGTGGCGCCGCTGCGCGGGATCCAGCGCTGGTAGGCGGCGCTGTGCCGCAGCGCAATGCGCAGCGCCTGCACCAGCAGCCCGATCGCGACCCCGACCACGATCGCCAGCCGCTGCTGCGGCTGGTCCTCGGTCAGGCTGCGCAGCGCGCCGACGAACTTGTAGGTCATGGCCGAGGCCCACTGCGCCGGCTGCTGGTCCCCCGTCATCGCGGTCTGGTCCAGCGCCAGCACCGGGTAGGCGCCGATGAACAGGCGCGCGAACGCCACCGTCATCACCGCGCCGACCAGCAGGCCCAGCACCTGATAGCGGAACTGCGTGCTGCGCGGCGTGCCCAGGCGCCAGCCGGTGGAGCGGTCCTGCTGCATGTCGCCGGCCACGCTGGTGGCGATCAGCAGGATGGCGCCGGCCATCAGGCCGACGCCGGGGTCCTTCAGGCCGAGCGCGGCCATCAGCACCACCGAGACGACGAAGGCCGACGAGATCGGATTCGAGTCGCTGATGCCCAGCGAGATGCCGTTGACCATGGTGAACACCAGCACCAGGGCGACCGCGAAGGCGAGGAAGCCCGCCGGCTGGTGCAGCAGCTCGGCGCCCAGCCAGACCACCGCCACGCCCCAGCAGGCGGTCCAGGCCAGCAGCCGGCCGGTGTGGGTGCGCTTCCAGGCCTCGTCGGCGGCCGGCGCGGCCGCTCCGCCGCGGCGCCAGCGCGCCCACGCCTGCAGCAGGATGGCGCCGATGTCCAGGATTGCCGCGCCCAGGATCATGCCCAGGCCGAGCAGAAAGGTGATCTTGCGAAAAGGCTCGCCCGGCGCCAGCCAGCCGATGGAGACGAACCAGGGCATGAGCAGCGTGGCGCTGAGGCCGGCCACCAGCGCCGGGATGCCGATGCGCGCGCCGACCAGCATGCCCGCGCCCAGGGTCGAGCTGCTGAGCTCGACCGCCGCCAGCGCCGCCAGCTTGGCGCTGGCGATGCCGCCGGCCAAGCCCAGGCCGATGCCGCTGGCGAGCCGGGCCACCGAGCGGCGCAGCAGCACCGGGTCGGTGAGGGCGCGCAGGATGTTGGCCACCGCGAGCCCGGAGGGGAAGGTCAGCTGCAGCCGGTCGACGAGGATGGGCGTGTACAGCATGCCGACGCCGGCGCCGAACATGCCGATCGCGCCCATGTAGAGCATGAGCTGCCACAGCGGCGGCTCGGCCAGGCCCATCCACAGCATGGCCTGCAGCAGCACGCCCATGCCCGACATGCCGGCCACCGAGGCCGCCGCGGTCTGCATGTAGTTGGCGCCGTGCCTGCCCTCGGGGCCGTAGCCCAGGGTCACGGTGGAGCCCAGGATGCCCGCCAGCACCTGCCCGCCGACGAAGAAGCCGAGCGAGAAGTTCATGTAGGAGGCGGTGATGCCCCCCAGCGGACCCAGCACCAGGCTGCCCAGCAGCGCCAGCAGCAGGTGGTAGCGCCAGCTGCCGATGGCCGGCAGCCAGGCCCAGCGCGGGGCCGTCGCGGACTGCGTCATGGCTGCGCCGACCTCAGCGCATCTTCGCCGCCTCGGCCTCCATGCGCGTGACCAGCTCGTCGAGCTGGTCCACCACCGCCTGCACGGTGGCGCGCTGGCTCAGGTCGACGCCGGCCTTCTGCAGCTGCACCATCGGGTGGTCGTTGCCGCCCGAGGACAGCAGCGTCAGGTAGCGCTGGCGCGCGGCGTCGCGCGCGCTGGCGTCGCCGCTCGTCATCTGCCGGTACAGCTCGGCCGAGGAGGCGAAGCAGGTCGCGTACTGGTAGACGTAGTAGGGCGAGTTGTAGAAGTGCGGGATGCGCGCCCAGGTCCACTGGTAGAAATCGTCCAGCGTCACCGCGTCGCCGTAATAGGTCTTCAGCAGCCCCTGGTAGATGCTGTTGAGCACCTCGGGGGTGATCGGCTGGCCCTGCTCCACGCGCTGGTGCGCCTGCAGCTCGTAGTCGGCAAACATGACCTGGGTGTAGAAGGTGCCGACGATCTGGTCCACCGCGTGTTGCAGCAGCAAGAAGCGCTGCCTGGGGTCGCTGGTCTTCGCCAGCAGGTGGTCCATCAGCAGCCGCTCGTTCATCGTCGAGGCGACCTCGGCGACGAAGATGGTGTAGTCGCTGGTCGCGAAGGGCTGAGCCTCGTTGGACAGCACGCTGTGCATGGCGTGACCCGCCTCGTGGGCGAAGGTGAACATCGAGTCCAGGGTGTCGTTGTAGTTCAGCAGCAGGTAGGGGCCGACGCCGTAGACGTTGGCGCTGTAGGCGCCGCTGCGCTTGCCATCGTTCTCGTAGACGTCGATGCGCCCGCCGCCGACGAACTGGCGGTAGCGCCGCACATAGTCCTCGCCCAGCACCGCCACCGAGGCCAGGGCGTTCGCCTTCGCGGTCTCGTAGGGCCAGCTCTGCTCGCTGCGCAGCAGCGGCACGAAGCCGTCGTAGAGGTGGTAGCTGTCCAGGCCGAGCAGCTTCTTGCGCAGCCGTGCGTAGCGCTGCAGCGGCGCGGTGCCGGCGCGTGCGGTCTCGATCAGGTTGCTGACCACGCTGCGCGGCACCGCGTTGTCCTCCAGCGCAGCGTCCAGCGTGCTGGCGAAGTTGCGCGCCTGGGCACTGAACCAGTCGCGCTGCAGCACGCCGTCGTAGATCGCGGCGTAGGTGTGGACGTTGGCGCCGTAGGTGCCCACGTGCGCGGCGGCGGCCTGCGCGCGATCGGCCTGGGTGGGCGCGCTCTCCAGCAGCGCGGCGTAGTTGCCCGGGCTCAGCGTGACCTGCTTGCCGTCGCTGGTGGTGATGCTGGGCCAGCGGATGTCGGAGGTGGAGAGCTCGGAGTAGACCTGGCGCGGCGCCTGGCTGAGCTGGCCGGCCAGGGCCAGCAGCCGCTCGCCCTTCTCGTCCAGCACGTGCTGCTGCTTGCGGTAGCTGTCCAGGATGCTGAAGCGGTAGGGCGCCAGCGCCGGCGTGGCGTCCAGCCAGCTGCGCATGGTGGCCTCGGGGATGCGCAGCAGCTCGGGCGTGAACCAGGCGGTGGCGGCGTCGAAGGCGGCGAACACCGCGCCCACGCGCTGCATGCGCGCGGCCACCGCCTGCTCGCGCGTGTCGACGTCGCGCTGCAGCTGCGGGTAGCGGAACACGCGGTACTGCAGCTTGCCGATCTCGTCGAAGGCGCGGTAGGCGTCCAGCACCGCCTGCGCGCCGCCGGCCAGCGTGCCCTTGCGCGCGGCAAACGCGTCCATCTGTGTCTGCAGCGTCTTCAGCCCCTGCTCCCAGGCGTCCCAGCTCGGGTAGATGGGCGCGAAGTCCCAGCGGTAGGCGGCCGGGATCTCGCTGCGATCGCGCGTGGGCGGGCGCTGGCCGAGGGCCGGGGTGGCGATGACGGCAGCGGTCACGGTGCCGAGCATGAGGCGGGTCACGGGGTGGGTCTTCAAGATGGTGGTCCGGTGCGGCGAGTTGGGGCGAGTCGGGGCGGCGGCAAGCCGCCGAAGCTGCGCAGTATCGCGGCGATTCGCGGCCGGCGGGTGGCGCGGTTGCGCGGCGGCGCCGCGCTGGCGCACGGGGCTTTGCGGGACAATCGCCTTCATGCTGCGTCAACGCACCCTGAAGTCCATCACGCGCGCCGTCGGCGTCGGCGTGCACAGCGGCACCCGGGTCGAGCTCACGCTGCGCCCGGCACCGCCGGACAGCGGGGTGGTCTTCCGCCGTGTCGACCTGCCCAGCCCGGTGGACATCCCGGTCAATGCCTGGGCGGTGAGCGACACCCGCATGGCCAGCACCATCAGCGTCGGCGGCGACCCCGGGGCGCCGCGCGTGCAGACCATCGAGCACCTGATGTCGGCCTGCGCCGGCCTCGGGCTGGACAACCTGTACGTGGACATCGGTGGCGAGGAGGTGCCCATCCTCGACGGCTCGGCGGCGAGTTTCGTCTTCCTGCTGCAAAGCGCGGGCATCGCGCTGCAGGAGGCGCCCAAGCGCTTCCTGCGCGTGCGCCGGCCGGTGGAGGTGCGCGAGGGCGAGGGCAAGACCCTGAAGTGGGCGCGGCTGGAACCCTTCCAGGGCTACAAGCTGAGCTTCGAGATCGAGTTCGACCACCCGGCGGTGAGCGCCACCGGCCAGCGCGTGGAGTTCGACATGGGGTCGGGGCGCTACAAGCAGGAGATCGCGCGCGCGCGCACCTTCGGCTTCACACGCGACGTGGAGATGATGCGTGCGCGCGGTCTGGGCCGCGGCGGCAGCCTGGACAATGTGATCGTGATCGACGACTACCGCGTGCTTAACGCCGACGGCCTGCGCTACGGCGACGAGTTCGCCAAGCACAAGATCCTGGACGCGATCGGCGACCTGCACATCGCCGGCAAGCCGCTGCTGGCGGCGTATTCGGCATTTCGCAGCGGGCACGCGCTGAACAACCAGCTGCTGCGCGCGCTGCTCGCAGACGAGACCGCCTACGACGTCGTCAGCTTCGAAGACGAGCGCCAGGCCCCGCGTGGCCTGGCCGAACTGGCGCCCGCCTGGTGAGCGCGTTGCGCGCCTGCTGAAGCCCGCGCCACCGTGATGCTGGTCTTTCGCCTGCTCTTCGCTGGCCTGCTGGTGGCCGGGCTGCTGTGCTTTGCGATGTACATCGGCACCGCCCGCGTGGTCTGGCGCAGGCGCGGCATCGTGATCGTCAAGTGGACCCTGATCGCCGGCCTGGGCTTCTTCGCCGTGCTGGTGCTGGAACGCCTGGTGCTGCTGCTGTAGCGGCGCTGGCTGCCGCCGCCCCTGCAGGGACAGGCGACCGCACTCAGGGACCCGGAAAGCGCGCCCAGGCGGGCAGCCTGGCCTGCGGCAGCAGCTCCGAGACCGCGCGCGCCGCCTGGTCGATCGCCGAGTGGGCGTAGGCGTAGGCGCCGGCATCGCTGTTGGCGATTGCCACCCGGCCCCAGCCGCGGCGTGCGGTCTCGCAGGGCAGGGGGCCATCGGGCCAGAACGCATCCCAGGGTCGCATGTACTCCAGCGCGTAACCGTGTGCCCAGCGGTTGACGGTGATCGCCTCGATGTCGCGCGCGGCGTCGAAGCCGTAGGGCCCGAGCGCGGTCTGCAGCAACTGGATCACTTCGCGCTCGATCTGCGCGTACGACCAGCCCGCCAGCAGGGCGCGGCCGGCCGCCGCCTGGGCGCGCGGCGCACCGCCATCGCCCGGCACGACAACCTTGCCCAGGTGGCACAGGATGGGCTGGTCCGGCCGCTGCGGGAATCGCACCTCTCCCAGGCTGACCGGGAAGTCCAGCGCCGCCTCGTGCCAGAAGCCGTCCGCCACCGCCAGCGCCGCCACCCCGGCGCGCTGCCAGGCTCGCCAGTTGTTCAGCAGCACGCTGGCGTACAGCAGCGGCACCTTGACCTGGTCCTGCAGCGCCGCGCGCTGCGCTGCCGGCAGCTCGGCGGCCGCCAGGCGGGCGATGACGCGGTGCCAGCATGCCAGCAGGACCTGGTGCGCGCGAACCTCGCGCAACTCCCCCCGGGCGTCGAGGTAGCGCAGAGACACGAGCCGGTCGCGGTCGGTCGGCAAGCCTTCGTGCGCCAGGTGGACGACGGTGGCGCGCTGGCGGATGCGCAGCGGCGCGCCGGGCCGGTCGAGCATCGAATCCACCAGCACCGATCCTGCCAGCGAGGCCATGCCGCTGCCCGGCACCGCGGGCGGGACGAGGTCGCGCAGCAAGGCGCGCACCAGGCCGTGGTTGCCGTCCGGGAAGTGGTAGACGTAGTCGTCCTCGCTGGTCGCGAGCAGGCGTGCGCTGGGGCCGTGGCGCGCCTCGGGCGCTCGGCCCAGGGCCAGGCCTTCGAAGCCGGGCAGGCCGGCGGCCCAGGCGTCCAGCGCGCCGACCGCATCGATGCCGACCCCGAAGTAGGCCGCCGGCTGCCAGCGCAGCCAGGCACGCAGGGTGTCGCTGCCGGCCTCGCCCGGCGGCCCCAGCCGGCCGCTGGACTGCAGGTACTCGGCGTAGACCAGATCGGCGAGCCGGCTGCGGCGCGGTTGCGCGCCCAGGCCCGGCCAAGGGTCCAGTGGTGCGGTCAGCCGGGACCAGGCGGCGACGGCGGCACGCCCCGCTGGGCTGCGCGCGAGCCACTGCGCGGTGGGCTCGGCGGCGCGCTGCCGCACCGTTCGACCGTCGGCGAAGCAGTGGATGCGCCCGCCCAGCCGGTGCCGGCGCGCCCAGCCGCGGTCGAAGGCCTGCTCCAGCTTGTCTGGCCGCACACCCACCCCCGCCAGCACATGTCGCACCGCGGGCGAGAACAGGCTGGGCGAATCGAGAGACTGCGAACCGCCGTAGCCGATCAGGCGCTGGCCGTTGCGGGCGACGAACTCGTTGCGCCGGGCGTGGCCGCCGGGCTCGTCCAGCGCGTCCAGCACCAGGATGCGACGCCCGGCGCCCGCCTGCTGGCGCCACAGCCAGGCCCCGGCCAGGCCGCTGATCCCGCTGCCGACCACGACCAAGTCCTCGACACCCTCGTCCGCCGCCGCGGCTGCGCTGGCCCAGCGGCCGGGATCCTCGCGCAGCGCGGCGTGTGCCTGCGCCATGGCTTCGTCGGTCTGGCCCTGGATGGCGGCGGCGGCCGGCAAGCTGGCAACGCCGGGTGCCAGCGTCAGGCCGTGCAGCAGCTCGCGGCGCCGGATCATGGGCCTCATTGTGCAGCGCGATCTGCGCCTGTCGGCGCGCATCGCAACAAGAACGATTGCGCTTCAGAATGCCTTCGTGCGGCCATCGCCCGGGCCCGACTTGACCGCGCACAATCCCCCGTCCTGTGACCCACCAAGAAGGAGCGGCCATGCAAGGCGACGCCAAGGTTCTCGAGTACCTCAATGCGCAACTGAAGAACGAGCTCACCGCGATCAACCAGTATTTCCTGCACTACCGGATGCTCGACAACTGGGGCTTCAAGCGCCTGGCCAAGCACGAGCACGAGGAATCGATCGAGGAGATGAAGCACGCCGACAAGCTCATCACCCGCATCCTGATGCTGGACGGCCTGCCCAACCTGCAGGACCTGGGCAAGCTGCTGATCGGCGAGAACCCGGTCGAGATCCTGCACTGCAACCTGAAGGCCGAACTCGGCGGCCAGGCGCACCTGAAGGAAGCGATGGCGCACTGCGAGAGCGTGCGCGACTACGTCACGCGCGACATCCTGGGCGAGTTGCTGGACGACACCGAGGACCACATCGACTTCCTGGAAACCGAGATCGGCCTCGTCGCCCAGGTCGGCGAACAAAACTGGCTGCAGACGCAGATGGGGTGAGCAAGGACACAAAACCGTCCCTGCGGACGGTTTTGTGCCTTGCGAACCGGGCGAGCTCCGCGAGCCCGTGGGGTGCGGTGGCCGGCAGCCGGCGGTGCCTTGCGAACCGGGCGAGCTCCGCGAGCCCGTGGGGTGCGGTGGCTCGCAGCCAGTGGTGCGGGGCCTGGCGAGGCGCGCCCGATCAGCCTGCCGCTTCGCCGAAGCTGCCTGCGCCCAGCGCCCGGGCGTGCTCGCGGATGTCGGGCGGCCAGGCTGCGGCGGCCTCGCTGAAGCCTGCCGCATCGCGGCGGTACAGGGCGCGCAAGGCCTCCTCGTAGCCTGGCAGGTCGCCGGCCATCTCCTGCAGGAAGCGGTAGCAGCGCTCCTGGGCGGCGCGGAAGTCGCCGGCAGCGGCCTGCTGGCGGCGTGCCTCGTGGACCAGCTTGCGCAGGGTCACCGAGGCGCCGCCCGGCTGCAGCGCCAGCCACTCCCAGTGCTGGGGCAGCAGGGTCACCTCTTTCGCCACCACGCCGAGCTTGGGGCGGCCGACCCCGCGCCGCGCCGGCTGGGCGCCTGCCTCGGCGGCGCTTGCGACGGCAGGCAGACCGGACGGTGCGGGCGGCCAGTCGATGCGCGCCCCGCTGGCGTCGTCGAACACGCGCAGATCGGGCGCCGCACCCGGGTCGGCGTCTGGCGTCGCTCCGGCCAGCGAAGCAAGCGCTCGCTTGAGCGTAGACCGCACCGTGTCGAGGTCGCCCTGGGCGACGCGTCGGTTGCCCAGAAAGGCGCTCAGGTGCCGTGGGCCGGCAGCGACAGAGGTGTCGGAGGACTTTGTGGGTGTCGTCATTCGCAAATATTACCAGGGCAATATGAGTTTCGCCATGGTGCCCGGGGTCAGCCTAGATCCGGCAGTTGGACGTGCCCGAGCGGGCTGCGCTGCGGTGTGCTGGCAAGGCGCGACGACGCGGCGGGCTCATGCCCGCAAGGAGGAGCAACACCGCCCGCGCGCCGCAGCGTGGCTCGATCGGGTGCGTAGCGGGTTCACCCATGAGGTGAACGGCGTCGACGCCATAAGTGCTTGAAAACCCAGGGGAATCCTGCCCAGAGGAGCGGTCAACTGCCGGATCCAGGGTCAGTGGTCGGGCCGCGTGCTTCGCCATGCCACCGACGCCGACCGGGGTACTTCGCGCGGACTCGTTTCAATGCCCGCAACAACGAGACAGAAAAGCAAAAATCTTATTGAGACGGATTCTTGTTTGCGATAGCATGGACCCCAGCTTCATCGGATCCCTGGGACACAAGATGATCGTCTGCCTCTGCCACCGCATTTCCGACCGCGACATCCAGCGCGAGGTGGGTTCCGGCACGCGCTGCTTCGAGCAGTTGCAGGACGACACCCGGGTCGCGTCTTCCTGCGGCTGCTGCCAGGATTGCGCGCAGGACGTCTTCGATCAGGCGCTTGCCTCGTGCTGCGGGGCGCGGTCCAGCATGCCCATGCTGGCTGCCGCGGCCTGATGAGCACGCGCGACGACGATCCCATCGTTCCCCTCGAACCCGCGGCCGACCGCGTCAGCGGCGATCCCGTGGTCGACCCGGACGCTGGCCTGCGCGGGCTGGGCCTGCGCTCGACCGCGCCGCGGCGCAAGGTGCTGCACCTGCTGCGCACCGGTGGCCGGCGCCACTGGAGCGCCGACGAGCTGTACCGCGACCTCGCGGCCGGTGGCGACGACGTCGGCCTGGCCACCGTCTACCGCGTGCTGGCGCAGCTGGAGCAGGCCGGCATCGTGCGCCGGACCAGCTTCAACGGCGGCAAGGCGGTGTTCGAGATCGACGACGGCCCGCACCACGACCACCTGATCTGCGTGCGCTGCGCGCGCGTGGAGGAGTTCTTCGACGAGGCGATCGAGCAGCGCCAGCGCGCCGTGGCCGCCGCGCGCGGCTATGCGCTCGTCGAACACCGGCTGTCGCTGTACGGCCTGTGCGCGCACTGCCAGGCCTGAGCGCGCACTGCCAGGCCTGAACGCGGGCGGCGCTGGCGCTCGGCCGGCGTCCCGATGCCTAGAACAGGCGCTCGGCCAGGAACTGCAGGCTGCGCCCGAGCGCCAGCGCCGCGGCGCCCGGCGCGTAGCTTGCGCGTTCCCAGCAGTTGAAGCCGTGCTGGGTGCCGGGGTAGACGTGGCAGGCGCTGCCGGGCTTGGCCGTGGCCTCGCGCACCCGCTGCACGGCCGGCGCCGGGATGTGCGCGTCTTCGCCCGCGTAGTGCAGCAGCAGGTCGCCCTGGACTGCCGGAGCGTGCGCGAGCTGGTCCTCGATGCCGCCGCCGTAGTAGCTCACCGCGGCGCGGGTGCCGCACCAGGCCGCACTCAGGAAGGCGAGCTGGCCGCCGAAGCAGTAGCCGACGCTGCCGATGCCGCTGCCGCGCGTGTGCGGCAGCGCGCGCAGGGCGGCGGCGGCGGCGTCGAGGTCGGCGCGCAGGGTCTGCGCCGTGCAGGCAGCCTTGAGCGTGCGGCCGCGTGCGACGGCTTCGGCGTCGTAGCCCAGTTCCAGCCGCGGCTGGCTGCGCCAGAAGACGTCGGGTGCGAGCACCGTGAAGCCCGCCAGCGCGTACTGCTCGGCGACCCGGCGGATGTGGGCGTTGACGCCGAAGATCTCCTGCCACAGCAGCAGGCCCGGCCCCTGGCCGGCCGGGGGCAGGGCGAGCAGGCCCTCGAAGCCCGGGGTGCCGAGCGGGATCCAGCGGGTGTCGATGGCGTGCTTCATGGCGCGATGCTAGACCTTCGCGGCGGTGCCGACAGCGTCGCCACACGGCGCCCGCTTCAAGCCGGCCGGCCGATCTCCAGGTTGTCGATCAGCCGCGTGCTGCCGATGCGCGCCGCGGCCAGCACCACCAGGGCGTCGGTGGCATCGGTGGCCGGGGCGAGGTCGGCCTGGCGCCGGACGGCCACGTAGTCGGGCTGCCAGCCACGCGCGCGCAGCCTGGCCATGGCGGCGTCTTCCAGCGCCTCGAAGTCGCGCCGCCCGCCCTGCAGCTCGGCCGCGATGCCGTGCAGCAGCTGCGACAGCGTCACCGCCTCTGCGCGCTCGGCGGCGCTCAGGTAGCCGTTGCGCGAGGACAGGGCCAGGCCGTCGGCGGCGCGCGTGGTCTCGCCGGCCAGGATCTCGATCGGCATCGCGAGCTGGCGCACCATGCGCCGTATCACCATCAGCTGCTGGTAGTCCTTCTTGCCGAACACCGCCAGCCCCGGTTGCACGCAGTGGAAGAGCTTGGCCACCACCGTGCACACGCCGGTGAAGAAGCCGGGGCGGAACCGGCCTTCCAGGATGTCGGCCAGTGCGCCCGGCGGCTGCACCGTGTAGCCCTGGGGCTCGGGGTAGAGCTCGGCCTCGCTGGGCGCGAAGACGATGTCGCAGCCGGCTTCGCGCAGCAGCTCGCAGTCGCGCGCCAGCGTGCGCGGGTAGGTGTCGAAGTCCTCGTGCGGCGCGAACTGCAGCCGGTTCACGAAGACGCTGGCCACCACCGGGCCGCCGTGCGCGCGTGCCAGCGCGACGAGCGAGAGATGACCCTCGTGCAGGTTGCCCATGGTCGGCACGAAGGCGCTGCGGGTGCTGCCGGCCAGGGCCTGGCGCAGATCGCGGACGGTGTGGATGAGCTGCATGGTGCGGACCTCAGTGGCTGTGCAAGGAGTCGTTCGGGAAGCTGCCGTCCTTCACCGCCGCCACGTAGCGGCGCACGGCGTCCGCCACGCTGCCGCCCCCGGCCTGGAAGTTGCGTACGAAGCGCGGGCTGGCGCCGCTGCCCAGGCCCAGCATGTCGTGCAGCACCAGCACCTGGCCAGCGCAGCCGCTGCCGGCACCGATGCCGATCACGGGAATCGGCAGCGCCGCGCTCAGCTCGGCAGCCAGCGCCCCGGGCACGAGCTCGAGCACCAGCATGGCGGCACCGGCATCGACCAGCTCGGCGGCGTGGCGGCGCAGCGTCTGCGCGCCCGGCGCGTCGCGCCCCTGCACCCGCCAGCCGCCCAGGGCGTGGACAGACTGCGGGGTCAGCCCCAGGTGGGCGCACACCGGGACGCCGCGCTCGACCAGGAAGCGCACCAGCTCGGCGGTCCAGCCACCGCCTTCGAGCTTGACCATCTGGGCCCCGGCCTGCATCAGCGTGGCGGCGCTTCGCATGGCCTGATCGGCGCCCTCGTGATAGCTGCCGAAGGGCAGGTCGCCGACGATCCAGGCGCGGCGATTGCCGCGTGCCACGCACTGCGTGTGGTAGGCCATGTCCTGCAGCGACACCGGCAGCGTGCTGGGCTGGCCCTGCAGCACCATGCCCAGCGAATCCCCGACCAGCAGCACGTCCACCCCGGCGTCGTCGAGCAGGCGCGCGAAGCTCGCGTCGTAGCAGGTGAGCATGGCGATCTTCTCGCCCGCGGCGTGCATCGCGCGCAGGCGGTGTAGGGTCAGCGGCCTGCGGTCGATGGCCGGGGGAACGGTGTTCTCGATGGCGGTCATGCAGGTCCCGGCGGTGAGGCGGTGGAGACGGCAGTCGGCGCAGGTGGCGACGGTCTGGCTTCTTCCGGCCGGCGGTCTGCATCCGGGCGAGGCGGTCCGGCACGGACCGGAAGAAGGGCGACGGATGCCTGGCGAGGGTGTCGCCGGTGCGCCGCATCGGGAGGGGGTAGCGGATTATGCTGCGTTGCAGCACAAACGCCAGCCCGAATGTGCCGCGGCCGGCGCGTGCCGCGATGCCTCGGTGCAGCCTCGGTGCGTCAGCGCACGCCGGTTTCGGATGAGGGCAGGCCTGCGCCGACCTCCTTCATGCACTCCAGTGGAGACCGGAACCGAGGCTGGAGCGATGCGGACGGCGGCCGACCATCCGGGAACAGGACGCCACGACAGAGAAGTCGTCGGCGTCCACTCGCGGGCTCGAGCTCGCTTCGCTTCAGACCCACCCCACGTCAAAGCGCGCTGCCAGCGCAGCCAGTGGTTTGTCGAGCGTCCACAGGCGTGCGCCCGGCGTCAGCCGGGTGGAGGCCAGAAGGCTCATGTCCACCAGGCCGCAACCCCGTCCGTAGAGCTGCTCGCGTTCGATGAACGCCAACACCTCCGGCTGGCTGGCCTGCTGCGCCGCGCGCAATCGCGCCAGATCGGCCAGTGTGCGCTGGCGTGGCGCAGGTGGCGTGCCGCAGGCCAACTCGGTCAGCACGAATGGATGGATCAGCACCGCGTCGCTCACCAGCAGGCTCACGAGATCGGAATTCCTGCGGCGAAAGTGAGACACCCAGACGCTGGTGTCCACCAGGATGTCCATCGGCTGCCTGCCCTGACTAGCTGCCCTGACCCGTTGGCGCTGCGCGTCGGCGCGGGACCTGCTGCATCTGCGGCGCCTTGCCGCCCAGCGCTGCGAGGCGCTTGGCCGACTGCACGCGCACGAACGTCCGCAAGGCCTCGCGGAACAGCTCTCCCTTGTCCATGCCCGGGGCGGCCAGTTCCAGCGCCTGCTGGTACAGGCCGTCATCCAGTGTGACGGTGGTGCGCATGCGCGAGCTCCGGATGATGCGTGAAATGATGCAATTGTGCACCCGTCAGGATGCAGCAGCAGACCCCGAGGTCAGCGTGCGCTGCGGCTTGCCATCGATCTGGGCCAGGTGCGCGGCAGGGCGAGCGACGCCCTCGGCCTTGGCCGGCCGGGCTTGGCGGCGGGGCCCCTGTCCGTTGCGGGACGCTTCGACCTGAGCCGGCAGTTGACCGCTCATTGACGCCGGCGGGCCTGGGGGTGACAGGAGCGTGAGAAGGGCAGGCCGCCACGCAAGCACGTCGTCGCCGTGCGCCTCGCCGGGTGAATGCCCAAATGCCCAAATGTCCATTTGGCGCTGCGGCACGCCATGGCGCAGCGACCCCGGCGGCCGTCACCTGGGCCGCCGCAGGAAGGCCTGCGCCCGAATGAGCATGCGGTGATAGTGGTTTCTACCTATATGGAATGAGAACGGTTCGCATTAATGTTAGTCTCATGAGTGAACAGTTCAGCCCCCGCGAAGCCGCCTTCGGACCCGCTGCGTCCGAAGGCCTCCCAGCCCTGCACCACGGCGTGGCGGCCACGCCGCTGCGCAGCGTGCCACGCACGAACAGCCGCAGCCTGCTCGAAGGCGGCCGCGAGCTGGAGATCCTGCACGGCGACGCCGTCTATCGCCTGCGCCTGACGGCGATGGGCAAGCTCATCCTCACCAAGTAGCCCCGCGGTCGGCGCCATGCGCGAGACCCGGTCTGCTGCGACGGCGGTGCTAGCCGCCCGGCTGCCCGTGACGGGCGCCGTCGCCGATGCGGCGACCGGCGCGGACCCCGGTGCGCACGCGGTCGGGCCGACCGCTGTCTGCGCCCCGGCATGGGCCGCGGACCCGCGTGTGCGCCAGGCGCTGCTGACATGCACCGAGGCCGTGGTGCGCCGTCACGGCGAGCGCCACAGGCGGCACGGCCAGGGCGTCGGACGCGGCGTCGGTGTGGTCGCCGCTGCCGAGTGCCTGCGCAGCGGCCCGGCCGCGGCGTCGGCTCAGTGGCCGGTGCTGGCGCTGGACCTCGACGACAGCCAGCCGCGTGGGCGGCGCTGGCGGCTGTGGCGCGAGCTCGCGGATCGCCTGCCGGCCGGCAGCAGCCTTCTCGTGCAGGTGAGCGACGGCGCCGTCCTGCACTGCCTGCGCGACCCCGCGCAGCTGGCGCACCACCACCGGCGGCTGCGGCTGGACGCCCTGCACCGGCCGCTGGCGGCTGTCGGTGCCGGCTGGCGTCTGCGCGGCCTGCTGCTGGAGCTCTGGCACGGCCAGCCGCCGCTGGCGCTGTGCGAGCTCGGGCTGGACCCCTGACGGGTGCGCGCGCACCCACCCGAACCACCCGATCCCGACCCCCGATCCCGGAACCCGACCATGGACCATGACCTGCCCGCCCGAACCGCCCTTGCGGCCCCTGCGGCCCCTGCGGACTATGCCTGCTGTGCCCAGGCGCAGGACGCGGCGCGCGCCACCGGCTCGCGACGGCGCCGCCTGTGGGAGCTGCCGGCGCACACCCTGTGCCCGGTGATCGGCGTGTGCATGCCGATCGCGGTGCTGCGCCGGCTGGCGGACAAGGCCTTCGGCGAGCGGCTGATGGCCGACGACCACGAGCTGCACTGTGGCGTGATCACCGAGTGCCGCAGCCGCAGCGCGCTGGCCGAGCGCGTGCACAAGGCGCTGGAGCTGCGCTACGCGCTCGCACTGCAGCGCGCGGCGCGGCTCAAGAGCGAGGCCGCGCTCGCCCAGTGGTGGCGCGAGCAGTGCGAGGCCGGCGAACTGCCGGGCGCCTTCTGGGCCTTGCTGACGCACCCGCGCTGTGGCGAGGAGCTGGCCCAGCGCGTGCTCGGCGAGGTCCACATGCTGCAGCACCAGGTCGGCATGGCGACCCGGGTCGACGCCCGGCGGATGCAGGCGCTGGCCGACGAGAACGCCGTCCTCGGCCAGCAGCTCGCGCAGGCGCAGGCGCGTGCCGCCCAGCAGGCGGCCGAGCACGCGCGCGAGCTCGACGCCCTGCAGCGCGGCATCGTCGGCCTGCGTGCGCAAGCCTTGCTGCGCACCACCGAGGCGCAGGGGCTGCGCGAGCAGCTCGAGCAGTGGCAGCGGCTGGCCCCTTCGCTGCCCACGCGCCAGGCGCTGGCGGCCGAGAACCAGGGCCTGCGCGATCAGATCCTGGGCCTGCAGCGCCGCTGCACCCGGCTGGAGGACGAACTCGACCGCCAGCGCGTGAGCGTGCGCCGCCGCTTCGACCGCGAACCGCCGGCGCAGCCGGCTGCGTCCGCGCCGCCGGCAGCGTCCACGCCGCCGACCCCGGCACCGGCCTGGCCGACGCTGCTCGAGCGTGCCGTGCTGTGCGTGGGCGGCCGCACCGCCAGCGTGCCGGCCTACCGCGCGCTGGTCGAGGGCACGGGTGGCCGCTTCCTGCACCACGACGGCGGCGAGGAGGACAGCGCGGCGCGCCTGGACGCGACCCTGGCCGCCGCCGACCTCGTGATCTGCCAGACCGGCTGCATCAGCCACGACGCCTACTGGCGGGTGAAGGACCACTGCAAGCGCACCGGCAAGCGCTGCGTCTTCGTCGAGTCGCCGAGCCGCCACGCCCTGGCGCGCGCACTGGCGCAGGTCGACCCGACGGACGCCGCCGCGCTGCCGCCCTGAGCGGCCCCGAGCGGCCCGAGCGCCCCTTTCGCTCGGCTGCCTCCGGCCCGCAGTCCATCCATGTTTCACCCCCAGGGCCGGGCTGCGCCCGACCCGCCATCGGGCTTGCAGGCCCGATGGCCCTCGCCAGGCGAAGCACCGTCCGCAGTGGACGGTGATTCGTCCGGGCTCGGCCCCCCGAGGGGGTCAAGAAGACTTGGGGCGGCCCGGCGTTTTCTTGTTCACTGCATTGCGCCCGGCGCACCGACTCCACGCCATGAACCACGACACCGATCCCGACCCGCAACCCGATCCCTGCGCCGACCACGCCCGCGCCTGTCCGATCGGCCTGCTGGCTTCGACCTTGATGCTGATGAGTCAGCTCGCGGCCCCCGAGGCCGGCGCACAGCCACTGGCGCCGCCAGGCGCTTCGCCTGCGGCGCCGCCCGGCGCGTCACCTGCGGCGCACCCAGGCGCGTCACCTGCGGCGCCCCCGGGCGCCGGTGCGCGCCGCATCGCCCACAACCTGCGCGCGTTGCAGCAGCACGACGCCATTCCCCCGGCGCTGCGCCAGGTGGCGGGCCGGCTGGTCGGGCGCTGGACCGCGCTGGCGCTGCAGGGACAGGCGGTGCAGGATGCGCAGACGGCCTTCGGCGCGCACGCGCCCAGGCCCGGGACCTTGCTGCACTGAGAGCCTGTGGAGATATGACTCATGCCCGCGTAGGCCCCGACAGCGGGCCCGATCCAGGCGTGAAGCACAGCCGGGGTTGGGCCCCGGCGAAGCTTCGCAACGACGAGTGGGCCCTCTGTCGGGGCCACCCCGGCGCGGGCATGATTCATACCTTCACAGGCTCTGAGGGCCCCCAGGACCGGGCTGCGCCCAGCCCGCCCCCCGTGGGGGTCAAG